>JANOAH010000001.1:0-10045 GCA_031411075.1 Erythrobacteraceae bacterium
GAGGATGAGCCCGAGACCGAAACCAGGCGCGGCGGGCTTTCGGGCCTGCTCGCCGCGATCATCCCGCGCAGCACGCCGCGGCGCATCGAGCAGGACGAGATCGCTTATAGCGACGAGGATTTCGTCGGCGACGTCCCGGAGCTCGCCGAGCCGGCGCCCGAATTCGTGCCCGAAGGCGCGCCGATGCTGGCGAGCAAAGGCAGGGCCAAGGCCGCCCCGCCGACCGACAAGGAGGCGATCAACCACGAGGTCAACGAGCGGCAATCGGCGCCCGAACCCGTGGACGAGGACGCGGCCGTACCGGAGTTCGACCCGCTCGAGGGCCAGCCCGATTTCGACGTCGCGCCCGAGCACCGCCCGCTGTTCGGCAAGCATGTGCTGGTCACAGCCGGCCCGACCTACGAGGCGATCGATCCGGTTCGCTTCATCGCCAACCGCTCGAGCGGCAAGCAAGGTTATGCCATCGCCGCCGCGGCCGCCGCCGCGGGGGCGCGGGTGACGCTGGTCTCGGGCCCGGTGACGCTGGAAACCCCGCCGGGGGTCGACCGCATCGACGTCGAAAGCGCCGACGAAATGGCCGCCGCGGTCAAGAAGGCGCTGCCGGCCGATGCCGCGGTGATGGTCGCCGCGGTCAGCGACTGGCGCAGCAAGGAATTCAAGGCCGAGAAGATCAAGAAGCGCGGCTCAGCCCCGCCGGCGCTGCAGCTGACCGAAAACCCCGATATCCTCGCCACCGTCGCCACCGGCCGGCAGCGACCCAAGCTGTTGGTCGGTTTCGCCGCCGAGACCGAGGACGTGCTCAATAACGCCACCCGCAAGCGCAAGGCCAAGGGGGTGGACTGGATCGTCGCCAACGACGTTTCGCCCAGGAAAGGCAAGAAGACGATGGGCGGTGACAACAATACCGTCCACCTGATCACCGAAGGCAAGACCGAAGACTGGCAGCCGATGAGCAAGCAGGACGTCGCCCGCAAGCTGGTCGAACGCATCGGTGAAGCGCTCAATTCCGAGGAAAAGCCCGATCGCGATGACTGACGCGGTGGCGGTGCAGATCATGCGCCTGCCGCATGGCGCAGGGCTGGCGCTCCCTGGCTACGCCACGCCCGGCGCGGCGGGAATGGACGTGCTGAGCGCAGAAAACGTCACCGTCGCCCCCGGCGCCCGCCACGCGGTGGCGAGCGGTTTTGCCGTCGCCATTCCGCCCGGCTTCGAAATTCAGGTCCGCCCGCGCTCGGGCCTGGCGCTCAAACACGGCGTGACAGTGCCCAATACGCCGGGCACGATCGACAGCGATTATCGCGGGGAGCTCAAGGTGATCGTAATCAACCACGGCGCCGAGGCCTTCGCCATCCAGCGCGGTGACCGGATCGCGCAACTCGTGCTGGCCCCGGTCACGCAGGGGGTTTGGGCCGAGGTGGCCGAACTCGACGCCACCGAACGCGGCGCTGGCGGATTCGGTTCGACCGGCGGGCACGCCAAGCTTTGACGGCACTCAAAAAGGCGGGCCACGAAGGGCCCGCCTCGAGGTCGGGAGCGGATCAACCGGCCGCCCCCGTGGAATCGGTTAGCCTCAACGGCGCGAGTAGCGCGCCGGCTGGTTTTCCGGGGCCACCGAAATACGCATCGTTTCGCCCGAATTGCCGGGGAACCCGGTGAACATCGCTTCGACCAGATTCGGCACCAGGTATTGCAGCCGGTTCGAGGTCGAGGCCGCCTGGGCGTTGCCTTCGAACAGGCGCTGGCCGCTGCGCGCATCGTCGATCTTCATGTCGATGCCGCTGGTGTAGACGGTGTAGCTGTACACATCGCGACCGCCCCCGAAGAAGCTGTCATCCCAGCCATAGCCCCACGGGCTGTAGCCGCGGACATAGCCGATGCGATTGCCGTAAGGCGTGCGATAGACGATCGGCTGGTAATTGTACCACGAGCTGTAGAACGGATCGCGATAGCCGATCCCGGTCGAGCGCACCCGCTCACGCCCGTTGTCGACGCCGTAATCGAGCCGGACCAGCAGCTGCGCATCCGATGTGTTGTTGACCGGGGTGTAACCGAGTGCAGCCATCCGGTCGGCCACGAGCTGGGCATAGCTGCGGAACTCGATCCCGCCAGCGAGCGAGGGATCGTCGGCCACCACGGTAAAGGTCTGCCCGGCGGGCGCCGGCAACGCGGAGGCGAAGCGTTCCACATCGGCGCGGAAGGGCGAGGCGCAGCCGGCGACACCGGCCAGCGCCAGGGGCACCATGGCCAGCTTCAGGGCGCGCCCCAGAGTGCTGAAAGTGGTCATCGTGATGGATCTCCGAAAAACGACTCGCGCAGTTCGGCCCCGTAGCCGGGCGCGAGTCTGCCGACGATGAAGCGTGTCATACCGGGGGCGGGCTGAACAGCCGTTGAACGCAAATCGCGGAAAAAGTTGAGGTTTATCAGTAAAACCGCGTCGGCGATCAATCTCGCAGCAGGCCCAGCGCTTGATACGCTCGGTCGAGCGTCGGGCCGGCGATCTGGCGAGCCTTGGCTGCTCCTCGCGCGAGGATCGCGTCGAGCGCTTCGCGGTCGTCGAGCAGGCCGGTGAAGCGGGCGGTGATCGGGCGCAGCGTTTCGACCAGCAGCTCGCCGAGCGCGGGCTTGAACGCGCCGAAGCCCTGGCCGCCGTACTGTGCCAGCACCTGGGCCACGCTTTGGTCGGCGAGCGCGGCATGGATCGTCACCAGGTTCATCGCCTCCGGACGGCCGGCCAGCCCCGCTTCCTCGCTCGGCAAGGGTTCGGGGTCGGTCTTGGCCTTCTTCACCTTCTGCATCACCGTGTCGGGATCGTCGGCGAGGTTGATGCGGCTCATGTCGCTGGCATCGGACTTGCTCATCTTCGCCGTCCCGTCGCGCAAGCTCATGATTCGCGCCGCGCCCGGCGGGATGATCGGTTCGGGCAGGGTGAACACTGGGTCCGCCTCGCTAGCGAAGTCGTTGTTGAACTTCTGCGCGATGTCGCGGGCGAGTTCGAGGTGCTGCTTCTGGTCTTCGCCCACCGGCACGTGAGTGGCTTGATACAGCAGCACGTCGGCGGCCTGCAGCACCGGATAGGCGAACAGCGCCACGCTTTGCCCTTCGCGGTTCTTGCCGGCCTTGTCCTTCCACTGCGTCATGCGGCCGAGCCAGCCCATCCGCGCGGTGCCGTTTAAGAGCCACTGCAGCTCGGCATGGGCGGGGACCTGGGCCTGGTTGAACAGGATCGAGCGGTCCGGGTCGATCCCGCAGGCGACCAGCGCCGCGGCCATTTCCAGCGTCGCCGAGCGCAGGTCAGCCGGATCGTGCGGCATCGAAATGGCGTGCAAATCGGCGAGGAAAAACAGGCACTGGCTGTCGGAGTCCATCGCGTCCTGCATCCGCACCCAGTTGCGGATCGCGCCGAGGTAATTGCCGAGGTGGAGAGAGCCGGTGGGCTGGATGCCGGAAACGACGCGCATGGAAAGGCCTTATTCGGACAGGTTGACCGGCCCGACAGTCTTGGGCGCTGGCGGGCGGCGCCGTAGCTGGCGGACGAGGTCCTTGTCTATCGCGCCGATGGCGAAGGCGACGATGAAGAAAGTCAGCCCGCCGGCGCCGACCAGCAGCGCCAGCGACCACACGCGCTCGATCACGCTGCCGCCGAAGTGCGGGCCAAGCCGCGGCATCAGCCACCACAGCAGCGCGCTCATCGCCACAGTCGCGACGAGCTGGCGGACGATGCGGCCCGCCAGCTTGCCGGTGAAGCGGAACCAACCCCGCAGCTGCAGCAAGGTGTAGAGCGTCAGCACGTTGAGCGTGGCGGTGAACGCGGTCGCGCCGGCGAGGCCAACGATGCCGTAGACCGGCACAACCGCGAAGTTGATCGCGATATTGATGGCGAGCGCACCGGCGGCGATCCACACCGGGGTGCGGGTATCCTCGCGGCTGAAGAACGCCGGCTGGAACACCTTGACCAGCACATAGGCGGGCAACCCGCACACCAGCGCCACAACGATCTGCGCCATGATCGCCCCATCCGCCGGGGTCATCCTGCCGCCGACGAAGAACGCGGTGACGAACGCGGGCGCGCAGATGGCGAGCGCGGCGGCGGCGGGCATGGTCAAGAGCGTGGCGATCTCGACCGCGTTGGCCTGCAGCCGCTGCGCCTCCGCCACGTGGCCCTGGTGGATGTGGCGCGCCAGCATCGGCAGGATTGCGGTGCCCAGCGCAATCCCGAAAATACCGAGCGGCATCTGGTTGAGCCGGTCGGCATACTTGAGCAGCGACAGCGATCCTTGCGGCAGGCTGGTGGCGAAGAATGTGTCGACCAATTGGCTGATCTGGTAAATGCCCGCGCCAAACGTCGCCGGCAGGATCAAGAGGCCGAGCTTGCGCACTTCGGGCGTAAAGCGCGGCAGCGTGACCTTGAGGTGGACGCCGGCCTTGCTCGTCGCCCAGGCCATGTAGGCCAGCTGCGCCACGCCGGCGAGTGCCAGCGCGACCGACTGGGCATAGGCCACCGTCACGTCGCTGCCGCCGTGGCGGTCGCGCAAATAAGCCCCGGTCAGGATGCCGCCGATCAGCGTGAGGTTCAAGAGCACCGGCACGAACGCGCCGGGCGCAAAGCGCGAGCGGGCGTTGAGCAGGCCGGACAGCATCGCCACCAGGCTGACCAGCATCAGGTACGGGAAGGTGATCCGCGACAGGTTGACGGCCAGCTCGAACTTACCCGGCACCGCCTGGTATTCGCGCGCCAGCAGCCACACGATCCCCGGCATCGCCAGCATCGCCAGCGCCGAGAAGCCGAGCAGCACCCACACGAACACCGCCAGCACGTCGGCGGCGAACCTGTCCGCGGCGCCATCCCCGTCCTCGCCATGCAGCGCGCGGCTGTACATCGGCACGAACACCACCGAAAATGCACCCTCGGCGAACAGGCGGCGGAAGGTATTGGGCAGGGTGAAGGCGAGCTGCCAGGCGTCGGCGGCAAGGCCGGCGCCGAGCACCCGCGCGGTGATCATGTCGCGGATGAAGCCGAACACCCGGCTGCCCGCGGTCAGCCCGCCGATCGTGCCGACGTTCTTGACCAGGCTGCTCACGTCCTTCCCCTCCCGCTTGCGGGAGGGGTCAGGGATGGGCCTGTTCTTCAGACCTCAGCCCGTACGTGCCCACCCCCAGCCCCTCCCGCAAGCGGGAGGGGGGCTTGTTACGCTTCGCCCGCCGGTGGCGCGTTCACTGCCGAGTCATCGTCCTGGGCCTGCTTTTGCGCCAGTTGCTGCATGTACAGCCCGGTGAAATCGATCGGATCGAGCAGCAGCGGGGCAAAGCCCGCGTCGCGCACCGCGTCGGCGATCACCCGGCGGGCGAACGGGAACAGGATCCGCGGCGCTTCGGCAAAGGTGAAGGCGTGCTTCTGGTCTTCGGCCATGTTGCGCATGCCGACGAGGCCGCAATAAGCCAGGTCGACGATGTAGGCGGTGCCCTGGCTGGTCTTCTGCGACGCCGAAATCTTCAACTCGATCTCGCTGATCTCGTCGCTGATGGTGCGCGCGCCGATGTTGAACTGGACGTCGACCTGGGGCGCTTCGGTCCACTGGAAACTTTCCGGCGCCTTGGGGTTCTCGACCGACAGGTCCTTGATGTACTGCGACAACAGACCGGCGACGGGCTGCGTATCGGCGCCGTTGCCCAAGGTCTCTGGCGTGGGCTCGGGATCGAGCTTGGTGAGGACGATGTCGCCTTCTTCTTCGGCCATGGCGGGTGGGGTCTTTCGAATGGGATGAAAGGAGAGAACGGCTGGCGCGCTAGCACCGCCATGGCCGCGCCGCAACGCTCGGCCAAAAATGCGCGGGAACCTTGCCATCGCCATCCGTTGTTCATTTGTGTTTGGTACCTATTTGAGGCACGAGAGCACTGGTAGCGGTGCTTGAGAGCCAAGTTGGGACGTTGCGTTGATCGTTGAAATCGTCATCCTGGCCATGATCGCGGCCTTCCTCGGGCTCCGCCTCTACTCGGTGCTTGGCCGCCGCGCCGAGCATGAGGAAGAGCCGGTGCCGACGCGGTTCGAACGCGGCGACCAGGCCAAGGCGCCGCGGCCCGCGTTGGCTCCGGCGGTAGAGCCGGCGCGGCGCTCGCGCGAACTCGACGGCTTGCCGACCGCGATCGAAGCGGGCCTGCGCGATATTTCCGCGGTCGACCGCCGGTTCGATTTGTTGACCTTCCTTGAAGGCGCCAAGGCCGCCTATGGCATGGTGCTCGAAGCGTTCTGGCGCGGCGACAAGGCCGAATTGCGCGCGCTGTGCGACGACGACGTGTATGAAAGCTTCGTCGCCGAAATCGACGCGCGCGAAGCCGCCGGCGAAACGCTCGACAATCGGCTGATCCGGATCGAGGATACGCTGGTCCGCGCGGCCAGCCTTGACGGGCGAATGGCGCGCATCGCGGTCTCGTTCGTCGCCGACATCGCCGCGGTCACCCGCGACAAGGACGGCACGGTGGTGGCCGGCTCGCTCAACGACGCGATCGAAAGCCGCGACGTGTGGACATTCGCGCGCAACGTCGACAGCGCCGATCCCGACTGGCTGCTCGACGAAACCGACGAAGGCTAAGTCGATGCGGTTGCGGGGTCGCAGCCTCGCGATCCTCTCGCTTCTTGCGCTCGCCAGTTGCGTCGCCCCGCGCGAACGGCCCGCCCCCACGCCCACACCCGTTCCGACCAGCGCGCTCGCCGCCGGGGTGCGCGGCGGACCGCAGGTGCGCGACTTGCGGCTGTCGGTGCCCGATGCCGAGGCTGGCTTGGCCTCGTTCCGCGAATCGTGCCCCAAGTTGCTCGCCCGCACCGACGCCAGCGGCCTGACGCGCGGCGCCGACTGGCAACCGGCCTGCGCCGCTGCCGCCGGCTGGCCGCGCGGCGAAGGGCAGCGCTTCTTCGAGGCGCAGTTCGAAACCGCGGTTATCGGCAGCGGCGAGGCCTTCGCCACCGGGTACTACGAGCCCGAGATCGTCGGCAGCCGCACCCGGCGCGCCGGACTCGAAGTGCCGGTCTACGGCCTGCCGCGCGATCTCGAACGCTGTTGGCGCGACGGCACGCCCGAGGCCGAGCGCACCGGCCGCGCCCCGCTCAGCCGCCGCACGCCCGAGGGCGGCTGCGTGCCCTATTACACCCGCGTCCAGATCGAAGGCGGCGCGCTCGCCGGGCAGGGGCTCGAGATCGCCTGGGTGGCCGACGCGATCGATTTCTTCTTCCTCCAGGTCCAGGGCTCGGGCCGCTTGCGCAGCCCCGACGGGCAGATCATCCGCATCGGCTATGCCGGGCAGAACGGCGCCGGCTACACCGCGATCGGCGGCACCATGCGTCGCGCCGGGCTGATCGGTGAAGGCACCGCTTACGCCACTTCGATGCAGGGCATCGTCCAGTATCTGCGCGATCATCCGGGCGAAGTGCCGGCGATCCTCAACCAGAACGAAAGCTGGGTGTTCTTCCGCGAGCTTACGGGTGACGGGCCGCTCGGCGCGCTCGAAGTGCCGGTGCGGCGCGAAAGCTCGGTGGCGGCCGATCCCGCTTTCGTCCCGCTCGGCGCGCCGGTGTTCCTGCGGCTCGACCGGGCCGAAGCCAACGGACTGTGGATCGCGCAGGATACCGGCGGGGCGATCAAGGGCGCCAACCGCTTCGACACCTTCTGGGGCGCCGGCGCGGACGCCGAACGCATCGCCGGGGGCATGACCGGGCGCGGCCAGGCGCTGCTGCTGTTGCCGCTGGGCACGCTGGCCCGGCTCGGCGTGCGGTGACACCCCCGCGCGGCCTCAGCGCCGGCGAAGCCGCGCTGTGGCGCAAGGTGACCGAGACGGTGAAGCCGCTGCGTTCTCCCCTCCCGCTTGCGGGGGGGGTCGGGGGTGGGCCTGTTGCGCCGAGCTCCGGCACGCCCACCCCTAACCCTTCCCGCAAGCGGGAGGGGAACAAGGGCCGTCTGCCACCGATGCGCCCGCCAGTGCCGCCGCCGACGCCGGCACCCACTCACGGCCTCGACACATCCTGGGACCGCAAGCTCGCCCGCGCCGCGATCGCCCCCGATTTTACCCTCGACCTGCACGGCCACACGCTCGACCAGGCGCATGCCCGGCTCGATTCCGGGCTGGCGCAGGCCAAAGCGATGGGCGCGCGGCTGGTACTGCTGGTCACCGGCAAGCCGCGCCCGGTCGATCCGGCCGACCGCGGCCAGCGGCGCGGCGCGATCCGCGCCAAAGTGCTCGACTGGCTTGCCGCCGGCCCGCACGGGGCGGACATCGCCGCCGTGCGTCCGGCCCACCGCCGCCACGGCGGCGAAGGCGCGCTGTACCTGGTGCTCAAGCGGCGGCGTTGACGCGGGCCCCCGCTTGCGGAAGGAAGCGGGCGAGAGGGGAACATCCGATGGCCAGCATTCCTGCCAGCGTCGCGCCAGAAGTGCGGAGCCGCTTCCAGCCGTCATTTTATTTCTGGATGATCCTGGCGATGTGCCTGTTCGTGTTCGGCGGGTTCGGGATGCAATCCTTCGTCCCCGCCCTGCAGGGCAATTTCCCGCCCGCGCCGCCGGTGGTGCACCTCCACGCGCTGGTGTTCGTCAGCTGGATGCTGCTGCTCCTGCTGCAGTCGGCGCTGGTCGGCGCAGGCCAGGTCAAGCTGCACCGCGCGCTCGGCACTTGGGGCATCGCGCAGGGCACGGCGACGATCCTCGTCGGCCTGATGATGCAGCTTGTCGCGTCCGGCCGAGGCTTTGCGGCCGGGCGGCCGCCGGGGACCGACGGCATCTACCTCGGCCTGCTCGCCTTCGCCGGCTTTGCGGTGATGTTCACGCTGGCGATCCGCAACCGCCAGCGCCCCGACATCCACCGGCGAATGATCCTGTTCGCGATGCTCCCGGTGATCCCGCCCGGGGTGAACCGTTTCTGGGCCAACGCGCTCGGGCTCGACGACCCGATCCCGACCTTCTGGCTCTACCTCACGCTGTGGACCATGGCCGCGGCGATTCTGCTCCATCAGTGGCGCGCCAATCGGCGGATCGACCGATATTCGCTGTTCGGCGCGGGCTGGATCGTGTTGCAGGGCGTGGTGCACGAGGCCGTGGTGGGCACACCGTGGTTCGACCGGGTCGCGGGCGCGGTGTTGGCGCTGGCGACCTATCGCTGAATTCCCTCAAGAGTCAGCCCGGACTTATTCCGGGCCAGTGCTTGTTTGCGAGGTTCGAGAAACGAAGCACCGCCCCGGAACAAGTCCGGGGTGACAGCTGGTTTGAGTTCTGCCTACTGCCGACTGCCTACCCGCACTGCGCCCGGTGCAGCAGCTTATGATCCGCCAGCACCAGCGCCATCATCGCCGCCACCACCGGGGTGCCCCGCAGCCCCACGCAGGGGTCGTGGCGGCCCTTGGTGGCAAGGTCGGTCGCTTCGCCTTCGCGGGTGATCGTTTTCCGCGGCGTGAGGATCGAGCTGGTCGGCTTGAACGCCACCCGGCACACCACCGGCTGGCCGGTGCTGATGCCGCCGGCGATCCCGCCCGCGTGGTTGGCGAGGAATTCCGGCCCCTCGCCCGCAGCACCCGGACGCATTTCGTCGGCGTTGTCCTCGCCGCGCAGGCGCGCCGCGGCCATGCCGTCGCCGATCTCCACGCCCTTGACCGCGTTGATGCCCATCATCGCCGCGGTGAGATCGGCGTCGAGCTTGGCGTAGATCGGCGCGCCCCACCCGGCCGGCACCCCGGTGGCGACGCATTCGACCACCGCGCCCAGGCTCGAGCCGTCCTTGCGCGCGTCCTCGATCAGCTTCGACCAGCGCGTCGCCGCCCAGCTGTCGGGGCAGAAGAACGGGTTCTGGCCGATCTGCGCCGGGTCGAACGCCTCGCGGTCGATCGGATCGCCGCCCACTTCGGCGACATAGGCGGTGATCGTGACTTCGGGGATCACTAGCCGCGCCACCGCGCCCGCCGCCACCCGCGCCGCCGTCTCGCGCGCCGAGCTGCGCCCGCCGCCGCGCCAGTCGCGCAAGCCGTACTTGGCGTCATAGGCATAGTCGGCGTGGCCGGGGCGATAGGCCT
>JANOAH010000002.1:0-1658 GCA_031411075.1 Erythrobacteraceae bacterium
AGCTACTCGACCTTCCTCGACGGCATGGCGCCGTCGGTGCAGGCGCCGTTCAAGCCGTACTTCTCGGTGCCGCAGACCAACTTCAACGGCTGGGGCGTACACGGCAACCTGACGTACGATCTGAGTGACGATCTGCAGCTGGTCTACATCGGTTCGTACCGCGCCTATAACTCGAAGTTCGGGCAGGATCAGGACGCCAGCCCGCTGCCGATGTCGCAGCTCGACAACGAGCTCAACCACTGGGCCTGGACACAGGAACTGCGGTTGAACTTCGAAGCCGCTGACGGCCTGATCGACGGTACCGTCGGCGCGTTCTACCTCGACCAGGAAGGCACGTACCGCGCCCGCGTCGACCTGAACTACGTCAGCCCGGTGATCGATTTTATCCACGGGCCGGACACCACGCCGAGCACGACCAAGGCGGTGTTCGCCACGGTCACCCTGCACCCGACCGATGCGCTCAGCATCACCGGCGGCCTGCGCTATACCAAGGACAGCAAGGACTACACCTACTTCCGCCGCAACCCGGATGGCAGCATTCCCAGCCCCGCGCTGTGCTTCGCCAACCCCCCGGGCGGCTCGGTGGTGGCCTATCCGAACTGCATCCTGTCGGGCATCTTCAACATCACCGGCAGTTTCCGCGGTACCCGCTGGGATTATCGGGGCGTGGTCGACTATCGCTTCTCGGACTCGTTCCTGGCCTATGCCTCGTACTCGACCGGGTTCAAGGGCGGCGGCGTCAACCCGCGGCCGTTCGTCGCCGACCAGCGGCTGTCGTTCAATCCGGAAACGCTGACCACCTACGAAGTCGGCTTCAAGACCGACTTTTTCGATAACCGCGTGCGGCTGAATGGCGCGGCGTTCCTCAACCACTACAACGACATCATCCTGGGCAAGTCCGTGTGCCCCGAATCGTCGCTGCCTTCGCCGTGCTTGCGTCCGGCCAATATCGGTGCGGCCACGGTCAAGGGCCTCGAACTCGAAGCCTCGATCTATCCGGGCGGCGGGTTCTCGTTCGACGGCAGCATCGCCTTCCTCGACTTCCAGTACACCAGCCCGACCACCGGTACGCCGCCGGTGCTGGCCAACACCGGCATCCCGGCCACCGGCATCACCCCGTATACGCCGGAGCTGACTTACGCGGTCGGCGCCCAGTACGATTATGAGACCTCGGTCGGCACGTTCGGCGTCCGTCTCGACGGTTCGTACCAGGGTGAGGTGTTCACCAACGCCGAGAACACCACCTGGGCACGCATCCCGGGCCGGTTCCTGGCCAATGGCCGGGTCAGCTGGACCACGCGTGATGAAGACTGGAGACTGTCGCTCGAAGTGCAGAACATCTTCGACAAGTACTACTTCATGTCGGTCAGCGATTTCCGCACTCCCGGCAACATCGGCGGCGTCTCGGGCGTGCCCGGCCTGCCGCGGACCTGGCTGGCTTCGGTCGAACGCCGCTTCGGCCCTTCGGCCGATCCGACGCCGGAATATGTCGCTCCGGCCGCTCCGACCGCGACGTTCAAGCAGTGCCTCAACGGCACGGTGGTGGAAATGAGCGCGGCTTGCCCGGCTCCGCCGCCGCCGCCGCGGATGGCCCCGCCGCCCCCCCCGCCGCCGGCTCCGCCGCCGCCGGTGGTCGCTCCGGGACCGGAAAAGGGCTA
>JANOAH010000003.1:0-2725 GCA_031411075.1 Erythrobacteraceae bacterium
CGGACGGCCCCAGCCGCCGGGGATCATCAGGCTGCCGTGGATGACGTGGAACGCCCGCAGCAAGCCGCCATCGGCCGAAGCGCGTTCGATCAGCTTGCCATCGCGCGGGTCAAGATAGAGGCTGGTCCGCTCGGGCCGGCCCGGCCCTCGCGGCGGTTTGCCGGCGACCGCGACCACCGGCTTGCCCTCGGCGTTGAAGCGTAGCGCGGTCAGCCGTTCACCGGGTTCGAGCGCGGCGGCAGCGCCGGCGGCATAGGCTGAGGGCGGCAGAGCGGCGGGGCCAAGCACCTGATAGCGCTGCGGATCGAGCCAGCTGCCGAGTGCTTCATCCCACACCAGCGCCGCGCCGGTCAGCGAAATCGGAATGATCGCCACCGCCAGGACCAGCCCGATCCACTTGTGCACCTGCAGCCACAGCGCGCGCAGCTGCTTCTTCTTGGTCGATCGGGCCAAAATTGTCCTCCTGCGTCGCGGCACCGTTTCAGCATGCGCGTGGCGTGTCTACCGGCAAAATTGGGGCTTGCAAGGTTATTGCGAATCATTATCAGCCAGCCCGCTAATAGGAATAATTCGCAATATAGTCTGGATTCGCGTGATCGACCGCCTTGCTCAACCGTCTGGAATTCGTGCCTACCGCAAGACCGCCATCGCCCTGGTCGGATCGACGCTGCTGCTGGGCGGGGGCGCGGCGGCGCAGGACGATGGCTCCGCTCCCCCCTCTTCGGAAACCAATACCGACGGCGGCCAAGGCGGTGACGACATGCCGGCAATCGTCGTGATCGGCGAGCGCGACCGCATCAATTCGCTCAACAGCCGCCTGGGCGAGATTGCCGACGCCCCGCAATCGATCAGCATCGTCCCGCGCCAGGTGATCGAACAGCAATCGGCCGCCACTTTGCGCGACGTGCTGCGCAACGTCTCGGGCATCTCGATGGCGGCGGGCGAAGGCGGCGGCGGACCGGCGGGCGACAACCTGACGCTGCGCGGGTTCGGCGCGCGCAACGACATCTTCGTCGACGGCATCCGCGACTTCGCCAGCTACACTCGCGATACGTTCACCGTCGAGCAGGTCGAAGTGGTCAAAGGCCCCGCCTCGGCCCAGACAGGGCGCGGCTCGACCGGCGGCTACATCAACATGATCTCCAAGCAGCCGCAGCTCGCCACGTTCGTGCGTGGCACGGTGGCCGGCGGTTTCCCCGCTTATGGCCGTGTCACCGCCGACGTGAACCTGGCCGACGACATGACCGGCCTCGATGGCATCGGCTTCCGGCTCAACGCGCTTTACCACACCGCCGATACGCCAGGGCGCGACTTCGTCGACACCGAGCGCATGGGCGTGGCGCCGTCAGTCGCCGTGGGCCTTGGCGGCGCGACGCGGGCGATCGTCAGCTACGTCTATCTGCGCCAGAACAACCAGCCCGATTACGGCATCCCGTTCGTGCCCGCCGGCAATGCCGTGCTGCCGCAATACGCCGACCAGCCCGCGCCGGTCGATTACGACAACTACTACGGCCTGCTGACGCGCGATTACGAGAAGACGCGCACGCACATGCTGACCTTCGCGCTCGAGCATGACATCAGCGACACAGTCCGCGTCTCGAACACCACCCGCTATGGCTATGCGTTGCGCGATTCGATCTATTCGAGCCCGCGTTTCCTCAATAGCGCCAGCGTGCTGATTACCCCGCAAGCGCAGTCGCGCGACACGGTCGACGAAGTCTGGTTCAACCAGTCCAATCTGTTCGCCGAATTCGCCACGGGGCCGCTGCGCCACGATCTGGTCGCCGGTTTCGAGATCGCGGACGAAGACAGCCGCAACCAGTTGCGCACCGTCACGGCCGGCACCTCGACCGACCTCTACAATCCCGATCCGGGCCGGGCCTGGGCCGGCACGATCGTCGATACACCGGGGGCCGTGGTGACCGCGAGCGGCGAAACGCTGGCCGCCTACCTATTCGACACCGTGCACTTGTCCGATCAATGGCTGGTGACGGGCGGCCTGCGCTGGGAACGCTACGGGGCGACGTTCGCCGCCGCATCGCCCACCGCGCCGCTCGGCCGCACCGACACCATGCTGACCTGGCGCGCCGGCGTGACCTTCAAGCCCGTGACCCGGCTCAGCCTCTATGCCGGGGCAGGCACTTCGGTGAACCCGTCGATCGAAAACATGACCCAGACCACGCCAACGGCGGCGCTCGCCGCGCTTGAGCCAGAGCGCAGCCGCACCTATGAAGTGGGCGCCAAGTGGGAAGGCTTCGGCAGCCGGCTGCTGCTCAACACCGCGCTGTTCCGCACCGCCAAGGCCAATGCGCGCACCCCCGGCCTGCCGGGCGAGCCGGCCACCGTCCTCGCCGGCAGGCAGCGGGTCGACGGGTTCGAGCTGGGCGCGACGGGCAAGCTGACACCGCACTGGTCGGTGATCGGCAGCTACACGTATCTCGACAGCCAAATCCGCCAATCCAACACCGCCAGCGAGATCGGCAACCGCCTCGGCAACGTGCCCGATCATTCCGGCTCGCTATGGACGGTGTACGAGCTGCCCGGCGGGATCGAGATCGGCGGCGGCGCGCGCTATGTCGGGACGCGCTTCACCAATGTCGCCAACACCCGCCGGATCGGTGGCTACTGGGTCGCCGATGCGACGATCGCATATCCGCTCGCGGGCGGCGCCTCGCTGCGGCTCAACGCCTTCAACCTGCTCGACAACCGCTACATCGACCAGGTC
>JANOAH010000004.1:0-14571 GCA_031411075.1 Erythrobacteraceae bacterium
CGGCGGCTTCGGCGGCGGCAATCGCGGCGGCGGCGGCGGCGGTGGCGGCGGCTTCGGCGGCGGCGGCGGCGGCGATCGCGGTCCGCCGCGCGGCGGCGGCATGCCCGCGCAAGTGGTCGGCACCGGCCAGGGCAAGGTCAAATTCTTCAACACCCAGAAGGGTTTCGGCTTCATCCAGCGCGATGAAGGCGGCGAAGACGTGTTCGTGCACATTAGCCAGGTCGAACGCGCCGGGCTCGAAGGCTTGGCCGAAGGGCAGGAACTGCAGTTCAACCTGGTCGATCGCGGTGGCAAGATTTCGGCGGCCGATCTCCAGGTCGTGGGTGACGTGATCAAGGTAGAGCAGCGCACCACCAGCCCGCAGCGTGAGCTGACCGGCGAAAAGGCCACCGGCACGGTCAAGTTCTTCAACACCATGAAGGGCTTTGGCTTCATCACGCGCGACGATGGCAAGGAAGACGCCTTCGTCCACATCAGCGCGGTCGAGCGTTCGGGCATCTCCGCCATCAACGAAGGTGACCGATTCGAATTCGATCTCGAGGTCGACCGACGAGGGAAATTCTCCGCGGTCAACCTTGTGCCCGTTCAGGGCTGATTCGCGACGGATCGTCGTCCCAGCCGAACCTGGCGATTTGACCGGGTTTGGCCAAGACCATAAAACGGACAGCAACGGCGGCCCCCAAGTTCATCTGGGGGCCGCCATTCGTCGTTTGCGCTGAGGCGCTATCCGTAGGAATTACCCGTCATGTCGATCACTCCGCTGATGCCCGTCTATCCCCGGTGCCAGGTCCGGCCGGTGCGCGGCGATGGCTGCTACCTGTTCGGCGAACAGGGCGAACGCTATCTCGATTTCGCCGCCGGGATCGCGGTCAACGCGCTCGGTCATGGCCACCCGCACCTGATCCGCGCGATCCAGGATCAGGCGGCGACGCTGATGCACGTCAGCAACCTCTACGGTTCGCCGCAGGGTGAGGCGCTGGCGGCGCGGATCGTCGCCAACTGCTTTGCCGATACGGTGTTCTTCACCAATTCGGGGGCCGAGGCGGTCGAATGCGCGATCAAGACCGCGCGGCGCTATTTCTACGTCACCGACCGGCCGCAGCGGCACAAGATCATCACGTTCAACAACGCCTTTCATGGGCGGACGCTGGGGGCGATTTCAGCCACCAACCAGGCCAAGATGCGCGACGGGTTCGAACCGCTGCTGCCCGGCTTTGCCTATGCGCCGTTCAACGACCTTGCCGCCGCGCTGGCGCTGATCGACGACGAGACCGCCGGGTTCATGGTCGAAACGGTGCAGGGCGAAGGTGGCATGACCGCGGGCACGCCCGAATTCATCACCGGCCTGCGCCGGGCCTGCGACGAACACGGGTTGCTGTTGATCCTCGACGAAATCCAGTGCGGTTATGGCCGCACCGGCAAGTTCTTCGCCTACGAGCATTACGGCATTACGCCCGACATCATGACCGTGGCCAAGGGCATCGGCGGGGGCTTTCCGCTCGGCGCCTGCCTCGCCACCGAAGAAGCGGCCCAAGGCATGGTGTTCGGCACCCACGGCTCGACCTATGGCGGCAATCCGCTGGGCATGGCGGCGGGGATTGCGATCCTCGACGTGATGCTCGAGCCCGGTTTCTTCGAGCAGGTCGCGCGGATGGGTGACCGGCTGCGCGCCGCGTTCGAGCAGTTGCTGCCCAATCACGATCACCTGTTCGAAGAGATCAGGGGGAAGGGTCTGATGCTCGGCATCAAGATGAAGGAACCGGCGGTATCGCGCGATTTCGTCGCGCACTTGCGTGATAATCACGGGTTGCTGACCGTGGCGGCGGGCGAGAACGTGTTCCGTGTGCTGCCGCCGCTGGTCATCGACGAAAGCCACATCGCCGAATGCATCGAGCGGTTGAGCGAAGGGGCTCGGTCCTACGCGCTGCCCAGCGATGACTGAGCCGCGGCATTTCCTCGACCTCGCCGATGCCGGGGGGGAAGCGATCGCGGCGATGATCGCCGATGCGATCGATCGCAAGACGGCGCGGCGCGGCTGGCCCAAGGCGCGGCCCGATGCCGACAAGCCGCTCGACGGGCGCGTGCTGGCGATGGTGTTCGAGAAGAATTCGACCCGCACCCGGGTCAGCTTCGACATCGCCATCCGCCAGCTCGGCGGCGTGCCGCTGGTGCTCGATGCGGCGACCACGCAGCTCGGCCGCGGCGAGACGATCGCCGACATGGCTCGCGTGCTCAGCCGCATGGTCGATGCGATCATGGTCCGCACCGACGATCACGCAAAGGCCGAGGATATGGCCCGCCATGCCAGCGTGCCGGTGATCAACGGGCTGACCGACCGCTCGCACCCGGTCCAAATCGTCGCCGATCTCCTGACCGTGATCGAGCAGGGCAAGGCGCTGCCGGGGTTACAGCTGGCCTGGCTGGGCGATGGCAACAATGTGCTCAATTCACTGATCGAGGCGGCCGGGCTGATGAGGTTCAGCGTCCGCGCCGGAACGCCGCAGGGCTACGATCCCGATGCCGGGTTTGTCGATCGCGCGCGGGCGCAGGGCGCGGCGATCACGCTGACCCGCGATCCGGCCGAAGCGGTGGCGGGGGCGGACATCGTCGTCACCGATACCTGGGTGTCGATGGGCCAGGAGCATGTGCACAACAAGCTCGCGGCGATGGCGCCGTTCCAGGTAAACGAGGCGCTGATGGCGCGGGCCAAGCCCGACGCGCGGTTCCTCCACTGCCTGCCCGCGCATGTCGGCGAGGAAGTGAGCGAGGGGGTGTTCGAAGGCCCGCAATCGGTGGTGTTCGACGAAGCCGAAAACCGCATCCACGCGCAGAAATCGATCCTGCTGTGGTGCTTTGGGCTGCTGCCGGGGGCCTGAGGCGGGGTTCACTTTCGCTGCGGCGATGCCATATCGCGCCCGATGCGCGAAGATCGCCCTCTGGCGCCGCCGGCCGAAAGCGACCGGCTGCTGACGTTCACGATCCCCCATCGCAACGCGCGCGGGCGCGTGGCGCGGATCGGCCCGGTGCTCGAACGGATCTTGGCTGCCCATGACTATGCCCCACCGATCAAGGCCTTGCTGGCCGAAGCGCTGGTGCTGACTGCGCTGCTCGGCGGGTTGCTCAAGCGGCAGGGCAGCCAGCTGACGCTGCAGGCGCAGGCCGCAGGCGGCGTGGTCGAGCTGCTGGTGTGCGATTACCGCGACGGCGAACTGCGCGGCTACGTCAAGCACGACGCCGAGGCGCTCGCGGCGGTCGGCAATACGCCGTCGCTGCCGGCGCTGTTCGGCGACGGTTATCTGGCCGTCACGTTCGACACCGGCGCGGCGGGGCAGCGCTATCAGGGCGTGGTGCCGCTCGAAGGCGCCTCGCTGACCGCGGCGGTCGAGACCTATTTCGCGCAGAGCGAACAAGTGCCGACGCTGATCCGCACCGCTGTTGATATCGGCGCTCAGGAGGCGCTCGCCGGCGGGCTGCTGGTCCAGCACATGGCCGAGACCGAGCAAGGTGCGGAACGGCTCCACACCCGTGCCGCGCACGAAAACTGGGAGCACGTCGCAATCATGGCGGGATCGGTGCGCGATGAGGAATTGCTCGACCCGGCGCTATCCGCCGATGCGCTGGTCTGGCGGCTGTTCAACGAAGAGCGCGAGGTGCGGGTGCTGGCGCCGGTGCCGCTGGTGCGCGGGTGCCGCTGCTCGGTGGTGCACTTCGAGGAAGTGCTGGCGCGCTTCCCCAAGGAAGACCGCCGCGACATGCGCAATGAAAACGGCGTGATCCTGGTCGATTGCGCGTTTTGCTCGCGCCAATTCCCAATTCAGGATTAACGGTTCGTCGCACATACGGGGCGGCTGGCCGCTTGCCAAGTATCGGGTATGCCGGTCCGTATGCCGAGGTTGGCCGGTTCTGTTCGCACCCACCCGCGCATTGCCATCGCGGCGTTGGCAGTGGCTGGCTTCGCGCTGTTCGGTGTGCCGCCGCTGCTGGCGCAGCCCGCGTCGCTCGCCATGCTCAGCGGGCTCGACAAGGGCGGCTGGACACTGCGCATCCGCGACGCGGAGGCCGATCGCCGCATTTGCGTGCGCGATGGGCAGGAACTGATCCAGCTCCAACATAGCCAGCCGGGCTGCAATCGCTTCGTGGTGGACGATGGCGCCGTCCAGGTGGTGGTGCAATATACCTGCCGCGGCAACGGCTACGGCCGGACCGAGATCCGGCGTGGGAGCAGTTTGCTGGTGCAGGTCAAGAGCCAGGGTTTTGCCGACGGCGCGCCGTTTTCGATTTCGGCCGAAGCGCGCCACACGGGCGCCTGCTGACGCCGCGCTTGCCGATCCGCGCGGCCCTCTCTAGCCGCGGCACCATGACTGCTCCAAAACCCCAGGCCGTGGTGCTGCTCTCGGGCGGGCTCGATTCGATGGTCGCGGCCGGCATCGCGCGCGAGCAGGGCTTCGCGCTCAACGCGCTGACGATCGATTACAATCAGCGCCACCGGGTCGAGATCGACGCCGCGCGGCGGATCGCGGCGGTGCTGGGCGTGGAACGGCACGTCGTGATGCCGCTCGATCTGCGGGCGTTCGGGGGTTCGGCGCTGACCGCCGATATCGCCGTGCCCAAGGATGGCCTCGCGCCGGGGATCCCGATTACTTACGTCCCGGCGCGCAACCTGATGTTCCTGGCCTTGACGCTCGGCTGGGCCGAACCGATCGGCGCGCGCGACATCTTCATCGGGGTCAACGCGTTCGATTATTCGGGCTATCCCGATTGCCGCCCCGAATTCATCGCCAGCTTCGCGGAGACCGCGCGTCTGGCCACCAAGGCGGGGGTCGAAGGCGCGCCGTTTCGCATCCGCGCGCCACTGCAGGAATGGGGCAAAGCGCGGATCGCGGCCGAAGCCGTGCGGCTTGGGCTCGATCCGGCCCTGGCCTGGTCGTGCTACGATCCGACGGTGGAAGGGCTGGCGTGCGGGCTGTGCGACAGTTGCCGGTTGCGCCGGGCGGGCTTTGCCGAAGCCGGGATCAAGGAGATGACCGCTTACGCCGCCTAATCCGCGATGAGCACGCCACACGCGATGCGCGCGCCGGATGAACCGGCGGGCTGGCTGCGATAATCGTCGGGCGCGGCGTGGATGACCACGGCCGATCCATCGGCATCGAACAGCGCGGCGAGGACTTCGGCGCGCGCGCCGCGAAGCGTGGCGCTGGCCGAGCCGCTGCCATCCGACCCGATGATGAGGTTGGGAAGATCGCCGAGATGTGCGCCGGCGGGGTTGTCGGCGCCATGCTCGCGGCTGTCGGGGTTGAGATGGCCGCCGGCCGCATCGAAGGCGGTTCCGCTACAGGCGCCGGTGGTGTGAAGGTGGAGTCCGTGCGCGCCGGGCGGCAAGCCAGCCCCGGTGACGGAGATGTTGACCTCGGCACCGCTCGCCAAGAGCCGCACGCTTCCCGCGGGAGCGCCGGCGGCGGTCTGCAGCGGCGCATGGCCGAGCCGATCGCTCGGCTGTTCATCGACCGTCGCGCAGCCGCTCAGCGCGATTGCCAGCCCGCATCCCAAAGCCAAAACCGCGCGCATAGCCAGCTCCTCAACCTGGCAGCGCTTATGCGCGGTCGCGCCTCGGGCGATCAAGGGGCGACGAGAAAACCGCCGTCAATCAGCGCCGTGACGAGCGCGGCGATCGCGGTGCGCGCCTGGGTGTCGATGGTGGTGCCGCCGCTCGGCGCGGCCGGGGCGGTGGGGCGGTGCCAGCCGGCGAGGTAGCGGATGTCCTGCCCGGTCGCGAGGTCGAGCACGCGCATCCCGTCGCGCGGGGTAACGAACAGCCAGGCGCCGGCCTGGAACGCGGCGATCTTGCCCGCGCGCCCGGACCAGGCCCCCGTCGGCGCCGTGCCGATCAGCCAGCAATCGCCTTCGGCCGGGCTCGCCGGCGGGGCGTTGGCAACGCCCTTGATCGCGGTGTGGAGCAAGGCGTCGGCCAGCGCATGGGCTTCGTTGACGAAAAATTCCTTCTGCGCCTGGCCGGGGAACAGCAGCGGCAAGGAAAAGCGCGGGCTGGCGGAGGTGAAGGCGATCGGATCGGTCATGGGCGGGTTTTCCTAGGCAATGAGCGTGAGCAGCAGGGGTTGGGACGTGGCAAAACTGCCGACCTGGCGCACCCACAGCGGTTGGCCGGCATGGTCGGCGGCAAGGCTGGCTCGCGTCGCCGCCGACAGCGTCAGGCGCGGCTCGCCAAGTTCCCAGCGCAGCGCCGGCGCATCGGTATCGCCGACACCCACGACGTAAGCTTCGATCTGTTCGCCAAGCGGCGCGTCGACGCCGTCGAGCCAGGTCCAGGCGCCACGGCTGCGCCGGGTCCAGGCCAGCGACAGCCCGCCGTCGGCCGCCAGGACCACGCGCGGGTGGACCGGCGTGAGCGGCCTGAGCGCGACGCCGGGATTGACGATCGCGGCCGTGACCGGCGTCGTATCGGCCAGGCCGATCGCGGCGAGCGTGGTGGCCGCGCCCAGTTCCGCTGGATCGAGCAGCCGCGCGCTGCCATCGAGCAACACGAACTGCGATCCCGCGGCATGCGCGGCCCCCGCGAGATGTTCCAATCCGCCGCGCCCGCGCAACAGGCCGCGCAGCCGCCACACCCCGTCGCCGAGCGCGGCCGCGTCGGCGAATTGCAGGACTTCACCGCCGACCAGCGCCCGGTTGACGCCATTGGCGAGCGCTTCGGGCGACGCATCGTCAAGCCGGAAATCGTCCGACACCACGGCGACGTCGAGCGTCGCCGCCGGTTCGAACCGCACCGCCCGCGACGGTGGTATCGCGGTGAGGGTCTCGCCGATCACGCTGCGCAGCGGACCCGACGCCTCGAGCGGGACGAGCACGCCGCCATGATCGGCATAGAGCGCCGCGCCGGTCCAGCCGCCCGAGGCCGAGGACACCGCGGCATAGACCCGGCGCGTGTCGGCGGTGCCCATGCCGTCGAACGGCAGCTCGAAGGCGGCCAGTTGGGTGGCGGTGGCGAGCTGATCGGGTGGCGCCAGCGCCTCGCCCGGATCGGCGGTCGTTGCGCGCGGTGGCCCGATCGGCAGCCGGCGCAGGTCGAGCTCGACCCCGGTCTCGCGCCATTCCCAGCTGTCGATGCGCCACTGACCCGCCCGGCCGGGCACCCGCACGACCGCGCCTGGTGCGAGCGCAGGGTCGAGTTCGGCAATCCGATAGGCCAAGCTGTCGTTCGATCGATCGGCCCGTTCGGCCGCGCCGTTGATCAGGCCGCGCGCGGTTTCGGCGGCGAGCACGCCGGCAAATTCGATCACGCGGCTGCGGCCCGGCCGGGCGCGGCCATCGGCGCGTTGCAGGCCGGCCTGGAAATCGCGGCCCACGTCGTAATAGCGCAGGCCATCGGGCACCTCGCGCGCATCGCCCTGGCGGCGGCGCAACTGTCCGGCCACGCCGCCGAAGCTGTCGTCGGCTGGATCGATCGCGGCGGGCGGCAGGTACGGCGGTGTGGCGGGCGCACCTTGGGCCAGCGCGATCGACAGGCGCTCGCCGCCTGCGTCGCAGCGCAAGGGATAGACCGTGTCGATGGCCTCGAGCGAGGTGACGAGCGAGCCGCCTTCATCGCTGAACCCGAGCAGGCCGGCGAGCGCGCCGCCGGTTTCGACCTCGGGTACAAGAGGGGTGAGCAAGTCCGCCAGGGAAACTTCGCCATCGTCGGCGATCACTTCGAATGTGACCGCGGGGATGCGATTGCCGAAGTCGGCCAGATGTAGGCCCTCGAATACGCAGTAGGCCAGACCGCTGAAGGCCGGGCAGGTGGCGCCCTTGTCGGCGGCGATCAGTGGGTCGGGCCGCTGGTCGCCGTGGCCGGTGTAGACCCGCAGCTCACCGCCGACCTTGAGATCGCCCGCCTCGCCGCGCAGCAGCGTGCCGTCGGCCCAGACCCGGCCGAGCCGCGCGATCGGCCGGCTGGCCAGCGCCACTGCGAACGAGGCCGAATAGCTGTAGGTGGTGGTAGAGGGTTTGCCTTTGCCGCCGCCGCTCTTGTCGCGCGATTCGACCAGGTCGGTCGCCCAGATGATCGTGCCGGCGACGCGCACGGTGCCGAAGTGGCGCGGCAGCGGGGTGCCATAGCTCGAGGTGGTGACCGCGAGCTCCTTCAGCCGCGGCCCTTCGCGCTTGCCGCCGCCGATGATCGCGCGGTCGAGCTGGTGGCCGATCAGCGAACCGATCGCGCCCCCGAGCGGGCCGCCGACAGCCGTGCCGAGCGCGGTGAAAACGAGCGTGGCCATCAGCGATGCCTCATGTCAGCCGCCAGTGCCCGATGATCGGGGACGGTAGCGGGAATGGAGTGCGCACGACACGGCGCAGGCCGGCGTGGGCGTGGATGATGCCGCCTTGGGTGGCGACGATGGCCAGATGCAGTTGGCCGGGGCCAGGCTCGAAGACAAGCACGTCGCCGGGTTCGGCCTCGGTGCCGTCGATTGCGACAAAGCCGTGCGCTTCGGGCAGGCGCAGGTACCGGGCGAGGCCGGCATTGCGCATCCCGTAGCGCAGCGGCAGGCGCACTGGGCGGCCGATCTCGGCCAGCGAGAGGATGACGAGCCCCAGGCAGTCGAGCCCGGTGACCGGATCGCGCCCGTTGAGGCGGAACGTGGCGCCGATGAATTTTTCCGCTGCGCCGGCCAGCGCCCCGCCGCTCATGCCCGCGCCGTGGGATAGCGGGCGAGCAAGTCGTTCCCGGGCAGGAACGGCTCACCCTGGAAATTGGCGGCGTTGCCAAAGCGAGTGGCGCACGTCTGCACGGTGTGATCGCACCCTTCGCGCAGCAGCGCGCGTGCGCCCGGCGCCAGGGCGGGATCGAGATCGCCGTCGAGCACCAGCCCTGCGCCGTCCGCCACGATCACCGCCATCGCCGCTCCGGCGTGCGGACCATCGAGCCAGCGCACCGATCCATCGGCCATCGCCTCGTCGCCGGGTCCACCGGCGAAAGTCACGCGGTTGGCGGCCAGCTCGACCGCCGCGACCACCGCCTCGTGCGTGAAGCGCGCCGCGCTCAGCGTGCAGCCGGGTCCGCAGAACGCGGCGCGGCAGGTCGGGCTGGTGCGCGGCACCGGGTCGTTTTCGAGCATGGCCTTGGCCGAGCGCAATTCGGCGGAAAAACGCCCCGCCTGTTCGCTCACCGCGCCCACTTCGCCGCGATAGAGCACGGCATGCTCGAGCGTCTCCCAATCGACCACGCCCACTTCCACCGCTGCGCCGTCGAAGCGGCCGGCGGCCAGGTCGGCGGCGTCGATCGCGTCATTGCTTAGCGCGCCTTCGACTTCGGCGCTGTCGGGCGCGAAATCGGCGTTGCGGCGGATTGCGCTCGGCAGCATTCCGGGGGAGGCGCGGTGGAACAGGCCGCCGAACCACAAGTCGCGATCGTGGCTGGTCAGTGCCAGCGCCACGCCGTCGCGCCGGCGGATGCCCCAGAACGTGGCGACCGGTTCGAGCTCGGCGCCCAGAAATACCCGGCTCATGCCGCCTCGCGCACTTCGACCAGCGGCACCGACGGCGCTTCGCCGGCAGCGAACGCGGCGGCGTTGATGTCGAGCCGGTCGGCGGCAAAGCGCACCGGCACGTCGAATTCGAACCCGGCGGTCACCGCCAGCCCCGCGGCAGGCGCTGCGGCAAACACCACCCAGCCGCCGGGCTCGAGCGTCCAGCCGGACGCCGCGGCACCACCCACCGCCACAGTCACGCTGGCCGCGCGCGGCCGGGTGATCGGGCGCCGCTGCGCGTCGTCGTCGCCGTAATTCTTGCGCAGGCGGAACCGCGCGGTGTGTCCGTCACCGGTGCCGAGGCGCTGATCGGCCGGGTTGGGCACGCCGGTCATGGCGTTGGAGCTGAAATCGAACGGATCGCGCAGGCGGAACCCGCGCGCCGCGCCGCGCCGGGCGCGAAAGAAGCCAAGCAGCACGCCCAGTTCCGCTTCGGAGCGGACGCCAGGGCCGACGTCGAAATGAAGCCGCGCATCGGCCCAGTGGCTGGCGCGGCGTTCGTGTCCCGACGCGGTCAGCGTGATCGCGGTGGAAAATTCGGCGCTCACCCCCGCCTCGCGCCCCAGCGCCAGCGGATAAAGCACGTCGTCGAAAGCTTGCATGGGGTTGTCTCCGGTGGGCGGCAAGCGGGTGAACCCGTCGCGGGCGATCTGCGGCAGGGCCCAGACGAAAGTGCGGGCGACGCCGCGCCCGGTCGCCTCGTCGATCGCCCCATCGATGCGCGGCCAGAACGCCTCGGCATCTTCGGCGGCGAGCACGAACCCGGCGAGGTAGTCCTGTTCGCTGAGCGGATAGCCGAGCCGCGCCTGGACCAGGGCATAGCCGCGCCGCCGTTGCGCTTCGGCCCCGGCGGTCAGCCAGTCGTAATCCTCCAGTTGCAGGCGGTCGTAAGCCGGCGCGGCCCAGCCCGTCGGCAGGTTGGCGCGGGCCAGCTCGGGCATCGTCGTTGCCAGCACGGTGGGCGTGAACACCAGCAGCATGACTTCGGCCTCGCTGCTCGCCGCCGCCTTGACTGCATCGCGCAGCGCCGCGGTCGAGGCGGCCAGAGCCGCGCCGGCCTGATCGAGCAGCGCCTTTTGCGCGGCGCTCAGCGACAAGCGCAGGTCGGCGATCGCGGGCGGACTGCCGCCGAACAGCGCTTTCGCATCGTCATCGTATAGCGCGATGCACCCGTCGGGGGTGGTCCACCACCACGGCTCGCCGATCTGGAACGCCGCCGGCAGCCCGGCCGCTTCGACCAACGCGACGAAGTCGGCGGCGATCGCCTGCAGATATTCCATCGCCCAGGAATTGGCTGGCGACAGCAGCGCCGAGGGCGGTACCCAGCCGGTTCGCGCCGGGCTGCCGTCGGCAAAGCGTTGCTGCCACGACGCCGGGCAATGTTCGGCGAACAGCTCGTAACTGAGCGAGACGATCGGGCGATAGCCCTGCGCCTGGCACAGCGCGAAGAAGCTTTCGTGCCAGCGCGCCGCCGGGCCGCACAGCGCGGGCGTGGCATCGACCGTCAGCGCGCCGCCGCCGTCGCGTTCGAGCCGGTAGTAGTGGCTCATGCCGACGGAGTGGATCAGGTCGCCGCGATAGCCGAGCGCCCGCAGCAGCCGCAGCACCCGCGCCGGGGTGAGGTTGTAACTGTCGTCGTACGCGGTCGCCATGCCCAGGCCATGCGGCGGTACCAGCACGTCGCCCACTTCGAGCATCGGCCGGTCGCCCGAGCAGGTGATTTCGCTCAGCTCGACCCAGCCGTCGGCGCGCGCCGCCAGCAGCGCCGGATCGGCCGGGGCGTACCCGGGCGGAACGATCGAGATGAACATCCGGTCGATGGCGTGCGGCCAGACCGGATCGTCGGGCGTCCACCCGCCGGCAAGCTCGGAGAACGGCAGCTCGACCTGCGCATCCTCGGGCGTGCCGGTGGCATAGTTCCACAGCCGCACATACCAGCTCTTCGGCGCGCCCCCGGCGTCCTTGCCCTCGATCGTCAGCGTTGGCCCGTGCGGCTGATCGAGCGGCACCACGCCCGCCGAACGCCAGCGGAGCGCCAGCGTCGTGCGGCTGTAATCGCGGTCGGTGGCATAGCCTGTCAGCGGATGGTCGTAGCGATCGACGCTGTCCCAGATCAGCCCGGCGAGCGCGTCCTTGTGATGAAACTCGACCTCGACGCGCAAGGCATCGGGCGCGGTGGTGGTGACCGACGCCATCATCGGACGCGGGAAGTCGACCGTCCAGAACCGCGGATCGAACCGCTGGATCCAGTCGGAGGTCTGCCCGTCGCGTTTGCGGGCGAGCCAGAAGGCCATGAGCGTTGTCCCTCAGAAGTCGCGCAAGGCGCGGCGCACGCTGCTCGCCACCTGGCGCGACGAGCGGCGCAGCGCGGTGGGGGCGTCCTGGCCCTTGGGCGGGGCGATCTGGATCGACACCCGCACCTCGCGCGCCTGGCCGGTGGTGCCTGTCTCAATTCGGCCCGAACTGGTCGGCACGAACAGTTCGGGGCCGCGCTCGCCGACCATGTAGGCCGATCCCGGTGCTACCGGCCCGCCGGTGGCGCGCCCGGGAAGGCCGAACAGGCTGCCGATCGCGCCGGTCAGCAGCGCGCCGACACCGCCCCGAGACCCGCCGAACAGGTTGCCGATCCCGCTCTGCACCGCCTGCGCGGCGATCTGGCCCATCGTATCGAGCGCGACGCGCTTCAAATCGTCGAAGCCGAGGCTGCCGCGGCGGATCGCCGACAGGAGCCCGCGTTCGAGCACCGTGCCGGCGCGGGCGAACCCGTCGACCAGCGTGGTGTCGAGCGCGCCGCGCATCGTTTCGATGTCGCTGCGGAAGCCGGACGTGTTGGCGCGCACGTCGACCAGCAGGGTTTCGATTTCGTCATCCATGGCGTTCGTGCTCCAACAGGGCGTTCAGCTCGGTGCGGGTCAGCGCGGCATCGCTGCCCGGGGTTTCGGCGGCAAAGATCGCCGCCAGTTCGGCCGGGGTCGCGGCCCAGAACTCGCTCGGTCGCCAGCCGAGCAGCCGCGGCACCTGACCGGCCAGGCGCTGGGCGCTGGCGGCAAAGGTCATGCTTGGCCTTGCAGGATCTGCTGCAATAGCGCGCGCAGCGGTTTCGACGCCGCGGCGAGGCCGAGCGCGGCCACCGCCTCGCCAACCGCTTCGCGGCTCACTCGCTCATGATCGGCCAGGCAGTGCCAGAACAGTGCCGCCAGCTCGGCCAGCTTGAGCCGTCCATCGCCGGCGCGTTCGACCACCGCGAACAGCGAGCCGAGCTCCTCCTCCGCCGCGACCAGCGCGGCAAAGGTCGGGCGCAGCACGTAATCGCGACCGTCGATCCGCAGCGAGGCTTCACCGCGCAAACTGTTTGCCGTCACGCCGGCACCACCGCGCCAGAACTTTCAAGCGCCAGCGTGTAATTGCGCTCGCCGTTGAAATCGCCGGCATAGTCGAGCCGCTGGACGAGGAACTTGCCGCGCAGCTTCTCGCCGTCTTCGAACGACAGCTCGTAAGGCGAAATCGTGCCGGCGAGCGCCTGGGCGCGGATCGCGGCTTCGGCCGCGCTGCCGAGGAAGATGCCGGCCGCGCTGACCGACACCGAACGCGTTCCCGCGCCCGACAGGAGCTCGCGCCAGCCGCCGCTGTCCTTGTGCGTGACGACCACCTGGTCGCCATTGATCGACATCTGCGTGGTGCGCAGGCCGGCCACGGTCTGGTAAACGGTCGGCGTGGCGCCGTCGCCGATCTTGAGCAGGAAGGCGCTGCCTTTCTGGACGGTCATATCAGTTCCTTTCAATCCCCGCCGCTTGCGGGAGGGGTTAGGGGTGGGCGAGGACGAGGGGTGCGGACAGGCCCGCCCCCAGCCCCTCCCGCGGGCGGGAGGGGAGCTAGGTCGCGAGCAGGCGGAAACGGTATTCGAGCAGCACTGCGCGCGCGTTGCCCGGGCGTTGCTCGGCGCGGGCGCGCAGGAAGGTGACGGTCGCGACTTCGAAGCCGGACTGGGCGCGCGGCAGCGCCTCGACCCGGGCTTCGATCGCGGCGGCGGTGGCGGCCGCGCTTGCCGGATCGTCACCCCGGCAATGCAGCTCGAGCGCCACCCGCACTTCGCGGCCGACGCGGTCCTTGGTACTCCAGTCGCCGCTGGCGCTGGCGACCAGGCCGAGCCACGGCGACGCGGTGCGCGACGGGGCTTCCTCGGCGATCGTGTTAATCAGGCCGGCCAGCGCCGGGTCGGCTTGCAGCCACGCGATCAGCGCGGCGCGCAGGGCGGTTTCCATCTCAGCGTTCCTTGACGAACAGC
Source organism: Erythrobacteraceae bacterium (assembly GCA_031411075.1). GTDB lineage: Bacteria > Pseudomonadota > Alphaproteobacteria > Sphingomonadales > Sphingomonadaceae > Croceibacterium_A. The sequence continues at coordinate 13,807 of JANOAH010000004.1, forward strand.
GGCCACAGCAGCCGCGGCAGGCGCCAGCGCAGCGGATCGCGGCGGCGGCGGCGGGCTTCGAGCCGCGCTTGGGCGAGGTGCGCGGCGCGCGCGACCAGTCGGTCGGTCAGCGCGGGGTTGGCGGGCGAACGGCGCAGCTCGATCATGTCAGGTGCAGCCGCCGCCACGGCCGCCATAGCGCCGCGACCGCGGCCGGCGGGGCCGGTGCGGCGGCGCCTTGTTCACGCTCGCGATAATGATACGCGGCCAGCCGGATCACGCCGTGGCGCAGCCCGTCGGGCAGCTCGGCCCAGCTCGCCGAGAGCCCGGCAGTGAAGCGCACCGCGATGCGCCCGGCACTGCCCTGGCGCAGCACGCGCACCCGGGCGCTGCCGTCGGCCTCCAGTTCGATCGCAAAGTCGGTGGCGGCGAGTGCAAAGCGCGCGCCTTCGGCCGGAAGGCCCTCTACCCCGGTAACTGCGCGGACCGGACGGGTGGTCAGGCGTTGCCAGCCCGACACCGTGGGTGCCGCTGCGCTCAGCACTTCCTCGCAGGTCGCCGCCAGCGGCATTTGCCCGGTGAATCCCTCGCACGTCTCGAGCGCGGTGCGGATCAGCGCGGTGAGCGCGGCATCGTCGCGCGCGGTAGTGATGGCGAGCCAGTCCTTGAGCTCGGCCAGCGCCGCCGGCGCAAGCGCGGCGGGCGTGATGATCGCGCGGTTCATGCGCTGCTCCTGATGGAAGAGAAGAAGGTGGGCGCGCCCGCCCGGCCCCAAGGGGTCGGAGC
>JANOAH010000005.1:0-2633 GCA_031411075.1 Erythrobacteraceae bacterium
CCGTGTTCGCGGTCGAAATTCCCCGCTTCTCGCTGTTCGCGCCCGCGGTGCTCAATTGAAGCGCACGCATCTCCCGCTCAACGGCCTGCGCGTGCTGGATGCGGCGGCGCGGCATCTGTCGTTCACGCGCGCCGCGGACGAGCTGGCGGTTACGCCGGCGGCGGTCGGCCAGCAGATCAGGGCGCTGGAAGATCTGCTCGGCGTGGTCCTGTTCCGCCGTACCCCCAAGGGGCTGGAGCTGACCGAAGAGGCGGGCGCCGGGCTCGAAGCTTTGCGCGCAGGGTTCCTCCAGTTCGAGGACGCGGTCCAGGCAATCCAGGCCGGGCAATCAAGCCACGTTTACACCATTGCCGCGCCGCGCGATTTCTTCGCAACTTGGCTCGCCCCGCGACTTGCCTCGTTCCGCAGCGCCAACCCGGAGGGGCGCTTTGCCGTGATCGGCGCCGAGGATGCGGATTTCACCGAAGCCAACCTCGACCTGGCCGTGCGCTGGGCCGAGGGACCCGGTGAGCTCGAGGGCGTGGCCTTGGGCGAAGCCATGCGGGTCACAGTCGGCGAGGGGGCCTGGATCGGCTGGCCCGGCGATCCCAGTCCGGCGGGCGCCGAAGCCGATCCGCCGACCCTCAGCGTGTCCGATGCGGGCCAGGCCTTGGCTGCGGCGGCTGCCGGGCTGGGCCGGGCCCGAGTTCCCGCCCAGCTGGCGCAAGGCTGGCTCGACGACGGCCGAATTGAGGCTGCCGAGCCGCCCGAACCATGCCGCAGAGGCTACTGGCTGGTCGCGCCGGCGCCGCAGTGGCGGCAGAAGAAGGTCAAGGCTCTGGTTGCGCATCTCAGCGGCGAGGGCTGAACCACGATTGGGAGAAATGGCGATGCGGCTGGAAGACTATGCTGAGGCCTATCGCACGATCCGGTTCGACCGCAGCGGCGAGGGAGTGCTGACCCTGACCTTGCACACCCGCGGCGGGCCGGCGCTGTGGGGTACCTCGACCAAAAGCCTGCACTGCGAGCTGGGCCAGGCCTGCGCGGACCTGGCGCGCGATCCGGACAACCGGGTGGTGATTCTGACCGGTACCGGCGACAGCTTTTGTGCCGGGATGGACGCCGAGGATCGCTTTCCCGAGCCGAGCCTCGCCGCGATGTGGCCGCGGATCTACCAGGAAGGCATCGACCTGCTCGAGAACCTGCTGGCGGTTCCGGTGCCGGTGATCGGGGCGGTCAACGGCCCCGCGCTGATCCATGCCGAGCTCGTCGTGCTCAGCGACATCGTCCTGGCCGCGAGCCACGCCGAGTTCGCCGACCTGGCTCATGTACCCGGCGGAGCCGTTCCGGGCGACGGGGTGCATACGGTCTGGCCGATGCTGCTCGGACCCAATCGCGGCCGCTACTTCCTGCTGACCGGCGAGCGGATCGGCGCCGAGGAAGCGCGCCGACTCGGGGTCGTTGCCGAAGTGCTCGGGCCCGAGGCCCTGATGCCGCGCGCTCGAGAGCTTGGGGCGCAACTCGCGCGGCTGCCGCTGCCGGTATTGCGCAACACCCGCGCTGTTTTGACCCACCATTTGCGGAAGCGCCTGCGCGATGAACTTGCTTATGGACTTGGCGCGGAAGCTGTGGCCATGCTGTCCCATAGTTCAGCATGATAGCTGATTGGGAGATGCCGCGATGGCTAAGCTGACCATTGAAAACGCCAAGCCCCTGGTGGGTGGAATCGTCCGCCTCGATAAGAAGAACCTGTGCGACCCAGAGGTCGTCGCCGAGATCAAGGCCGCGCTCGAGGAGCGCGGCGTGCTGGTGTTCCCGGAGCTCAACGCGAGCGACGAAGAGCAGCTGGCCTTCACCGACATGCTCGGCGAACGAGTGAACTTCACCCGCAAGGTGCCGGGCTCGGACGCCTCCTCGCCCGACGTCTACAAGATCACCCTCGACCGCAAGCTCAACACCGAGCCCGACTACGTGCTCGGCACCTTCTTCTGGCATGTCGACGGGGTCACGATCGACCAGCCGCTACCCAAAGCGACCTTGCTGTCAGCCCGGCACCTGGCCGACAGCGGCGGGGCGACCGAGTTCGCCAATCTCTACGCCGCCTACGAGGGCCTTACCGAGGACGAAAAGCGCCAGTACGAGAACCTGCGGGTGATCCACAGCGTGGAGGCTGCGGTCCGCCCGGTCCACGGCCACCCGAGCGAGGAGCGCCGCGAGCGCTATCGCAACCTCGCCGCGGTGATGGACCAGCCGCTAGTCTGGACGCACGACGACGGCCGCAAGTCGCTGCTGCTGGGCACGCACGGCGATGGTATCGTCGGCATGCCGGGGCCGCACGGCCGCGCGACTCTCACCCGCCTGATGCAGTGGGCGGCTCAGCCCGACTATGTCTATCGCCACGACTGGAAGGTCGGCGACATGGTGCTGTGGGACAACGAAGGCCTGATGCACCGGGTCGTGCCCTACACCGACCAGGCCCGGGTGATGCACCGCACGACTATCGCCGGGCACAACAAGCCGGGGCACATGGCCAGCGAATGGGACCAGGCGAAGATCTTCGAAGTCGCCTGAGAGCCTAGGCGATAATCGCGCGGCGGCAGAATTCCCACAGGTCGTCGGCGAGGCGCTCGCGGCGCTCGCCGGCCTCGGCACCG
>JANOAH010000006.1:0-1725 GCA_031411075.1 Erythrobacteraceae bacterium
GCCTGCAATTCGGGCGCGATTTGCGGGTAATGCGGGACTTCGGCTTCCCTCGAGGCGGGGCTGTAGAACCCGACCGAAGCATAGTTGTGATGCCAGCTCGGGTTGAGCTGAACGATGTCGGGCACTCTCTCGCCCAACGCACCCGCGGCTACGCCCCAGCAGCGCAATTCAATGTTGCCGGTTTCGTCGAGCGTCTTCTCGTTGTAGCCGAGCAGCGACTTGAGGTTGCCCTTCTTCAGCGGCTCGAGCACCGATTGGTCGAACTCGAGCGCCGGGTTGCTGTAGTTGTCGGTGCCGGGAAAGTGCGACATGCCGCCGCTGGCGACGATCACCGCCCGCACGCCGGTGGATGCCAGGGCCCGCGCGAGCGCCTGCCCGAAGGCATAGCACCGCTCCATGGTCGGTTGCGGCGGCAGGTAGGCGTTGACGTAGATCGGCAAGACCGGCGCGTCGCCGATGCCCAGGTGCGTCATCGGAATGCCGAGCGCGTAATCGATCTCGGCGGTGCTGGTAAACGCCGGGTCGAAGCCCGCGCGATAGAAATCCTTCACCAGCGCGAACGAGACTTCGCTCGCGATGTTGAACTTGAACTCGCGCCCGGCAAAAGTCCCGCGGCCCACGCCGCCAACATGCAGCGTGAAAGGCGGCGCGACGTTGGCGAAGAACTGCTGCGCGTGGTCGTTGCCGATGACGATCCAGACGTCCGGGTTGAGCGCCTTGAGGCCGTCGCCGATCTTCTTCGCCACCTTCTGCACTTCTGCGATCGTGGCCTTGTCTTCGGTCTCCGGCTGGGTGAAGAACTGCGGCGCATGCGGCAGCATCGCGCCGCCGAGGATGAAAGGGTTCGACATGGCGTGCTGCAGGCTAATCGAGTTTCAGATTGGCCACCTTGACCGCGCGCGCCCAGCGATCGAGCTCGGCGCGCACGTACGCGGCGAGTTCCTGCGGCGTGCTGCCCAGCGGCGTCCCGCCAAGCTGCACGAACCGTTCGCGCAGGTCGGCCGCCTGGAGACCCTTCACGATCTCGGCATTCAGTTTTGCGACCACCTCGGGCGGCGTGCCGGCCGGCGCGAACACGGCGTACCAGGCGGTGACCTCTACGGGATAGCCTTCCTCGGTGTAGGTCGGCAGGTTCACGCCCGGCTGGCGTTTAGCCGTGGCGATCGCGAGCGCCTTCATTTTTCCGCCCTTGATGTGCGGCTCTGCCGCGCCGATTTCGACCGACATGAACTGGATCTGGTTGCCGATCAGATCCGCCATTGCAGGGCCGGAACCCTTGTACGGAACATGCACCGCTTCGAACCCGGCGAGCTTGGCGAACAGGGCGCCCGCGATGTGGTGGGGCGAGCCGTTCCCGGCCGAGCCATAGGTCATGCCCGGCCTGGCCTTGGCGTACTTCACGAACTCGGCCACCGAATTCACCGGTAGCGTTGCGTTCACGGCCAGCACGTGCGGGAACGTCGCCACGAGCGATACCGGCGCAAAGTCCTTGACCGGGTCGTAAGGCACTTTCCCGGTGACCGGGTTGATGCCATGGGTCGTCGTGGCGCCGAGCAGCAGCGTGTAGCCATCGGGCGCCGACTTGGCCACCAGTTCCGATCCGATCGCGCCGGCCGCCCCGGCGCGATTCTCGACGACCACCGGCTGGCCGGTGCTCTCGGACACCTTCTGGGCCACCGCGCGCGCGACGAGGTCGAGCACGCCGCCCGGCGCGAAGGGCGCCAC
>JANOAH010000007.1:0-11858 GCA_031411075.1 Erythrobacteraceae bacterium
GATGGTTGTCGTAATCGCCGGCCGGCGTGACCCGTACTTCCCACATGGCTTGTCTCTCCCGCCGGCGTTCAGGCCAACTCGATCACGGTCTTGGCAAAGCTATCGCTTCCCCAGGCGTGCGCATAGGCCTTGTCGGCGTCCACGAACGCGAAGCGCTTGCCGATGGCAGGCTTGATGCCGTGCTGGTCGATGAACGCGTTGAGCCGATCGGCCATCGCGACATTGCCGACGAAGATGCCGCGCAGAGTGCCGCCGGTCATCATCAGCCCGCGCGGATCGGGCGGATCGCCCTGCGCAAGCACGCCGATCATCGCGATCTCGCCCGCCGGGGCGAGCGCGGCGAACGACTGGCCGAGCGTGCCGGTGCCGCCAACCTCGACCACATGGTCGGCTCCGCCGAACTGCTCCTTCACCGCCGCGCCCCAGTCGGGCGTGCTCTGATAGTTGACCGTCTCGTCGGCACCGAGCGCGCGCACTTCGGCCAGCTTGACGTCGGAGCTCGAGGTCGCGATCACCGTGGCCCCGGCCGCCTTGGCCAGCTGCAGCGCGAGCATCGACACTCCGCCGCTACCCAGCACCAGTACCTTTTGGCCCGGCCTGGTCTGCTTGCCTTCGAACAGCGCATTCCACGCGGTGACGCCGGCGCACGGCAGGCACGCCGCTTCGGCGAAATCGAGGCTGTCGGCGATCCTGACCACGCCGGTGGCCGGGAGCACGACTTTCTCGGCCAGCATGCCGGGCCCCATCCCGTCACCCAGCGCCATGCTCATCTTCGGCGGGCCATCCACCCAGTCGGTGAAGAACGCGCCGGCCACCCGGTCGCCCGGCTTGAACGCGGTCACGCCTTCGCCCACCGCCAGCACCTCGCCCGCGCCATCGCTCAGCGGGATGGTCGGCTGCTTGAGCACCCCGCCGAAATACTTGCCCGACGCCACCGCGAAATCGCGATAGTTGATCGACCACGCCTTGGGCGCGATCAGCACTTCGCCTGGGCCGGGGGTAGGATCGGGCAGTTCTTCGAGCGCCAGTTTGTCGTACCCGTCCGATCCGGCCGGCAGCCTCCATGCACGCATGATCTTGTCTCTCCTAAGAATGCTCGCGGCCGTCGCCGCTCCAAGTTCTGAGCCCGGGGCGGGTGCGGTCCTCGCTGGTCAGCGCGGCCTGCACCGCGGGCCGGTCCGAGATCGCCTCGCGCCAGCGGACCAGGTTGGGGAAGCGGGTATCGACGTCCAGGTCGGGGAACATGCGGTTCACCATCAGCCCGCAGTGCGCATAGAAATTGATGTCGGCCAGCGTGTAGCTGTCGCCCGCCAGATAGGCCGTCTGGCCCAGCTGCGCCTCGATCCGGGCCAGCGCATATTCGATCTTGGCGGTCGCGTTATCGAGATCCTGTTGATCGAACCCCGACCGCGCGGTGCGCCACTTTTTCTGCTGATCGGGCAGCGGCACGTGACACATCAATTCCTCGAACTCGCCGTCCGCGATGCTCGCGGTGATGACCCGGATCAGCCGGTGCCAGCCGTGCATCGAGACATGGTTCATCACCTGCTCGTCGACGAATTTATTCCACTGCCGCATCCGCGCGGCGCCGGCCGCATCGCGCGGGCGCAGCGGGCCAGAATTCGGCTGGGCGTTGGGGAAAACGTCCTCGAGGTATTCGTTGATCACCGTGGTGTGAGTGACGATCGCCCCGTCATGATCGAGCACCGGCACCTGGCCTTCGGGATTGATCACGGTGAACCAATCCGAATGCTGCTCGAACTTGTGCAGATCGACGTAATGGCTCTCGTAAGCGAGGCCCTTCTCCTTGAGCGGGATCATCGACTTGAGCGAGTTGGCCAGCGGCTCGGCGTGGTAGTATTTGAGTGCCATCGTCAAACCTCGATGCTTTCGAGCACGCCGCCGTCGACCGCCCAGTCCTGCCCGGTGACATGGCTGGCCGCATCGCTAAGCAGAAACGCCGCCACTTCGGCAAATTCAGCCGGCGCGCCCATGCGCCGCTGGGGCACGCGCTGGGTGATCTTGCCCTTCTGGTGTTCGGGGATGCGGTCCATCGCCTCGGTGACGATGAACCCGGGAATCACGCAATTGGCGCGCACCCCGTGTGGCGCCATTTCGACCGCGATCGCCCGGGTCAGCCCGAGCACGCCGTGCTTGGACGAGACGTAGGCCGGGTTCATCGCCATGCCGCGCTTGCTGGCCATCGAGCCCGTGACGAGAATCGCGCCTTTCCCGGCCTCGATCATTGCCGGCAGCACCTTCTGGATCGCCCAGAACACGCTGACCAGGTTGACCCGGATCGTCTCCTCGAACACCTCTGGGTCGAACGCCACCGCGGGGGTGAACCCGCCGGTGAGGCCGGCATTGGCGAACAGCCCTTCGATCGGTCCGAAATGCGCCGCCGCGGCATCGAGTGCGGCGTCGAGCTGGGCCTTGTCGCCTACATCGGCGGCGAAGCCCGCAGCGCTCGCCCCGATTCCGGCCACGGCATCGTCGAGCAGTTCCTTGCGCCGCGCGATCAGCGACACCCGAGCGCCGCGGCTGGCAAGCAGTTGCGCGGTGGCGAGCCCGAGCCCGCTCGATCCGCCGGTCACCGCGACATGCTGGCCGTGGAAGTCCAACGCCTACTCCTCGTTATTGTCACCCCGGACTTGTTCCGGGGCGGTGCTTCCCTCTTCGACCCTCGCCAGGAAAAAAGTCCTGGCCCGGAACAAGTTCGGGCTGACAATTTAGTTGGTAATCAACTCAACCCCAGCACCCTGGCGGCATTGTCCTTCAAGATGCCGGGCATCACCTCGTCACGAAAGCCGACCTCTTGCGCCGCGGCGATCCACTTGTCGGGGTGGATCAGCGGGAAATCGCTGCCGAACAGCATCTTATGCTTCAACTGGGTGTTGGCATACTGGATCACCTGCTTGGGGAAGTACTTCGGGCTCCAGCCGGACAGGTCGATGAACACGTTGTCCTTGTGCAGCGCCATCGACAGGCTTTGGTCGACCCACGGCCAGCTCGGATGGGCGAGGATGATCTTCATGTCGGGGAAATCGACCGCGACGTCGTCGATCAGCATCGGCTCGCCGTACTTCAGCCGCATGCCGCCGCCGCCGCGCATGCCGGTGCCCATGCCCGAATGGCCGGTGTGGAAGATCACCGGCAGCTTGTACTCGTTGATCACCTCGTAGATCGGATAGCCCATCCGGTCGGCCGGGTGGGCGTTCTGGGCGATGCCGTGGAACTTGAAGCCCTTGACCCCGTGGTTTTCGACGAGGTCGCGCGCCTCGCGGGCGCCGTACTTGCCTTTGTGCGGATCGATGCTGGCAAAGGCGATGCAGATGTCGTCGTTCTTCTGCGCCTGTTCCGCCACTTCATAATTCGAGACCCGCTTGGCCCCCATCGCGCTTTCGCAATCGACCGTGAACAGCACCAGCGCGATCTGCGTTTCGCGGTACAGCTCGATGATCTCGGGAATCTTCGGCCGTTCGCGCGGCGCCTTGAAATAGGCGCTGGCGGCATCGAAGAACTTGCCCATCACCGGGTCTTCGGGATCGTGGCAGCTGACCTCGGCGTGGACGTGCACGTCGATGGCGCGGATTTTGGACAGGTCGATCGGCACGCCTTGCCTTCCCTCAACACTATTCGTCATCCCCGCGAAAGCAGGGTCCCAGTCGCGTCAGAACCTACTGGGTTCCCGCTCTCGCGGGAATGACGAAGATTTTTTGGTGCCGCGCTGCGTTACAGCTTCATCAGCACCGTCTTGGTCTCGAGATAGGCCTCGAGTCCCAGCCGGCCCTGTTCGTGGCCGATGCCGCTTTCCTTGTAGCCGCCGAACGGCAGCGCCGGATCGATCATCGCGTGGGTGTTGACCCAGATCGTGCCGGCCTGGAGCCGCGCGGCGATCTTGTGTGCGGCCGAGACGTCCTTGGTCCATACCCCGGCGGCGAGGCCGTACTGGGTGTTGTTGGCGTCCTTGACCACCTCGTCGAGGTCTTCGAACCGCTGCGCCACCACGACGGGTCCGAAGATCTCTTCGCGCACCACGCTCATCTGCGGGTTGACGTCGGTGAGGATCGTCGGGTTGACGTAGTAGCCGCCATCGTTGCTCGGCACGTCGCCGCCCATCAGCACGCTGGCGCCGTCGCGCTTGCCGGCCTCGATATAGCCGAGCACCTTTTCGTGCTGCTCCTTGCTCACCAGCGGGCCCATGTGCCCTTCGGGATCGAGCGAGGCGCGCGGGGCCCAGAAGGCGCTGGTTTCGGCCATGCCTTCGACCACCTTGTCGAACACCGACTTGTGGGCATAGAGCCGGCTGCCGGCAACGCAGACCTGACCCGAATTGAAGAAGATCGCGCCCGCCACGCCCGGCGCGGTGGTGGCGACATCGACATCGGGCATCACCACCACCGGCGACTTGCCACCCAATTCGAGCGTCACGTGCTTCAAGGTTTCGGTGGCGTTGCGGTTGATCAGCTTGCCGATTTCGGTCGAGCCGGTGAAGGCGACCTTGTCGACATCGGGGCTCTTGACCATGCGGTCACCGGCGGTGTGGCCATAGCCGGTGATGATGTTGATCACGCCCGCGGGCACGCCGGCTTCGCTGATCAGATCGGCCAGCCGCAGCGCGGTCAGGCTGGTCTGTTCGGCCGGCTTCAACACGCTGGTGCAGCCCGAAGCGAGCACCGGGGCGAGCTTGAGGCAGGCCATCAAGAGCGGGAAGTTCCACGGCACGATCTGCGCGCAGACGCCGACGGGTTCCTTCAGGGTATAGCCGAACAGCATCCCGCTCGGCATCGAATAGGGCGCCTGGGTCTCGCCGCCGAGCTTGCCGGCCCAGCCGGCCATGTAGCGGAAATGCGCCGCGGCGCCGGGCACGTCGACCGCGGCGGCCATGCCCTTGGGCTTGCCCACGTCGATCGCTTCGAGCTCGGCGAATTCCTCGGCATGCTGGTCGATCAGGTCGGCGATCTTGTGCATGATCTTTTCGCGCGCCACCGGCGGCATGTCGCGCCAGCGGCGATCGTCGAACGCAGTGCGCGCAGCGGCGATCGCGCGGTCGACGTCCTTGTCGGTCGCTTCGACGAACTTGGACACCACCTTGCCCGACGACGGGTCTTCGACTTCGATTGTGGCATCGCCCGAGGAATCGACCCATTCGCCGTTGATGTAGAGCTGCGGCTTGCGCGCCAGCGCTTTCTTCACGGCATCCGAATATTCGAACTGCGCGCGGCTGATCGTGGTTTGCTCGTTCATGTCGATGATCCTCTTCCTAAACGACTCTTGGGCCAGACCTTAGCACCCGGGCGGGCGGCGGGCCGAGTCGGATTATCCTAACGCTCGTTACGATAGCCGCCGTCTCGACGCGGCGCCAGTCTCGCCGGCGCGCGCGGTCCTCGCCCCGCCGCGCGCTTCCAGCGCCTTGTCTTCGTTGGCGCGCTTCAAGACGTACTGGCGGATCGCCTCGGCGTCGGCGGCAGTGACCGCCGATTTGAAGCTGACCATGCCGTTGTGCCGCAGCGCGCCGTCGATCACGACCGACTTGACCGCATCGGTGCTGGCGATCGCCGGCGAATGGCGCAGGTCCGGGTTGAGCGCGCCGGAGACCGCGGCATCGCCGTGACACACCCCGCAATAGCGGCCGTAAAGCGCGCCGCCGCGGGCGACTTGCGCCGCGGTTCCGGTGAAGGCGGGGGGATCGAGCACGAGGTCGCGCATCGCCGGCGCGGGCGCCAGTTCGGCCGTGCCGCCAAGCTTGAACACCAAGAGCCGGCTGATATTGCGCGGCATCCCGCCTTTCGAGGCAATGATGCCCGGCGCGATGTCCCACACCCCGCCCCACCCGGCGAGGATCGCGACGTACTGTTCGCCGTCGATCGCATACGTCATCGGCGCGGCGATGATCCCGGTCTGCGCCGGGAACGACCACAGCTGCCGCCCGGTATCGGCGGCATAGGCGACGAAGTTTTCGCGGGTATTGCCCTGGAACACCAGGTTGCCGGCGGTCGCCAGCGTGCCGCCGTTCCACGGCGCGTCGAAATCGACCCGCCAGGCCTCCTTCTTGGCCACCGGATCCCAGGCGACTAGCGCGCCGGTGGTGCCGGCCAGCGCCGCGGCGCGCGCTTCGGGGATTGCCGGCATTGCCGTCGCCGCGCTGTCGAGCCCGGTCTGGAAGCCGATCTCGCTCGGCTGCCAGTCCTTTTCGGCGACGAACGGGAAGCCGGCATTGTTGGCCGGGATATAGACCAGCCCGGTTTCACGGCTGAAGCTCATCGGCTGCCACGAGTGCGATCCGCCTGCGCCCGGCACCGACACCCACGGCGCGCCGCCGGCGGTCGTCTCGTAGCGCGCCGCCGGGTTGATCTCGGGCCGGCCGGTTTCGGCATCGATCCCCAGCGTCCAGTTCTGCGCGATCCACGGGGTGCCGGAGAGGAACTTGCCGGTCTTGGCGTCGAGCACGTAGAAATAGCCATTCTTGGGCGCGTGGATCGCGACATGGCGCTGCTCGCCGTCGATGGTCAGGTCGGCGAGGGTGATTTGCGCGTCGCTGTCGTAGTCCCAGCGATCCTCGGGCGTTTCCTGATAGTGCCAGGCATAAGCGCCGGTATCGGCGTTCACCGCCACGATCGAGCTGGTGTAGAGGTTGTCGCCCGACCCGTCGGCGCCGGCCACCTTGTCGCGGCCGTTGGCCGCCGGGTTCCACGGCTCGGCGTTGCCGGTGCCGAACAGCACCAGGTTGGTGGCGGGATCGTAAACGATCGTGTCCCACACGGTCCCGCCGCCGCCCAGCGTCCACCATTCGCCGCCCCAGGTCTTGGCGGCACGCTCCATCGCGTCGTTCTCAAACCCGTCGGCGGGATTGCCGGGTACGGTGTGGAAGCGCCACAGCTCGTCGCCGCTGGCCCAGTCATACGCGGCGATGAAGCCGCGGGCGCGGTATTCGGCGCCACCCGAACCAATGAACACCTTGCCCTTGGCCACCCGCGGCGCGCCGGTGATGGTGTAGTTGTCGTGATCGGGGACGACTTCCTTGCGCCACGCAACCTTGCCGTCGGACTGGTTGAGCGCGACGAGGTAACCGTCGAGCGTGGCGACATAGACTTTGTCGCCATAGAGCGCGACGCCGCGATTGACCGCGTCGCAGCACGCCACCGGCAGCGTTTCGCGCGGCACTTCGGGGTCATAGCTCCACTTCGGCGCGCCGGTGCGCGCGTCGAACGCCAGGACCTTCGACCACGCGGTCGTCACGTAAAGCGTGCCGTCGTGCATCAGCGGCGTGCCTTCCTGCCCGCGCGCGGTGTCGAGATCGGCGAACCAGGCGAGGCCGAGATCCCCGACCGTCTCGGCGCTGATCTGGGTCAGGGGTGAGAACCGCTGCTCGGCATAGTCGCGCCCATACGTCAGCCATTCGTTGCCGTCGGCCGCTGCGATCATCGCATCGGTGACGCCGGTCGTTGGCACCGCGGACGGTTCGGCCGGCGCTTCGGCGCGGTTGCAGGCGGCGAGCGCCAGCGCCGCGCAGGCGGCCACGATCCAGCGAGCGTGCATCATCCAGTCCCTCTCCCCGCCGACCGCGCCGGCGCCCTTTTTGTAAGTGGTGCTTACGATTGCCTGGCGCGCGTGGTCAAGCACGCGCGCGCCCGCGATTTTCCGTTGCGCAACCACGCAAGATTCGACTAAACTGACCTCCGTCAGTCGAGCGCGAGCCCGCGTTATGACCCTGGCCTAGCCTCAGACCTAGCCAGACAGGACACGTCCATGCCTACCAAGCTGCCATCCCGCGCCGACCATGTCGGCTCGTTCCTGCGTCCGCGTTCGGTGCTCGAAGCGCGCGAACACCGTGCCGCCGGGAACATCGATTACGCCGAACTGCGCGCCGCCGAAGACCGCGCCATTGCTGACCTCGCCAAATGGCAGGAGAGCCTCGGTCTCAAGGCGATCACCGACGGCGAATTCCGCCGCTACTTCTTCCACACCGATTTTCTGCTCCAGCTCGCCGGGGTCGAAGAGCATGGCGGCATCGCCAAGGCATTCAAGAACGACGCCGGGATCGATGTCCACTTCGCCCCGCCCAAGATGGTGGTTTCGGGCAAGGTCGAACACGTCAAGCCGATCCAGCTGGCCGATTTCGAGTTCCTCAAGCGGCACGTCACCGAAACGCCCAAAGTGGCGATCCCCAGCCCGACCATGCTGCACTTCCGCGCCGGCCGGGCGGGCATTCCTGAAGACGTCTATCCGACGATGGACGAATTCTATGCCGACGTCGCCGCGGCCTATCGCGCCGAAGTCGACAGCCTGGCGGCCGCCGGCTGTCGCTACATCCAGATGGACGACACCAACCTCGCCTATCTGTGCGACGAGACGCATCGCGCCGATGCCGCCGCGCGCGGGGTCGATCCCGACGCGACGCCGCGCCAATATGCCCGGCTGATCAACGACAGCTTCGCCAGCGCGCCGGCCGAGATGATCAAGGCAATCCATTTGTGCCGCGGCAACTTCCGCTCGAGTTGGGCGGCCGAAGGCGGGTACGAACCGGTCGCCGAGATCATGTTCAACGAGCTCGATATCGACGCTTTCTTCCTCGAATACGACGATCCGCGCTCGGGCGATTTCGCGCCGCTGCGGTTCCTGCCCAAGGGCAAGACCGTGGTGCTCGGCCTCGTTTCGACCAAGCTCGGCGAGCTCGAGACGAAGGACGAGATCAAGCGGCGGATCGACGAGGCGACCCAGTTCGTGGACATCGACCAGCTCGCGCTCAGCCCGCAGTGCGGCTTTGCCAGCACCGTCCACGGCAACGACATCTCGACCCAGCAGCAGGCCGACAAGATCGGCCTGGTGGTCGATTTGGCCGACGAGGTGTGGGGCCGGGTACCGGCCGAAGTCTGAGCTTGGCTTCCCCCTCCCGCAACCGGGAGGGGGACTCGCGGGCACGAATTTGCTACGGTCGGCGCATGACCGCGCGCGACCCCGAGTTCGTCTGGAACGCCTGGCACGTCGGGGCCTTGTCTCACGAAGTCGGGCCCGAGGCGCTGTTCGCGCGGCGGCTGCTCGACCGGCCGGTGCTGTTCTATCGCACTGCGGCGGAAACCCCGGTGGCGATGCTCGACCGCTGCCCCCACCGCTTCGCCTACCTGTCCAAGGGCCGCCGCTTCGGTGATCAGATCGAATGCCTATATCACGGCCTGCGCTTCGGGCCGGACGGGCGCTGCACGCGCAGCCCCTATCAGGACGCGCCTCCGGCCCATGCCGCAGTCGAGACCTTCCCGGTGGTCGAGCGGCACAAGATGCTGTGGATCTGGCTGGGTGACCCTGAGCTCGCCGATCCGGCTACCATCCCCGATCACAGCCACATGGACCACGACGCCATGCGGCCGCTGCTGTGGCACGTTAGGTTCAACGGCAACTGGCAGCTCGGCAACGACAACCTGATGGAGCTGACCCACCTGTTCTTCCTCCACACCGGCACGATCGGCGGGTGGAAGGCGGATGCCGGGGCGACCCCGGGCGAGATTTACGAAGCCCGGGTCGAAGCCGGCAAGGTGCTGAGCCGCACCTTGGTGCCCAATGTCAGCCGCCCTGGGACCTTTGCCAACGGGGTGGCGCAAGGCGAACCGTTCGACCAGTGGAACGACACCACCTGGGAAGCGCCCGCCAACATGCGCTTCACCATGGGTGCGGTGCCGGTCGGCGCCGATCCGGCCAGCCTCCAGCAGCCCTACATGGAGCAGACCCACTGCATCACGCCCGAAACGGCGAGCACCAGCCACTACTTCTCCGGCTTTACGCGCACCTTCGAACTGCAGCGCGATGCCGCGGGCGACCAGGCGTTTATCGAGTTCTTCAGCGGCATCTTCGAGCGCGAGGACGGCCCGATCATGGAAGACATCGAAGCGCAGATGGAGAGCCATGATCTCCTCGCCCACAACCCGGTGGTGCTGCCGCGCGACAAGGGCGCAATCCTGGTCCGCCGCCTCGTCGCCCAACGCATCGCCGCCGAACAGCGTGAGCTGGCAGCGGAGGCGGCCGAATGACCGCCGAGACTGTCGAGCGGCCGAGCGAGCTGACGTTCGAGTACGATTTCTAATCCCCGGGCGTCGGGGGCTGGACCCCTTCGCTTCGATCGCCCGGCTGATCGGATTGCCGCCGGTGATGCGGACGCCCCGGAACGGCGGCCACTGGATGGTCACCATAGGACTGACGACAACGAAAAGGGGCTCTCCATTGCTGGAGAGCCCCCGATCGCACCGTTTTAACCGCCGGAGTTAGAACCGGATGTTGGCGCCCAGGTAGAAGCGGCGGCCGTTGGTGTCATGGACACCGGTCAGGAACCCGCCCCCGCGCAGCTGCCCGGTCGTCTGCGAAATCGCATCGGTGACATTCGGATTGAAGTTGCCGAGCGGCGGCGCCTTGTCGAACAGGTTGTCGACGCCGAACCTGAGGCCGATGTCCTCGGTCACCTGATAGCCGCCGTTGAAGTTGAACAGATTGTACGACGGATAGCCGACGTTGATCGACGGCGCCGGCAGATTGACCTTGGAATAGTACTGCCACTGCACCGCGGCGCGCCACGGACCCATCGCGTAGCCGAGCGTGGTGAGCCCGCGATACTTGAACGGGTTCGGGTTGAGGCCGTTTTCGCCCGGGCCAGTGGTGCCGGAGTATTCGACCAGCGGGACCTGCGGGAACAGCGGCGAGCTCTCGAAGTCCATCTGGTAGTTGAGCACCGAATTCAGCGTCAGCGTGCCCGGACCGATGTCCATGCCCCAGTCGATCTGCGCGTCGACGCCGCGCAGATGCACCCGGCCGGTGTTGGCGTAGGTCACGCCGACATTGCCGAGGCCCCCGGTGGCGTTGCGCGGCAGCAACCGGCAGAACGGGCTGGCCGCCGCGGCGGCGGCGTTGGTTGCCACCAGCGGGTTGAATGCCGGATCGTAGCACTGCTGCGACACCGCGCCGATGGTCTGGGCGCCGATCGCGTCCTTGATGGTGATGTCGTAGAAGTCGATCGAGGCGCGCAGCCGCGATAGCGGACCGCTGGTCAGCGGCGAGTTGATGACCAAGCCCGCCGTCCAGGTATCGGCTTTTTCGGGCGTCAGGTTGGGGTTGCCGACGAGCGTCGGGAACGCGAAGCCGAAGGTGCTCGAATCCGTCGTGCCCGGTCCGCCGATGGCGTAGTACTGACCCGCGGCGTTGGGGCCGGCCGCATTCATCAGCGAACGGCACACCGCCTCGACCTGCGCGGCGCCGGCGGCACCGCCGGCGTTGGTGCCTGGGTTAGCCGAGAAGCGGCTCGGGTTCAGGCGCGAGCAGACGTCGCCGACGTTGTTGAAGCCGAAAGTCTGCTGGGCGGCCAGGAACAGTTCGCCGATGTTCGGTGCACGTTCCGCCCGGTTGTAACCGCCGCGGAACCGCAGCCAGTCGGTCACCGACCAATCGCCCAGGATCTTGTACGTGTAGCTGACACCGGTGGTCGAATAATCCGACATGCGGCCGCCGATTTCCAGATTGAATTCCTGGATGAACGGGATGTCGGCCAGCACCGGGATCAGCAATTCGCCGTAGAGTTCCTTGACGTCGATGAAGCCCGAGGCATCGCCGCTCGGATAGATGCCGAGCGCCTGGTCGAGGTACGAACGGCCCTGCGTGGTCAGCGTGTCGTTGAGGAACTGATAGTCCATCTCACGATAGCTGGCACCGAGCGCGAAGCGCAGCTGGCCGGCCGGCAGATCGATCAGGCCGCCCTGCAAGTTGCCTTCGACGATCGTTTGGCGGAACTTCGAGCGGTTCTTCAGGTCGGCGCGGATCGCTTCGAGGCAATCGTTGCTGAACCCGCCCGACGGCGGCGTGAAGAAGTTGATGCCGGTGGT
>JANOAH010000008.1:0-15854 GCA_031411075.1 Erythrobacteraceae bacterium
GCGCTATCCCGAGCTGTTCACCCGGCTCGGCGTCGATCCGCCCAAGGGCGTGCTGCTGCACGGCCCGCCCGGCACCGGCAAGACGCGCCTCGCCCAGGCCGTGGCGAACGAAAGCGACGCCACGTTCTTTTCGATCAACGGACCCGAAATCATGGGCAGCGCCTATGGTGAAAGCGAGCGGCGGCTGCGCGAAGTGTTCGAGGAGGCGCAGCGCAGCGCGCCGGCGATCGTGTTCATCGACGAGATCGATTCAATTGCGCCCAAGCGCGGGCAGGTCTCTGGCGAAGCGGAAAAACGGCTGGTCGCGCAATTGCTGACGCTGATGGACGGGCTCGAATCCCGCGCCAACCTGGTCGTGATCGCCGCCACCAACCGGCCCGATGCGATCGACGAAGCGCTGCGGCGGCCGGGCCGCTTCGACCGCGAGATCATCATCGGCGTGCCGGACGAGAAGGGCCGCCGCGACATCCTCGGCATCCACACCCGCGGCATGCCGCTGGGCGAAGGCGTCGACCTGAACGAGATCGCGCGCGGTACGCATGGCTTCGTCGGCGCCGATCTCGCCGCCCTGGCGCGCGAGGCGGCGATTGAGGCGGTGCGCCGGATCATGCCCAAGCTCGACCTAGACGCGCGGGAGATTCCGGCCGACGTGCTCGAGACGCTTCAGGTCGAGAAGGACGATTTCCGCGCCGCGCTGAAACGCGTCCAGCCAAGCGCGATGCGCGAGGTCATGGTCCAGGCGCCGACGGTGGGCTGGGACGATATCGGCGGGCTCGATGCTGCGGCAATGCGGCTGCGCGAAGGGGTCGAACTGCCGCTAAAGAACCCGGCGGCGTTCGAGCGGCTCGGCATCCGCCCGGCCAAGGGGTTCCTGCTCTATGGCCCGCCCGGCACCGGCAAGACGCTGCTGGCCAAGGCCGTGGCCAAAGAGGCCGAGGCCAATTTCATCTCGATCAAGTCGAGCGACCTGCTCTCCAAATGGTACGGCGAAAGCGAACAGCAGATCAGCCGCCTGTTCGCCCGCGCCCGCCAGGTGGCGCCGTGCGTGATCTTCATCGACGAGATCGACAGCCTGGTCCCGGCGCGCGGCAGCGAGGCCAACGAGCCGCAAGTGACCGCGCGGGTGGTCAACACTATCCTGGCTGAAATGGACGGGATGGAGGAATTGAATTCGATCGTGGTAATCGGCGCCACCAACCGCCCGTGGCTGGTCGATCCGGCACTGCTGCGCCCCGGGCGGTTCGACGAGCTGGTCTATGTCGGCGCGCCGAACGAGGCCGGGCGGCTGCACATCCTCGGCATCCATACCAAGGACATGCCGCTGGCCAAGGATGTCGATCTCGCGGTGATCGCGGCCAAGACCGATCGCTTCACCGGCGCCGATCTTTACGACGTGGTCCGCCGCGCCGGCCTGATCGCGATTCGCGAACGCGGCCCCGACGCGAAGAAAGTCACCGCCAAGGACTTCGCCGGCGCGCTCGAAGACAGCCGCGCCACGGTGACCGAACAGATGGAAGCCGATTACCTGCAGATGCAGGGCGAACTGAAAAAGCGCGCCATGGAAGTGCGCCCGATCGGCTTCATCCACGAAGGCATGCTCGAATCGACCCGCCCGGTGAAGCACGAACGGGATAGCTGAGGCTCCCGTAAACGCGCGAAGCGCACTTTCAAAAAGGGGGGAAACAAAATCTTCGCTTCGCGGGGAGCTAGTGCGCGGCGTCCCAGCTCGGCCCGGTACCGATTTCGATGCCGAGCGGGACGTCGAGCGTCACCGCCGGCAGCGCCGCGTCGGCCATGACTCGTTCGATCACCGGGCTCGCTGCAGCGACGTCGTCTTCGGGCAGCTCGAACACCAGTTCGTCATGGACCTGGAGCAGCATTCGTACTTCGGGCAGCCCGGCCTCGAGGAGCGCCGGGCCCATGCGGGCCATCGCCCGCTTGATGATGTCGGCGCTGGTGCCCTGGATCGGGGCGTTGATCGCCGCGCGTTCGGCGCCCTGGCGTTCGTGGGGCACCTTGGCGTTGATGCGCGGGAACCAGGTCTTGCGGCCGAACAGCGTCTGAGAATAGCCCTTTTCCCGGACACTCTCGAGCGTGCTGACGATATAGCGCTGGATGCCGGGGAAGCGCTGGAAATAGGTGTCGATGATGGCCTGCGCCTCGTCCGCCTCGATCCCCAGCCGGCCGCCGAGGCCCCAGCGGCTGATGCCGTAAAGGATCGCGAAGTTGACCGTCTTTGCCCGGGCGCGCGTATCGCGGTCGACGGTGCCGAACATTTCGGCGGCGGTGCGCGAATGGATGTCCTCGCCCGCGGCGAACGCCTCTTTCAGCTGCGGAACGTCGGCCATGTGCGCGGCAAGGCGCAGCTCGATCTGACTATAGTCGGCGGCGAGCAGCACGTTGCCGGCCTCCGGCACGAACGCTTCGCGGATGCGCCGGCCGATCGCGGTCCGGATGGGAATGTTCTGCAGGTTGGGATCGGTCGACGACAGCCGCCCGGTCTGCGCGCCCACCAGGCTGTAGCTGGTGTGGACGCGGCCCGTAGCCGGGTTTATCGCGGCCTGCAGCGCCTCGGTATAGGTGCTCCGCAGCTTGGTCAGCTGGCGCCATTCGAGCACCTGGCGGGCGATCGGCGCGCCCTGGTTGGCAAGGCCCTCGAGGATCGCCTGGTCGGTCGAATACTGCCCGCTCTTGCCCTTGCGCCCGCCCTTGTAGCCCATCTTGTCGAACAGGATCTGGCCGAGCTGGGCCGGGCTGCCGATGGTGAATTCCTGGCCCGCACTGTCCCAGATCTCGCGCTCGATCCGCGCGGTCTCGCGGGCGAATTCCTCCGATAGCGCGGCGAGCGCACGGGCGTCGACCTTGATGCCGTGCCGCTCCATCTGCGCTACAACCGACACCAGGGGCCGGTCGACCTGCTGGTACACCCGCGTCCCGCCTTCGAGCGCGAGCCGCGGCTTCAGGACCTTGTACAGCCGCCAGGTCACTTCGGCGTCCTCGGCGGCATACTGCGTCGCCTTGTCGAGCGGCACTTCGCCGAACGGGATCGCCTTCTTGCCGGTGCCGCAGACCTCCTTGAAGGTCATGGTGGTGTAGCCGAGGTGGCGCTGCGCCAGCTCGTCCATGCCGTGGCCACCGCCGATTCCGTCCTCGCTGCGTCCGGCGTCGAGATCGAAGCTGATCACCATGGTATCGTCGGCCGGGGCCAGCGCGATGCCGTGGCGGGCGAAGATCGTGATGTCGTACTTGATGTTCTGGCCGACCTTCATCACCGCGTCGCTTTCGAGCAGCGGCTTGAGCAGCGCCAGGGCCGCGGCCATGTCGACCTGTGCCGGGCGTTCGGCGAACATGTCGGTCCCGCCATGGGCGAGCGGGATGTAGCACGCGTCGCCCGGCCCCAGCGCCAGGCTGACGCCAGCGAGATCGGCGCGCATCGAGTCGAGCCCGCTGGTCTCGGTATCGATCGCCACCAGCCGCGCGGCGAACGCCCGTTCGACCCAGTGCGCCAGCCGCTCCAGCGACTGCACCGTCTCGTACGCCGTGCGGTCGATCGCCGGCCATTCGGGCAGCGGCTGGCGATTGCCCTCAGGCGCGGCGGGCGCGCCGGCGCGGTCTACTTTCGCCGGGTCCAGCTGGGTCGGCCGGTCGGGGCTGCCCCGGCCGCCGTCGAGCCGCTTGAGCAGGCTGGTGAATCCGTGTGCGGTGAGGAACTCGGCCAGCGGCTCGGGCGGGATCGGCACGAGCGTCATGTCATCGAGCTCAATCGGCAGCGGGCAGTCGCTCTTGAGCTCGACCAGCACGCGGCTGAGCTCGGCCATCGCCCGGCCTTCAATCAGCCGCTCGCGCAGCTTGCCCGGCTTCATCGCCGGCGCGGCGTCGAGCACGGCGGTGAGCGAGCCATGCTCGTTGATCAGCGTCGAAGCGGTCTTGGGCCCGATGCCGTAGATGCCCGGCACGTTGTCGACACTGTCGCCCATCAGCGCCAGCACATCGCCGACCAGTTCGGGGCCGACACCGAACTTCTCGATCACTTCGGCGCGCTCGATGCGCTGGTTCTTCATCGTGTCGAGCATGTCGATGCAGCCGCCCGTGATCTTTTCGCCATTTGGCCCGTCATGCGGTTCGGCGCATTGGCCGACCAGTTGCATCAGGTCCTTGTCGCTACTGACGATCGTCACGTCCCAACCGCGCCGGGTCGCCTCCTTGGCATAGCTGGCGATCAAGTCGTCGGCTTCGAGCATGTCTTCCTCGATGCACGGCAGGCTGAAGGCGCGGGTGGCGTCACGGATCAGCGGGAACTGCGGCACCAGGTCGTCGGGCGGGGGCGGACGGTTGGCCTTGTACTGGTCGTAAAGGTCGTTGCGGAAGCTGGTCGCGCCCTTGTCGAGGATTACGGCGAGGTGCGTCGGCCCGTCGGCCTTGTCGAGATCGTCGGCCAGTTTCCACAGCATCGTGGTGTAGCCATAGACCGCGCCCACCGGCACGCCGTGCGGGTTGGTCAGCGGCGGCAGCCGGTGATAGGCGCGAAAGATATAGGCCGATCCGTCGACCAGGTAGAGATGCTGCTTGTCGGCCATCGCCCGCTGTTAGAGCGTGGCGCCGGTCGCATCAACGCTTCGGCGCAGTTGCCTTGCGTTGCCACAATTTTGCCATTATTCACCGCTGCGAAGCTCGCTCCAGCGGGTTTCGATCTATCACGCTGATCAAGGATCAACGACTATGCGCAAGATTGTTCTCGTCGCCGCGATTGCCGCCGGCGCCCTCTCGCTCGCCGCCTGCTCTGAGCAGACCGAAGACGCCGCCGCCGACACCGCCGATTCGGCGATGGCCGACACCGAAGCAAACGCGGAAGCCGCTTCTGACGCCGTGGGCGATGCCGCCGACGCCACCGCCGAAGCCGTCGACGCGACCGCCGACGCCGCGGCCGACGACGCCGCCCAGGTGGAAGCCGACGTGCAGGAAGAAACGCCGGCCGAAGCCGCCGCCGACTAAGCCTGTCGCGCTAAGCGATTTGGGAGGGGCGTGGCCGCAAGGCCGCGCCCCTTCTTTTTGGCGAAGGGCTCAGTTCGCCGCGACCGGGGTGCCGCCGCCGGGATAGCGGGCGTTGGCATACTGGCGCGACTGGCCATAGCCGTCGACCAAGGCGCGGGCGATGTTGGCGATACGCGATTCGCGATTGTCGCGGGTGCCCTGGCCGGTGACGTAAATCGCCAACGCAAAAGTGCGGCCATCGGGCGTGGTGATCAGGCCGATGTCGCTCGAAGTGTTGCTCAGCGATCCGGTCTTGTGCGCCACGGTCACGCCGGCCGGCAGCATAGCGGGAATGCGGCGGGTGCCGGTGCGGCAGCGTTCCATCGCCCCGATCAACACGTTGCGGCTCGAGGTGCTGAGCCACTGGCCCTGGTACAGGCCGGAGAGCAGCCGGACCATTTCGCGCGGGGTAACGCTGTCGCGCGTGTCGATATGGTTGGCTGGGTCGAATTCGCCATCGTCGCGCACCAGCGTGGCGATGTCGCGGGTCAGGGTGAAATTCTGGATGCCGGCGCGGCGCGCCCAGCTGTTGACCGCGTTCGGCCCGCCGACCACTGCCAGGAGCGCGTCGGTCGCCTGGTTGTTCGACCGGGTGATCATCATCTCGATCAGATCGCGCGCGGTATAGAGCTGGCCGGCGCGCACCGGCGCGACCGCGCTTGAAAAGCGGCGCGAGGCGACCGGCACCATCAGCGGATATTGCGCGTTCAGGTTCCAGCGGCCGTTGTCGACCCCTTCGAGGAAGGTCGCGGCGATGGCGATCTTGCTGGTGCTGGCCATCGGGAAGCGCTGATCGCCCAGCACCGCGACTTCTTCGCCGGTGGCAAGGTCGATCGCGGCGACGCCGATGCGACCGTAGGTGCCGTCGGCAATCTGGGCGATCTGCAGCGCCAGCGGCGATCCGTAGCGGGCGGAGAAATCCTGCGGGGCGCGGACCTGGGTGCCGAGCGCGGTGTCGAACGCCGCTTCGAGATTGTCGCGCGCCTGTGCCGGCGTGACGATCGCCAGCGCCAGCGCGAAGCCGGCGACAAGACGTGCTTTCAGCCCCAGTGTCATGATTCGGAAGCTACCCCCACCAAGATTGTCAAAATCTTAACTACGGGCGCTCTCGCGACAAATTGTTCGCGACGAACGGATTCTTCAGGGCGGTGAGCTGATCGGCAGGCGGGAACTTCGTCGCGGCAGGGCAGTCAAACGCCGCTGCCGAACTCGCGCAGATACCAACGCCCGTCTTCCTCGATCGCCTCCAGTTGATAGCTGTGTGGGCTGCGCATCTGGCTGGCGGCGACATAGCCGGTGCGTTCGCCGCCCAGCCATACCTCGACCCAGCCATCAGGGTAGGACACGGTCTGGAGCAGCGTGCCGGCCTTCGCCCGGCGCAGCACCGGCGAGCCTTCGTCCATGCCCGCGTGGATGGCGAGATCGACCAGCGCCATGTCGTATTCGGGATCGACGGTACCGTCTTCGACCAGCCCGGCCATCGCCGGCATCATCGCCTTGCCGCCGCGCAGCACGCAGCCGAGCGGGAGGAGCTCGTCGAGCTCGCGCCACACTCTGACCGCTTCGGGCCGGGCAAAGCCCCAGTCGGTCGCCGCGGCCGGGCCGCCGATCCCTTCGACCCGCATCGCGCCCTGGGCATGGAACAGCGCCTTGAACGCCGCCCCGTCGCGCGCCGCGACAATCCGGGCGAGCTCGGCGTGGAACGTGGCGAAGCCCGGCCGGGCCGAGCATTCGTCGGCCGCCAGATACCGGCTGACCGGCGCGGGCCCGGGATCGCCGACACAGGCGGTAACGAGCGGCAGCGTGGCCAGGACAAGGAAGCGCAGAGCCTTCATCGGCTGAGCAGATAGACCGCGTATTCGGCGCGCCAGTTCGCGCCCGCGCCGCTCAGCTCATGATCGCCGCTGAAGAACCAGCTGCGTTCGACGCGAACGCCCTGCGCGCGCAACAGCTCGCGGAAATCGGCCACGGTGACGTGGTGGATATTCTGCGTCTCGTACCAGCTCACCGGCAAGTGCCGCGTCACCGGCATGCGACCGTTCCACAACAGCGAGGCGCGCATCCGCCAGTGGGCGAAATTGGGAAAGCTGACGAACGCCTTGCGGCCGATGCGCAGTAGCTCGCCGAGCATCAGGTCGGGCCGCTCGGCGGTCTGCAGCGTCTGGCTGAGGATGGCATAGTCGAACGCACCGTCGGGGTAATCGGCGAGATCGCGGTTGGCGTCACCTTGCACGGCGGAAAGCCCGCGCGCGACGCACTTTTCGACCGCGTGCGCGTCGATTTCCATCCCGCGCGCATCAACCCCCTGGCCGTCGCGCAGCGCCGCCATCAGTTCGCCTTCGCCGCAGCCGACATCGAGCACCCGCGCGCCGGCCGGCACTTGCTCGGCGATCTTGGCAAGATCGGCGCGCAAGGTCATTCGAGGAAGCCCTTGATCACCCGGTCGAGCGCGGGGACGTCGAGCAGGAAGCTGTCGTGGCCGTAAGGCGCGGACAATTCGACGAAGCTGACCGGCGCGGCGACCGCGTTGAGCGCGTGGACGACGTGGCGCGATTCGGCGGTGGGATAGAGCCAGTCGGTATCGAAGCTGACCAGGCAGAAGCGCGTCTCGCCCGCTTCGGCGAACGCATCGGCCAGCCGGCCGCCGTGCTCCTCGGCCAGGTCGAAATAATCCATCGCCCTGGTGATGTAGAGGTAGGAGTTGGCATCGAACCGGTCGGTAAACGCGATGCCTTGGTGGCGCAGGTAGCTTTCGACCTGGAAATCGGCGTCGAAGCCGAAGCTTTTCGCCTCACGATCCTGCAGCCGGCGGCCGAACTTGTCGGTCAGCCCGGCTTCGCTGAGGTAGGTGATGTGCGCCGCCATCCGCGCCACGGCGAGGCCTTTTTCCGGGCCCTTGCCGGCGCCGTGATAGGCGCCTTCGCGCCAGTTGGGATCGGCCATCACCGCCTGGCGGCCGACTTCGTGGAAGGCGATGTTCTGCGCGCTGTGCCGCGCGGTGGTGGCGATCGCCAACACGCGGCCGGCGCGCCCCGGGAAGTTGGCGGCGAGGCTCAGGGCCAGCATCCCGCCCATCGAGCCGCCGACCACCGCGTGCAGGCGTACGATGCCGAGCGCGTCGAGCAGTGCCACTTGCGCCCGGACCATGTCGCGGATCGTGATGACCGGAAAGCGCATGCCATAGGGCTGGCCATCCGCCGCCAGGCTGGCCGGCCCGGTCGAGCCCATGCAGCCGCCGATGACATTGGCGCAGATGACATGGAAGCGGTTGGTATCGATCGACAGGCCGGGCCCGACGGACTCGCTCCACCACCCCGGCTTGCCGGTGATCGGGTGCGGGCTGGCAACATACTGGTCCATCGTGAGCGCGTGGAAAATCAGGATCGCGTTGCTCTTGTCCGCGGCGAGTTCGCCATAGGTCTCATACGCGATCGTCGCGGCTTCGAGCGACTGCCCGCTGTCAAGCGACAGCGGGGCAGCCAGCGTCAGGCTGGCGGAGGTCGAGGCGAGGGCGGTGGCCATGCGCGGCGGTGATTGTGGCACGCCAAGCGGGCTGTCAATTGCCGCCGCCAGCCGCTATGCGCGCCGCCGTGAGCGAGGGGCCGGCCAAGAGCGCACCGCAGATGAAGCCGTGGATCGCGGCGATAAATGCCTATGTGCCGGGCGTCAGCAAGGGCGCCGACGGGCGCAGCCTGGTCAAGCTGTCGGCCAACGAAAACCCGCTCGGCACCAGTGAAGCGGCGCTGGCCGCGCGCGCGGCGGCCCCTGCACCAGCCGAATATCCCGATCCCGATGCGACCGCGCTACGCGCCGCGATCGGCGCGCAGTTCGGCATCGATCCGGCGCGGATCGTCTGCGGAACGGGTTCCGACGAGCTGCTCAATCTGGCCCCGCAAGCTTTTGCCGGACCGGGCGACGAGGTGATCCACGTCCGCTACGGTTTCGCCGTCTACGACATCGCCACGCGGCGCTGCGGCGCGACGCCGGTGGTGGCGCCCGATCGGGATTTCGGCACCAACGTCGATGCCCTGCTCGGCTGTGTGACCGAAAGAACCAAATTGGTGTTCCTGGCCAATCCCAATAACCCCACCGGCACTTTTCTGCCGCGTCCTGAGCTCGAGCGGCTCCATTCTGGCCTGCCGGCCGAGGTATTGCTGGTGATCGACCAGGCCTACGCCGATTACCTGCCCGACAGCGTCGACGACGGCGGGCTGGCGCTGGCCGCCGGGCAAGACAACGTGCTGGTTACCCGCACCTTCTCCAAGATCTACGGCCTGGCCGGCGAGCGAATCGGCTGGGGCACCGGCGCGCTGGCGTTGGTCGACGCGCTCAATCGCATTCGCGGGCCGTTCAACGTCACCGTCAGCGGCCAGCAGGCGGCCGTCGCCGCGCTGGGCGACCAGGCGTTCGTCGCGGCGTCGCGCGCGCACAACCTCGCCGAACGCGCCCGGTTCGTCGCCGCGATCGAAGCGCTTGGCAACCATGGCCTGAGCGCGGTGCCGAGCGAGACCAATTTCGTGCTGGTGCTGTTCGAAGGCCCGCTCACCGCGGCCGCCGCGCTCGCCGGGCTGGCTGAGGCGGGTTACGCGGTGCGGCACATGCCGGGGCAAGGCCTGCCGCAGGCGCTGCGGATCACCATCGGCATACGCGGAGACATGGACGCCGTCGCTGCCAAACTGCGCGCGCTGGCCGAGGCCGCCCGATGACCTTCGCGCGCGTCGCCATCATCGGCCTCGGCCTGATTGGCGGGTCTGTCGGCCTCGCCGTGCGCGAGCATCTGCCCGGCGTCGCCACGCGCGGGTTCGACGCCGATCCGGCGGTGCGCGCCCGCGCCCGCGAACGCGCCCTGACGGACGACGTGTGCGACAGCGCCGCCGAAGCCGTCGCCGACGCCGACCTCGTGGTGCTGTGCGTTCCGGTCGGCGCGATGGCCGAAGCCGCGCAGCAATTCGCCGCCGCGCTCAAGCCCGGCGCGGTGGTCAGCGACGTGGGCTCGTCCAAGCTGGCGGTTGCCCAGGCGCTCGCCGCGGCGCTGCCCGGACAGGCGGTGATACCCGCGCACCCCGTCGCCGGCACCGAGCACAGCGGGCCCGACGCGGGCTTCGCCTCGCTGTTCCACGGCCGCTGGTGCATCGTCACGCCACCCGCAGGCGCCGACCCGGCCAAGGTCGCCGCGCTGGTCGGGTTCTGGGAAGCCATCGGCGCGCGGGTCAGCACGATGGACGCTGAACACCACGATCTGGTGCTGGCGGTAACCAGCCATATTCCCCACTTGATCGCCTACACCATCGTCGGCACCGCCTCCGATCTCGAAGACGTGACCCGCGGCGAAGTGATGAAATATTCGGCCGGCGGCTTCCGCGATTTCACTCGCATCGCCGCCAGCGACCCGACGATGTGGCGCGACGTATTCCTGCACAACCGCGATGCGGTGCTCGAAGTGCTCGACCGCTTCCTCACCGATTTCGCGCTGATGCGCGAGGCGATCCGATCGAGCGACGGCGAGACCTTGTTCGACCTGTTCACCCGCACCCGCGAAATCCGCCGCGGCATCATCGAACTGGGCCAGGACGACGCGCGGCCCGACTTCGGCCGCCAGCACGACGATGGTTAGGGCCTAGGGATTGAGCGCGTTGATCGCGGCGTGGACGCGCGCCTCGACTTCGTCGCGCGGCAGGCCGGGTTCGATCGGCTCGCCGAATTGAATCGTGATTGTGCCGGGGCGCTTCCACCAGCGGTGATAAAGCGGCCCGCTGTCGACCGCCACCGGCACCACCTGGAGCCCAAGCATCTTGTACAAGCCGGCAAACCCCGCCTGCAGCGGCGGCCGGGTGCCGTGCGGCACGCGGGTGCCTTCGGGGAAGATCACCAGCGGCCGGCCGGTGTCGGTAAAGGTGCGCGCTTCGGCCAGCATCGCCCGCAGCCCCTTGGCGCCGGCCTCGCGCATCACCGTGACCGAGCCATAGGCTTTGGCCGCACGGCCCCAGCCGGGGATTTTGTAGAGCTGTTCCTTGCCGAACGGGACCGGAAAATCGAGCAGGTGCGGCAGGTCGATCGCTTCGAAGAAGCTTTCGTGCTTGATCGCATAGAGCACCGCGCCGCGTTCTTTTATGCCGAGTTCGCGCACTTCGATGCCGACAATCGCCTTCAGGCAGCGGCGGTGGAAGGTCGACCAGGCGTCTGGAAACTGGCGCAAGTGACGCGGCGAGACGGCCGCCGCGATCACCGCGCCGAGCACGTAGTAGATGCTGCCGGTGTAGAACACGGCGTAGAACACGAGGCTGCGCAGCACACTCATCGGCTCAACCCGGTAGCGCGCGCGCGATCCAGGTCGCGATCAGCTTGTGGTATTCGAGAAACAGGATCCACAGCGACGGTTGCGTGCGCACCGCGTCGCGCACCACCACTTCGCCCGCCGGCAGCGCCACGCCGAGCTCGAGCGCGGCGCGCCGCATGTGCCAATCGGCGGTCACCAGGCGGATCGAACGGACCCGGTTGCGCGCCACCCATTGCGCCGTCTCGCGCGCGTTCCCGCGGGTATCGAGCGCGGCGAAACCGAGCGTGACGCAGCACGCCAGGGTGCGCTCCGACACGTGGTATTCGGTCGCGAATTCACGCGGACGGACTTTGGTATCGACCCCGGTGACGAGCATCGTGCGGGCGTGCCCCGCATCGAGCATCGCCAGCCCGCGCGGAATGCGCCCGCCGCTGCCGGTCGGCACCACGATCGCATCCGTCCGCTCGTCCCCCGCGGGCTGCGGCAGCGCCACCGCGAACCAGACGAAGCCGAACACCCAGGCGACGGCGGCAAGTGCGAGCAGCCGGCGGATCACAGCATCCGCCTCAGCGCCGCCATGACCGTCACGCGTGCGGTCAGCACCGCCAGCACCACCCCGGTGAGCGGGATCAGCGCCAGCAGGACCCAATCGATCGTGCCGAGGCCTCCGCCCGCCACCATGCCCGAGCCGAGCCCGGCGAACTGGCGGCCGAGCAGCAGGATCGCGGTCAAGCCCATCGCCAGTCCGGCCAGGCCGCCGAGCACCGCGTCGAAGCCGAGCGAGCGCTGGAAAATGCGCGCGATCTGCCCGTCGCTGCCGCCGAGCAGGTGGATGATCTCGATCGTCTCGCGGTTCGAGCCGAGCGCGCTGCGCGCCGCCAGCCACACCGCCGCCGCGCTGGTCGCCGCCAGCAGCACGATCAGCCCGACCGCCAGCCATTGCAGCGAGGCCACGGCTTCGAACACCGGTTCGAGCCAGCGAGCCTGGGCATCGAGCCGCGCCGACGGGGCCGAAAGCTGAAGCGTGCGGCGCATGTCCGCCAGCCGTTGCGGCGTAACCGGGCCGGCCAGCCGCACGTCGATCATCGCCGGCACGGGAATCGCGTCCTCCTCGGCCATGGCCTGCTGGCCGAGCCACGGTTCCAGCAGCGCGGCAAGCTCGCCGTCGGGCACGCGGCGGGCGTCGATCACCCCGTCCTGATTGCTCAATACCGCCACCGCCAGTTCCGCCTGCCGCTCACGCTCCACCGGCCCGCCCTCGACGATCTGCACCGTCAGCCCGCCGGAAATTTCCGCCGCCGCGTTCGACGCCAGGTTGCTCAGCGCCAGCCCCGCGGCCGCGGCCATCACCGTCAGCGCGATCATGATCGCGATCACCCACGGCATCGGCCCGGCCAGCCGCGCGTGCGGGACCATGCCGGCGCGATCGCTGCCGAAGCGCGGGGCGTTGCGGCGTATAATCCCCCTCGCCGAAAGCGATTCCGCGGTCATCGCGCCGCCATTTCGCGCCGCGGCGGATAACGCAAGGCCCCGGTGGGATCGCTGAGTCTGCCGCGATCGAGCCGCATGATCAGCGAATCGGGCACCTTCTTGAGCAGGTGGACGTCATGGGTGGCGACCACCACGGTGGTCCCGAGCCGGTTGAGCGCTTCGAACAGCCGCAACAGCTTCAATGCCATATCGGGATCGACGTTGCCGGTTGGCTCGTCCGCCACCAGCACTTCGGGCCGGGCGATCACCGCGCGGGCAATGGCGACGCGCTGCTGCTCGCCGCCCGATAGCGTCGCTGGACGGGCGTCGGCGCGCTGATCGAGCCCGACCCAGTCGAGCATGTCGGAGACCGGCTTGCGCAGCTCGCTTTCGGGCACGCCCGAGACGCGCAGCGGCAGCGCGACGTTGTCGAACGCACTCAAATGCCCAACCAGCCGGAAGTCCTGGAAGACCACCCCGATGCGGCGGCGGAACGCGGGCAGGCGCTGGCGCGGCACGGTGATCACATCGGTGCCGAACATGCGGATGATCCCGCGCGACGGCCGCTGGGCGAGGTACAGCATCTTCAAGAGCGAGGTCTTGCCCGCGCCGCTCGCCCCGGTGAGGAAATAGAAGCTGCCCGGATAGAGCGTGAAGGCGATATCGCTCAGCACTTCGCGGTCGGTGCCATAGCGCAAGCCGACGTTGTCGAACTGGACGATGCTCCCCTCCGCGCCGGTCACGGTCGGTCTCTTGTTCGCTCGAGTTGGTGGAAGGGCCCCATCGGCGGGGCGTATAGCCGTTGATCGATGTGGAAAAAAGCCGCGCTGCCGCGCAACTCACCGATGGCGCGCCTTGTTGGCCCTTGCGCGCGGCCCTAGGCTTGCCGCGGCATGATCATCGCCTGTCCCGCTTGCGCGACGCGCTATGTGGTGCCCGACAGCGCGGTCGGGCCCGAAGGACGCACCGTGCGTTGCGCCAAGTGCCGCCATAGCTGGTTCCAGGATCCGCCCAGCCTGCCGCTGCCGCCTGCCCCCGTTTCGGCTCCGGTCGAGGCGCCGATTACCCCGCCTCCGCCGGCGCCGGAGGAGGAGAGCGCCCGCTTCGTCCGGCGAGAACCCGAGCCGGCACCGCCACCGGTCGTCGAGCCGGAACGGCCACCCCCGCTGGCCGAGGAACGTGTCGCGCCGCCGCCGTTCGAACAACCTGCCTATGTCGCGCCCGAAGCCGACAGCGCCTCGCAGTTCGACGCCGCGCCGCCGTTCCGCCGCCGCCGCAACCCGCTCAAGCTGTGGACCTGGGCGGCGGCGATCTTCGCGGTGCTGGCGGTGGGGACGATCGCGGCGGTGTCGTTCCTCGGCCTGCCCGACTGGGTGCCGGTCAACCGGCCCACGTTCGCGATGAGCGAGCCCGACCTGCAGCTCGAATTCCCGGCCGACCAACAGGAGCGCCGCCAACTGCCCAACGGCACCGAATATTTCGGCGCCAGCGGCTCGGTCACCAATATCGGCAGCCAGGCGCACCGCTTGCCAACGATCCTGATCGTGCTGCGCGATGCGCGCGACCGGATCGTCTACAGCTGGGAAGTCGAACCCCCGCAGCGCTCGATCGCGCCGGGCGAGACGGTGACGATCAACGAAGCGGTCACCGACGTGCCGCGCTCGGCCAAGTTCGCCGAGATCGGCTGGAAGCCGGAGTAACTGACGGCAGTCCTCTGTTGGTTCGCGCAGAGGCGCAGAGGAAAAGAGGACGCGGAGACGTTGCGCCCGCGGCGCAGCCGCACGCTCCCTCCGATGTCGTGTCTTGCGACAAAGTCGCCGGTTTGGAGCGGCTCCGTTGCCGGCAAGATCCCTCTGCGGTCTCCTTTCCTCTGCGCCTCTGCGCGAAACCCTTCTTACTGAAACTCGGCCAGCACCGCCCCAGGCCGCCGGGTCATTTGCGGCACCGGCGCGCCCGGCACCTGCTCGACGCCGTTGGCCTGCCGTACGATCGCCGGCTTGACGATCGTTACCGAGACTTGCGCGCTCGCCACGCTGTCCCCGGCCGGCGGCGGGGCACCAGGGGCCGTCGCGGCGGCGAGGATCAGGGCGGCAAAGCTCATGGCGCAAAAGTTGACGCCGCGTTCACCCTGTTTGCAAGCATCCGGTTAAGGGTGTTCCACAGGAGGACGAAGCGGACGCCCAAGCCAATTTCGGCCGCGCTTGCAGGGGTATTGCCGCTTTGCTAAGGGCGCGCACCTACCCCGCGGGGGCCATCCCGGCTCCTGGCGATTATGCGGTCGTGGCGGAACTGGTAGACGCGCAACGTTGAGGTCGTTGTGGGCGAAAGCCCGTGGAAGTTCGAGTCTTCTCGACCGCACCAATCATCCCGATAGCGACGGCTCTAGGCAGTCTCGCGCTGGGCCTCGAGCCAGGCTTGGAACATCAGCACGTTCCATAGCGGCTGCTGGCGGTCGCTGTGGCCGGACAAGTGCGCCTGCCAGGCGGCGCGGATCGGGGCGGGGTGGAAGAAACCTTCCTGTCGCAACCGCCGTTCGTCGAGCAGCGCTTCGGCCCAATCGCGTAAGGGTCCGCGCAGCCAGGCATCGATCGGCACGTTGAAGCCCATCTTGGGCCGGTCGACCAGCGTGCGCGGGACGTGGCGATAGAGCACCTGCCGCAGCGCCCATTTGCTTGGCCCCCCGCGCAGTTTCAGTGCCAACGGCAGCCGCCAGGCGAATTCGATCACCCGGTGATCGAGCAGGGGCACGCGGGTTTCGAGCGATACGGCCATCGCCGCGCGATCAACTTTGGTGAGGATATCGTCGGGGAGGTAGCTAAGAAAATCGAGCGCCATCGTCTGCTCGGCCGGGTTCAGCCCGGCCAGCGCCGGCGCGGCGGCGGTAACCAGCGTTGGCGGCTCGTGCCCATCGATCACTACTGCGGCCGGTTCGTGCCAGGCGGACAGGAAGGCCCGGTAGAAATCGCCCGGCGTTCCGCTGGCGACCAGCCGGGCCAGCTTGTGCAGCTTGTCCCCCGGCCGGCGCGCGCCCGGCGCAAGCCGGTTCCACTGTTCGGACGAAAGCGCGGTCAGCGCG
>JANOAH010000009.1:0-8712 GCA_031411075.1 Erythrobacteraceae bacterium
ACTTCGCCGATGGTGCGCAGCGCGGCCGGGTCTTTCCCGTCGGCGAAGCGATCCTGGACCATCAGCCTTGCGCGATCCGATCCTTGAGCTTCTGGCTGGCGCGGAAGGTCATCACCCGGCGCGGGGTGATCGGCACTTCGACGCCGGTCTTGGGATTGCGGCCGATGCGCTGGCGCTTGTCGCGCAGGATGAAGCTGCCGAAGCCCGAAATCTTGACGTTTTCGCCTTCAGACATCGCGTGGCACATCTTGCCGAGGATCTCCTCGACCAGGGCCAGGCTTTCCGCGCGCGAAAAGCCCATCTTGCGATTGATGGTTTCGGCCAGATCGGCCCGGGTCAAAGTACCTACGGATCGCATCATCGAGCGCGCCCTCTTTTGCTTATGCAATTGTGTCTGACCCGGTGCATAAATGACTGATTGGCAGACAATTGACAAGCGTGAAGGGAAGTTTTCCCCGCTCAGATGCGCAGCAGGCTGGCGCCCCAGGTGAACCCGCCGCCCATCGCTTCGAGCATGACCAGATCGCCGGCCTTGATCCGCCCGTCCTTGCGCGCCACGTCGAACGCCAGCGGCACCGAGGCGGCCGAGGTGTTGGCGTGCTGTTCGACCGTTACCACCACTTTCTCGAACGGCAGGCCCAGCTTGCGCGCGGTTGCGTCGAGAATCCTGAGGTTAGCCTGGTGCGGCACGATCCAGTCGATATCGGCGGCGGCATAGCCCGTTTCGGCAAGCACTTCGCCCAACACTTCGGCGAGGTTGACTACCGCGTGGCGGAACACCTCGCGCCCCTTCATACGCAGCTTGCCGACCGTCCCGGTGGTCGACGGGCCGCCGTCGACATAGAGCAGATCGCGGTGCGCGCCATCGGCGTGGAGCTTGCTGGCGAGCACGCCCGGCCCGTCCTCGGCCACGTCCTCGGCCGCGAGCACGAAGGCTCCGGCCCCGTCGCCGAACAGCACGCATGTCGTGCGGTCCTCCCAGTCGATGATGCGGCTGAATGTCTCCGCCCCGATCACCAGCGCGCACCGGGCCATCCCGGCGCGCAGCATCGCATCGGCCGTCGCCAGTGCGTAGAGGAAGCCCGAGCACACCGCCGCGACATCGAACGCCGCCCCGCCGTTGCAGCCGAGCGCGGCCTGGACTTTGGTGGCGGTGGCCGGAAACGTGCTGTCGGGCGTGGCGGTGGCGAGCACGATCAGGTCGATTGCGCTCGCCTCGATCCCGGCATCGGCGAGCGCGGCACGCGCCGCGTCGGTCGCCAGCGTGGCGGTGGTCTCGCCCTCGCCGGCGATATGCCGCTGGCCGATCCCGGTGCGTTCGCGAATCCAGGCGTCGCTGGTATCGACCAGCGCGGCCAGCTCGTCGTTGCTCATCCGCCGGGCCGGCAGCGCCGCGCCCGACCCCTTGAATACCGAACGGATCATTCGGCGCCGGTCCGCGCCGCGCGCGCCGCGCCGTGGTCGCGCAGCCGCCGTTCGCCGAGCGCGGCGAGATCGGCGCCGATCCGCGCGGTCAGCTCGTTCTCGAGCAGCCGCGCTGCGACGTCGACCGCGTTGGCGACACCCTTTTCATTGGCGCTGCCGTGGCTCTTCACCACCACTCCGTTGAGGCCCAGAAAGACCGCGCCGTTATGATTGTTGGGATCGAGATGGTGGCGCAGCAATTCGGTCGCCGGGCGCGATACCAGGAACCCGAACTTGGAGCGTAGCGAGCTGGTGAAGGCGCTGCGCAACAGGTCGGTCACAAATCGCGCCGTGCCTTCGATCGCCTTCAACGCAATGTTGCCCGAAAAGCCGTCGGTCACCACCACGTCGACATGGCCGCGGTTGATCTTGTCGGCCTCGACATAGCCTTCGAAACTGAGCGCAAGACCGCTCGCTTCGCGCAGCTGCTGGGCGGCTGCCTGGACCTCGTCGGTACCCTTGATGTCCTCGGTGCCGATGTTGAGCAGCCGCACCCGGGGCGCCTCCTGCCCAAACACGATACGGGCATAGGCCGCGCCCATGATCGCGAACTGGACCAGATTGCGCGCATCGCATTCGGTGTTGGCGCCGAGATCGAGCATGACCACGTCGTGCTCTTCGAGCGTCGGCATCAGCCCGGCCAGCGCCGGCCGGTCGATGCCCGGCAGCGTGCGCAGCGCCAGCTTGCTCATCGCCATCAGCGCGCCGGTGTTGCCGGCGCTGACCGCGGCGCCGGCATCGCCGCGCTTCACCGCGTCGATCGCCAGGCCCATCGAGGTGGTCTTGGCCCGGCGCAGCGCCGCCGTCGGCTTCTCGTCGCCGGCGACCACGCCATCGCAATGGAGGATTTCGGATGCCGCGCGCAAGTTCGGGTGGTTGCCCAGCGCGGCTTTGATCGCCGGCTCGTTCCCCACCAGCAGGAACTTGAACTTGTCGTGCCGGCGGCGGGCCAACGCCGCGCCGCTGACCATCACGCGCACGCCCTCATCACCGCCCATCGCGTCGACGGCGATACGCGGCAAGCTCATGCGCGGGTCCTTTGGCTAGAGCTCAGACGCCCTTGGGCTCGGCCACCAGGCGGCCGTTGTAATGGCCGCAGGCGGGGCACAGGTTGTGCGGGCGCTTGAGCTCGCCGCAATCGGGGCATTCGTGGAACGCCTCGACTTTCAGCGAATCGTGCGACCGGCGGTTGCCCCGGCGATGCGGCGAAACTTTTCTTTTAGGGACAGCCATTGCGGCACCTGTTCCTTGAATTCTTGGGTCGGCGTTGCCGGCGGACCTAGGCCAAGCCCCCACCCCGCGCAAGCGCAGGTGCAGGGGCAGCGGCGGCAGGCCAGCCATGCGGCGAAGGCGCGCGCTATAGCGATTTCGGCTAGCGTTGCAAGCGGTCCGGCGGCAGGACCGCGCCCAGGACTCCACAGGCAATTTCAAAGGCGACGACAATGGTAACGATCCCGGTGACACTGGCGGCCTGCGCGGCGGCGGCGATCCTCAATTTCTGGCTGTCGCAACGGGTGTTCCAGATGCGGCGGGCGCACCAGGTGATCCACGGCGACGGCGGCCAGGCCGGCCTGCTGCGGCGGATGCGCGCCCAGGCCAACTTCGTCGAATACACCCCGTTCGTGCTGCTGCTGATCCTGGCGATTGAGCTGTCGGGCCGCGGCGGGCTGTGGCTGGCGCTGGTCTCGGGCGCGTACCTCCTTGGCCGGCTTGCGCACGCGTTCGGGATGGATAGCGAAGCGGTGCCGGCAGGCCGCAAGATCGGCATGGCGACAACGTTCCTGACCTTGCTCGGCCTGGCGGTTTACGCCGCGCTGATCGCCGGGGGCGTCGCCTGAGCGAAGCCAAGCCTTGGCTCGGAACAAGCCTGTCCTGAGCAAAGTTGAAGGGTCCGGGCTGACTAGGAGGGATGTCTACCCTACCGCCCCCCGTCACCCCAGACTTGTTCCGGGGTGGTGCTTCTTTGAGCGTGGTGTAAGCCGGAACGCGGCTATCGCGTGCCCTGCCGCTCAGCAACGAAATCGGCCAGCTGCCGCACGGTGGCGTCGTGGAAGTGGCCGTCGGTCTCGAACAGCGGGCGCAGGTCGAGCAGATAGTCCGCCTCGATCTCGTCGCACAGATCGCCGAACCGCTGGCCGCCCACGCCAAGGTCCCCAGCCACGCTCTGGTTCGCCTCGGCGGGGCGCCCGGCATGACGCGACACGCGTTCCAGCATCGTTTGGAGCAGGCTCATCGTCGTCTCAACTCCCGGCAGCCATCGCCGCGTCGCCGACGAAGGGGTTCGACTGCCGTTCGCGGCCGAAGGTGCTGGTCTGGCCGTGGCCGGGGACGAAAGTCACCTCGTCGCCCAGCGGCCAGAGTTTCTGGGTGATCGCATCGAGCAAGTCCTGGTGGTTTCCCATCGGGAAATCGGTGCGGCCGATCGACCCGGCGAACAGCACGTCACCGACGAAGGCGAAGCGCGTGGGGCGGTGGAAGAACACCACGTGGCCGGGGGTGTGGCCGGGGCAATGAAGGACTTCGAGCTCGACTTCGCCGAAGCCGACGGTGTCGCCGTCGACCAGCCAGCGGCTCGGCTCGAACACCTGGGTGTGGATGCCGAAGCGGGGGCCGTCGTCCTCCAGCCGCGCGATCCAGAACCGGTCGGCCTCGTGCGGGCCTTCGATCGGCAAGCCAAGCTCGGTCGCCAGCATTCCGGCCTGGCCGCAATGATCGGCATGCCCATGGGTGAGCAGGATCTTTTCCAGCGTCACTCCGGCCTGCACGACCCCCGCCTTGAGCCGCTCGAGATCGCCACCCGGATCGACCAGCGCTCCGCGCATCGTCTTGGTGCACCACACCAGCGAACAGTTCTGCTGGAACGGGGTGACGGGGATGATCGCGGCGCGCAGCGGGCTTTCGAGCATGGCGCCCTAGGTGGCCGGGCGGGGACGGCTTTGCAAGCGGCCACAAAAATGCCGCAAATCGCGGAACTTGTGGCGAGGGTCGAAGGTTAAGGGGCGTCACCAAGCGGCGCGCGCCTGCGCCGAACAGGAGAAGACGTTATGAAGAAACTCATCCTCGCGAGCGCGCTGGGCGCCTCGACCCTGCTGCTCGCCGCCTGCGGCGACAACGATGCCGCCGATGCCGATACCGCCGCCGCCGACAGCGCGATGACGGATGCCGTTCCCGCGGACACCGCCGCCAGCGATTGGCCGGCCGGCACCCGCATTGTCGACGAAGACGGCACTACCTATCGCGTGAACGCGGACAACACCCGCATGGCGATTTCCGACGGTTCGTGGAAGATCGTGACCGAAGGCGGCAAGCGCTATCGCGTCAGCACCAGCGGCATGCGCTATGAAATCGACGATGAAGGCATGGACATCGAAGGTGACGGCGTACCCGCCGACGGCAATCCCGATGTCGATGTCGATACCAATGCCAGCGGCAACCTCGATATCGACGTCAGCACCAACGGCACCGATGCGTCGAAGGACGACGGCGGCAACTGAGCCGACGGCTAATACGTAACAGGGGCCGCGGGACACTGGTTCCGCGGCCCTTTTTCGTGGCTGTCACAGCCGCCCACCTTTCCACACCACGCGGCCGACTACGTCGACATCGGCCATCGCCACGTCGACCGGCTCGTAGGCTTCGTTCTTGCTGATCAGCCGCAGGCGATCGGGCGGCACGGCCTGGAGCAACTTGACGTAAAGCGTCTCGCCCAGGCGGACGACGTGGACGCCTTCGCGAAACGCGCGCGGGGTGCGGTCGACCAGGATCTCGTCACCATCGCGCAGCAGCGGATCCATCGAATCGCCCAGCACCCGGATCGACGACAGCTGCGCCGGATCGAGCCCCTGTTCGCGCAGCCAGCGGCGGCTGAAGCGGAATGCGTCGAACGGAATTTCGGCGGCGCCGACCGAACCTGGTCCGGCCGAAGCCTCGAGCGGCAGACGCGGCACGTCGACCCAGTCGGATCGCGCCGCCCGTCCCTGCGCGACTGAGGACAATTCCTGCGATCCGCCGAGCTCGGTTTCGGCCACCCCGAAGAACTGGGAGAGCTTCCGCCGGTCGTCCTCCTCGAGTTTGCGCGGGCTGCCTCGGCCGACATACTGCTGCAAATACGCCGGATTGCGCCCAAGCATGGTCGACAGGCCGGCGAGGCTGACGCGCTGCCGACGGGCCAGGGCAAGCAGCCGGGCGCGGGGCCGCATGTCGTCTTCGGTGAGCTTTACCATGATTCCCACATAGCAGAGGATTTTTCCTAGACAAGTAGGATTTGCCCGGCAATCACTCGGCTCGAGAGCGACTCGCAACCCCTTGCCCGAGAGGAGGGCCGCCGACCGTGTTGATCCGAAAAATCGAACTCTTCCTGCGCCATACCGGCATGCCGGCGACCAAATTCGGCCGCCTCGCCGCGCGCGATCCGCGCTTCGTCCACGACTTGCGCAAGGGCCGGCTACCGCGCGCGCGCACCGAAGCGACAGTGGAACATTTCATGAACATTTACCGGGAGTCGCCCCATGCATTTTGATCCTTTGTTCGGCGTCCGCGCCGCCCGCACCCGCCGCGAACCGCGCAGCCGCCTGCGCGAGGCGCTGATCGAACTGGCGCAAGGCCAGGCGACGATCCTTGCCCATGACGAAAAGAGCTGGGCCAGCATCACCTTCGCCGGCGCGCGCCACCGGGTCGAACTGGCGTTCGAGGGCGCCGACGCCGTCGGGGCAGGTGAGCTGTTCATCGCCTTACTGCCGGAGCACGAGTTCGCCATTCCCGGCCAACTGGTCGCCGATGCCGCGGTGACCGCTGTCGATCACCGGCTGGAGCCGCCGCTCCTCAAGGTTACCTGCGAGCTGCTGCTGCTCGAAGAAGG
This sequence comes from Erythrobacteraceae bacterium, assembly GCA_031411075.1. GTDB lineage: Bacteria > Pseudomonadota > Alphaproteobacteria > Sphingomonadales > Sphingomonadaceae > Croceibacterium_A. Next base: position 6,323 of record JANOAH010000009.1, read on the forward strand.
CTAAGTCACCCGCGCCCGCGCGGCTTCGCTGAGGTCGTCCCAGACCCCATCCGCCAGCACTTCGGCCACCACTTCGGCCGCGCGCCAGGCGTCGGCGAAGCTGTTGTAGAGCGGGGCGAAGCCGAAGCGGATCACGTCGGGCTCGCGGAAGTCGCCGATCACCCCGCGCGCGATCAGCGCCTGCGTGACCGGGTAGGCGTGCGGGTGGCGGTACGAGACATGGCTGCCGCGCCGGGCCGGGTCGCGCGGGGTGACCAGCTTAAGCTGCGGGCATTGCGCATCGATCCGCTCGATGAACAGCTCGCACAGCGCCTGCCCCTTGGCGTACAGCGCCGCGCGATCGGCTTGGAGCATCAGCTCCACCCCGCATTCGAGCGCCGCCAGGCTGAGGATCGGCGGCGTGCCGCACTGGAACCGGTCGATGCCGGGCGCTGGCTCGTAGGCATCGGCGAATGCAAACGGCGCGGCGTGGCCGAGCCAGCCGGCGAGCGGCGACACCAGCCGTTCCTGCCAGCCCCGCGCAACATAAAGGAACGCCGGCGCGCCCGGCCCGCCGTTGAGGTACTTGTACCCGCAGCCGACCGCGAGCTCCGCCCCGGCGGCGGCGAGATCGAGCGGCACCGCGCCGACGCTGTGGCTGAGGTCCCACACCACCACACCGCCCCGCGCCCGCACCGCCGTCTCGATCTCGGCCATCGGATAGCGTTCGCCGCTCTTATAATGGACGTGGGTCAAGAGGACGGCGGTGTCCGGACCCGCCGCGGCGACAATCTCGCCGCGCGGGGCCGTGGCATAGCGCACCCCCGGCAGCCCGGCGGCGAGGCCCTGGGCGATGTACTGATCGGTCGGGAAATTGCCCGGCTCGGTCAGGAGTGTGCGGCGTCCGTCCGCCAGCACCGCGTGGAGCAGCTTGTAGAGATTGACCGAGGTCGAATCCGTCACCACCACCTCGTCCGCGCCCGCGCCGATCAGCCGCGCGATCTTCGCCCCGACCCGCCGCGGCGCCTCGATCCAGTCGGCCTCGTTCCAGCTGCGGACCAAGCCCCTGCCCCACTCCTGCGCCACCACCTCGGCCAGCCGCGCAGCGGTCGCCTTAGGCAGCGCGCCGAGCGAGTTGCCGTCGAGGTAAATCACGCCCTCGGGCAACGCGAAGCGGTCGCGCAGCAGCGCCAGCGGATCGGCCGCGTCGCGCGCCTGGCACTCGGCCAGCGTAGTCACAGGCGGCGGATGACCAGGTTTCTGATCTCGCTCATGTCTTCCATCGCAAAGCGCACGCCTTCGCGGCCGAGGCCCGAATCTTTGACCCCGCCGTACGGCATGTTGTCGACGCGATAGCTCGATACGTCGTTGACCACCACGCCGCCGACTTCGAGATGGTCCCACGCCTCCAGCACCTGGTGCAGGTCGCGGGTAAAAATGCCGGCCTGCAGGCCGAACTTGCTGTCGTTGACCTCGGCCAGCGCCTCGCCCCAGTCGGCGAACTTCGACAGGATCACCACCGGGCCGAACGCTTCCTCGCGGTAGAGGTCGCCGGTGCGATCCACATCTTCGAGCAACGCGGCCTCGAGCATCGCCCCGTCACGCTTGCCGCCGGCCAGCAGCCTGGCCCCGCCTTCGACCGCGGCGGTGATCCAGCCTTCGAGCCGCGCCGCTTCCTTGGCCGAGATCATCGGCCCGATGAACGTATCGCGGTGCTTCGGATCACCGGGCTTCAACTCCTTGACGCGCTGGGCCAGCCGGTCTCGGAAGGTGTCATAAATGCTCGCGTGGACGATCACCCGCTGCACGTGGATGCAGCTTTGCCCCGATTGGTAGTAGCCGCCGAACACGATCCGTTCGAGCGCGTGGTCGAGGTCGGCGTCCTGGTCGACCACCACCGCGGCGTTACCGCCCAGCTCAAGCACGACCTTCTTCTTGCCCGCCTTGGCTTTCAAATACCAGCCCACCCCCGGCGAACCGGTGAAGCACAAGAGCTACAACAGATCGTCGGTGGTGAACAGGTCGGCCCCGGCGCGGCTGGCGGGCAGGATCGAGAACGCGCCTTCGGGCAGCACGTCGCATTCGGCCAGCACTTCGCCCATGATGATCGCGCCGAGCGGGGTGAGGCTGGCCGGCTTCATCACGAACGGGCAGCCGACCGCGATCGCCGGGGCGATTTTGTGCGCCGCGAGGTTGAGCGGGAAGTTGAACGGCGAAATGAAGCTGCACGGGCCGATCGGCACGCGCTTCCAGATGCCCATGTACCCCTTGGCCCGCGGCGAGATGTCGAGCGGCTGGACTTCGCCGTAGATGCGCGTCGCTTCTTCCGCGGCGATGCGGAAGGTGTCGATCAGCCGCCCCGCCTCGCCCTCGCTGTCCTTGATCGGCTTGCCTGCCTCGACGCACAGCGC
>JANOAH010000010.1:0-6392 GCA_031411075.1 Erythrobacteraceae bacterium
CAAAGCGCCCGGCCCCTTTCGGAACCGGGCGCTTCGTTGGCCTGAAGGCGCGCCTCAGAAAATGCGCGCGGCGCTTTCCGCCGGGGCGTCGAGCAGCTTCTCGAGCTCGGCGTCGAGCTTGAGGATGGTCAGCGAGGCGCCGGCCATTTCGAGGCTGGTGCAGTATTCGCCGACGTAGTTGCGCACCACGGTGAAGCCGGCCGCCTCGGCCAGTTTGTGCGCCTTGGCGTAGATCACGTAGAGTTCGCTGATCGGGGTGCCGCCGAGGCCGTTGACCATGATCGCGACGCGATCGCCCGACTTGAACGGCACGTCGGTCGAGACCGCCTCGAACAGCTCCTCGGTGAGCGCGTCGGCATTCTTGATCGTGTCGCGGCGGCGGCCGGGCTCGCCGTGGATGCCGACGCCGACTTCGATTTCGTCATCACCGAGGTCGAAGATCGGGGTGCCCTTGGCCGGCGGGATGCAGCTGGTCAGCGCGATGCCCATGGTGCGGACGTTCTTGTTGACCTTGTCGGCGATCGCTTCGACCTGATCGAGACTCTGGCCCTGCTCGGCGGCGGCGCCGCAGCACTTGATGACGAAGAAGTTGCCGGCGACGCCACGGCGGCCGACGGTCCAGGTCGAATCCTCGACCGCAACGTCGTCGTTGATCCAGAACTGGCGCACGTTGATGCCTTCGGCCTGCGCCATTTCGCATGCCATGTCCCAGGCCATCCGGTCACCCTGGTAGTTGTTGACCAGGACCAGCACGCCGGCGTCGGAGTTGCAGGCCTTGATCGTCTCGTAGCACGAATCGACCGCCGGGGCAGCGAACACCGCGCCCTGGCAGGCTCCGGTGAGCAGGCCCGGGCCGACCGCCATGACGTGCGCCGGCTCATGCCCCGAACCCGAACCCTGGACCACCGAGACCTTGCCGTTCGACGGGCCGGACTTGCGCACGATCATCTGGAATTCGGGCGTGAAGCTGAGCAGGTCGGGGTTGGCATCGACGATGCCCTGCATGAACTCGGGCACGAACTGGGCGGGGTCGTTGACGAACTTCTTCATGGGGTTTGTCCTCTCCAAAAGACGTGTTTCTTGGTTATGCAGTGGCCTTGGCGACTTCGGGCGCGGTGGGGGTGCGCTCGATGCCGCGATCCTTGCACCAGTCCTGCAGGATGGTGGCGATGGCGACGATGCCGGGGTCGGGCGTGTTGGCGCTGCGCTCGCCCACCTGGCTGGCGCGGCCGCGATGGGCGACGAGGCCGCGGGTCTCGTCGACCGCGTTGTCGGCTACCGTGGCGGCCTGCTTGAGAGCGGCGGCAGGATCGCCGCCGGCCTCGAGCGCCTGATGCACCGGGATCAGCGCATCGAGCAGGGTCTTGTCGCCGAGCTTGGCGCCGCCGCGCGCCTGGATGCCTTCGATCGCCGAGCCGAGCATGGCGGCGAGATCGGCGAGGGTGATTTCAGTCTTGCCGCGGGTCAGCATCGCCGCTTTCATGAACCCGGTGCCCCAAATCGGGCCCGAGCTTCCTCCGACGTGCTTCGACACCAGCATCGAGATTTTGAGCAGCAGCGCGCCGATGTCGGTCTTGGGAATGTCGTCCCATTCCTTCTCGATCTGGCGGAACCCGGTGGCGAGCGAGGTGCCGAAGTCGCCGTCGCCGGCGAGGCCGTCGAGATCGGCGAAGTAGTGCTCGTTCCTCAGCACGGTGGCGCAAGTGGTGCGGATAGCGCGTTCGACGTCGGCTTGCGAAATCTCGCTCATTCGGGTCCTCTCTCTCAGGCCGTTGCAGCGGCCAGCTCGCGCATCTCGGCGAGCTTGACGTTGACGTTGGGCTCGTCGCCCAGCTCGGGCACGACCTTGGCCGCGCCGGTGAAATCCTCGTCCACCGTATAAGTGCTGGTGGTGATCAGCACTGGCAGCCCGGCGCCGCGCGCGGCGAGCAAGCCGTTGCGGCTGTCCTCGACCACCAGACATTCGTGCGCGGGCAGGCCGAGCGTGTCGAGCGCGAGCAGATAAATATCGGGCGCGGGTTTCTTCTTGGCCACCACATCGCCGGCATGGACGAACTCGAACGCCGCCTTGCGCTCGGCCCCGAACAGGTCGAGCACCGCGTCGATGAACTTTGGGTTCGAGGTGGTGCACACCCCCAGCCGCACGCCGGCCGCGCGCGCTTCGTCGATGATCCGCAGCACGCCCGGCCGCACTGGCAGGGTGGAGACCAGCTCCGAGGTGATCGCGGTCTTGACCTTGTGCAGCTCGGCGATCAGCGCGTCCCTGTCGGCCGTCCCTTCCGGCCAGCCGTACTCGTCGAAATAGACGCGCATCCGCTCCTTGCCGCCGGCCACCAGCAGCAGCTTGCCGTACAGCGCCACGTCCCAATCGGCGTCGATCCCCATCTGCGCAAATGCCCGGTTGAAGCCGACCCGGTGCGCGTCGCGCTCGGTATCGACCAGGACTCCGTCGCAATCGAAGATCAGGGCCTTCAGCATCAGGCCGCCTTGGCCATGGCGTTGAGGAAGGCGGGGCCGCGATCCTTGCCGCCGAACTTGTCGATGAACCCGCCGAACATCGCCTTGCATGCCTGGTACTGCGCATCGCCGACGCGCAGCGGTTCGAAGTCCTTCGGATTGGCGAGGTGGTAATCGACGAAGCTCTTGACCCAGACGTGCTTGAGGTTGGTCGAAATATTGATCTTGGCGCTGCCGCGCGCGATCGCCTTGGCGAACGTCTCGTCCGAAAGGCCGGTGCCGCCGTGCAGCGCCATCGGTGTGCGGGTCGCCGAATTGATCGCCGCGATGCGGTCGAAATCGACCTTGGGTTCACCCTTGTAATAGCCGTGCGCGGTGCCGACGGCGCAGGCGAAGGCGCTAAGGTCGAGCGCATCGCAGAACCGCCTGGCGTCCTCCGGATCGGTCAGCACCGAATCTTCCTCGGCCACATGTTCGTCATCCTCGACGCCCATGATCTGGCCGAGCTCGGCCTCCATGCCCACGCCATAGCGTTCGGCGATCTCGCGCACCTTGAGCGATTCTTCGAGGTTGTGCTCGAACGGCAGCTCGCTGGCGTCGATCATGATGCTGGTCCAGCCCGCCTTGGCGCAGGCTTCGATCATCGCGATATCCTTGCAGTGATCGAGGTGCAGCACCACCGGCACCGGGGAATCTTCGGCCACCGTGCGCACCCAGCTGACAATTTCCTTGTGGCTGAAATACTTGATCGTCTTGGCGCTGGTCTGGCAGATCACCGGGGCGTTCAATTCCTCGGCCGCTTTCACCATCGCCTTGGTGGTGTTGTAATCGACCAGGTTGAACGCGGCGACTGCGTAGCCGTTGTCCATTGCGTCGCGCAGCAACGGCTTCATGTTCACCAACGGCATTCAGCAGCTCCCTTTTGTCGAATCTCGCCGTGGCGCGCAGACGCGCGCGGATTCGCCCCTGCCATAGCCACAGGGGCCGGAGGCTGCCACAGATAATGTCAACGAAACCGGCCCGTAGCGCCCGCGCGACAGCATGCGCGCGCCGTGCTACGACGGCGGCCGAGAGGAGACTCGCCATGCGTATCGTCCCACGCTCGCTCGCCATCGCTGCCGTGCTCGCCCTGCCGCTCACCGGTGCCGCGCATCACGGCTGGGGCTGGACGCAGGAGGAGGAATCGCGGCTCTCGGGCACGATCAATTCGATCAGCTACGGCAACCCGCACATGCACCTGCAGCTGCGCAACCCACAGGGCGTGTGGGAAGTCGATCTCGCGCCGCCGATCGTCGCGCAAGGATCGGGCTTCGGCCCCGGCGCGGCCAAGGCGGGCGACCGCGCCACGCTCACCGGCCACCGCGCCCGCGATCTGGCGGTACGCGCCTTCAAGGGGGAGACGATCACGGTGGGCGGGCGGACCTACGACGTCTATCCGCAGCGGCCCAAGACGCTGCGGCCGGAGGGCTAGGCGGCGCGACCGGGCGTCGCTCTTCCACCCGTAGCTAAGCGTCCGATCCCGTGATAGCCACGCGCGTCATTGGCGAAATGCCGATGATTTAACGATGAATCGGGAGATCACGCGATAGCCAGCAGTCGCCTCGCCGTGGGGGTCGCCGGGGGGCTGGTCATCGGCTTTCTGGCGCTCTTCGCCATTGTCGGGATGACGCTGTGGCTGGGCGAACGGTCCAACACCCTGTTCGAGAACACGGCGTTGCAGCGCGATACCCGCATTGCCGCGGTCGAACTGCGTGACGCGCTGCGGACGGCGGAATCGAGCCAGCGCGGCTATATCCTGACCGGCAACGAAATCTACCTGGCCCCGTACGACACCGCCACGGAGCGTGCGCAGCAGCACATAGCCGATTTCGAACGCCGCTATCGCACCGCGTCGCAGCCGCCTCCGTTCCTGCCCCGGCTGCGCGCGGCGGTGGAGGAAAAGCTGGGCGAAATGGATCAGAGCGTCGCCTTGAAACGCAACGGATCGGACGAGGACGCGCTGGCCATCATCCGCAGCAATCGCGGCAAGGCGCTGATGGATGAAATCAACCTGTTTATGTACGGCGCCATGCTGAACGCCGACGAAAACTCCACCGTCTTCGCGACCGAGCAGCAGGACAATGCCGCCAGGCTGCGTTGGGTATCGCTGTTCGCCACGCTGATCATCGTTCTGGTCGTGGTTACGGTGGGCCTCACGGTCTATCGCAATCGCCGGGACATCACGCAGGCGCGCGACGAGGTGCGCGCCATCAACCTCACGCTCGAGGAGCGGGTCGAAACACGGACGCAGGAACTGGCGCTGGCGCGGGAGCGCGCCGAAGTCCTGCTGTCCGAAGTCAATCACCGCGTCGCCAACAGCCTCCAGCTGGTGGCGGCGATGGTCAGGATGCAGGCCCGGACCGTGACCGATGCATCGGCCAAGGGCGCGCTGAAGGAGACCGAGACGCGGATTCAGGCGATCTCGCAGGTTCATCAGAGCCTCTACACCTCGGGCGACGTCAAGGCGGTGGCTTTGGACGATTACCTGGGCGCGATGATGGACAACCTTGGGGTCGCCATGCACAACGACGGGCACAACGCCCGGCTGACCCGCATGCTCGACCCGGTTGTCTTGCCCACGGACCAGAGCGTCAGCCTTGGCGTGGTCGCCACCGAACTGGTCACCAACGCCTTCAAATACGCCTATCCGGCGGGGCAATCGGGCGATGTCCGCGTGCTCCTCAGAAAGCTTCCCGAGGACCGGGCCGAACTTGTCGTGGAGGACGATGGCATCGGGCTGACCGCCGGCGAAAGTCCCGCCGGCACGGGGCTGGGATCGAAGATCATCGCCGCGATGGCGGCCGGGCTGAACACCAACGTCGAGTACATAAACCGGGCGCCAGGGACCACGGCCAGGCTCGAGTTCGCCACGGCGCAAGCGGCATGAAGGCTATGCGGCGCTTGGCGCTGACGGCGCTGGCGGGGCTTCTCGCCAATACGCCGCTTTCGGCGGCTCACGCACAAGGCAACGGCCTGACCCGGCCGGTCGTGCTTCCCGCTTTCGATCGGAACCGGCCAGCCTGCACCGCGCCGCGAGGGCTGCGGCGCGAGCTGGTTTTCGTGCAGGACAACGAACGCGAATTCGTGCGCGGCATCGGGCGCGGCCTGGCGGCGGCCGCTGCCGACCGACGGCTGCCGTACCGCGTGCTGCGCGCCGATAACAACGCGGCGCTGATGGCGCGGCAGGTCGGCGGCCTTGTCGCCAATCGAACCGGCTCGATCGTTGTTGCGCCGATCGACCCGCCCTCGCTCAGCCCCGGGCTGATCCGGCTGATCCGCGGCGGCACCTATGTCGGCGCGATCGTGCCGCCGCCCGCCACGACGATCCTCAACGCGCCGCAGTATCGCACCGGCAAGGTGCTGGCGGACGCCGCGGCGGCGCATATCCGCACGCGCCTCGGCGGCAAGGCCAAGGTGGTGCTGCTGACCCACGACAGTCTGCAGTTCCTCGCCCCGCGCTTTACCGCGATGCGCGATACGCTGCGGCGGCTGCCGGGGGTGACCATCGTCGCCGACATTTCGCCGCCGACGGTCGACCGCGCCGGCGGCTATCGCACGATGAAGACGATCCTGCTCGCGCACCCCAATGTGGACGTGGTGCTGGGCGCCGACACCGTGGTGCTCGGCGCGCTCGACGCCTTGCGCGAAGCCCGCAAGGCGCGCCCCGACCAGTTCCTCGGCGGCATCGACGGAGAGCGCGTCGCCGTCGCCGAGCTGAAGCGGCGCGGCAGCCCCTACAAGGCCAGCATCAGCCTGGCCTCGCCGATATTCGGCTACGCGCTCGGCCGCTTCGCCTCCGACTGGCTCGACGGCAAGTCCGTCCCCCAGGCAATGGACATCCTGCCCAAGGCGCTGACCATCGCCAATATCGCCCAATACGAACGCGACGTCGCCAA
>JANOAH010000011.1:0-25169 GCA_031411075.1 Erythrobacteraceae bacterium
AACCCTAAGGCCTTCATCACTCACGCGGCATTGCTGGATCAGGCTTTCGCCCATTGTCCAATATTCCCCACTGCTGCCTCCCGTAGGAGTCTGGGCCGTGTCTCAGTCCCAGTGTGGCTGATCATCCTCTAAGACCAGCTATGGATCGTCGCCTTGGTAGGCCTTTACCCCACCAACAAGCTAATCCAACGCGGGCCCATCCAAAGGCGATAAATCTTTGGTCCGAAGACATTATCCGGTATTAGCTCAAATTTCTCTGAGTTATTCCGAACCTAAGGGCAGGTTCCCACGCGTTACGCACCCGTGCGCCACTAAGCCCGAAGGCTTCGTTCGACTTGCATGTGTTAGGCATGCCGCCAGCGTTCGTTCTGAGCCAGGATCAAACTCTCAAGTTTGTGTCACACACCAAGCAGGCACGATCTTGCGATCGCCGACCCGCTAGGCATGAGCTTCAAGGAGCCGATACCTGCACTGTCAAACGTAATGGATACGAATGAACATGCATCACCCGTGCAGGCGTGGAGCCCGCAGCGGATGTGGCGTCGGCTTAAATAGACCGGTTACCGGAGCCTTGAGCTCCCCGGACCGGGCGCCGTCGCCCACATGTCCCTTCATCAAAAACTGACGATGTCAAAGAGCCATCCAACGGGAAAGAGCGGACACCTGTCGTTCCCCGATTTGCACCGGGGGATACGGCTGTCCGTTCTGTGTTGGCGACCACACCGATGAACGCCGGGGAAAACCCGGCAGCACCGCTGCGGTGAGCGGCCATATATGGAGGGTGGCAGATTCGGTCAACGCCTTTTTGCAATTTTATTGCGCGGCCACGGTGCCCGGCTGAAAACTCAATTTTTTCAGCGCACTTCCCTGCAGCGCTGAACCGCGCCAGGGGGCGACTGCGCCGTCTAAACCAAATCTTATCGCGCATTTGTTAACCGCCGCGCATGGCGACAGAGGCCGCCCCAGCCACCGGCGGATCGCTCCGCGACGAGGTGAAGACCGCGGTCATCTGGCGCTCCGGCAGCCAGATCACCGCGCAGCTGGTCGCGTGGTGTTCGACGCTGGCGGTGATCCGCATCCTCGATCCGGCCGATTACGGCGTGTTCGCGATGACCCAGGTGGTGCTCACGTTCCTCAACTTCCTCAACGGCTATGGCTTTGCCAGCGCGCTGATCCAGGACCGCGACGCGAGCCCGCACAAGGTGCGCCAGGCGTTCGGAATGATGCTGCTGGTCAACGCTGCGATCGCGCTGGCCCAGGTATTGCTGGCACCGCTCGCCGCGGCCTATTATCGCCAGCCGATCGTCGCCGACCTGCTGCAGGTGCAGGCGCTGATCTTCCTCTCGACCCCGTTCATCGCGGTGCCGCAGGCGCTGCTGACGCGCGAGCTCGATTTCCGCCGCCCGGCCTTCGTGACCTTGCTGGCGACGGTGGTCTCGGCGGCGGTCGCGCTCGGCTGCGCGCTCGGCGGCCTCGGCGTGTGGACGCTGATTTACGCCCCACTGGCGCTGTTCTGGACCCGCGCCGTCGGGCTGATGATCGCCGCGCGGTTCTGGGCCTGGCCGAGCTTCCGCTTCGCCGGGGCGGGCGGGATGTTCAGCTTCGGCATGCAGCTCTTGGGAGGCTATTTCTTCTGGACCGTGCTGAGCCAGGCCGACGTGTTCATCGCCGCGCGTTATCTGCCGCCGCATGACCTCGGGCTCTATGCCGAGGCGCTGTTTTTGACCACGATCATCGCCGCCAAGTTCGTCCCCCCGCTCAACGAGGTGGCGTTCCCGGCCTATGCGCGGATCCAGGACGATCCGGCCGCGATCAGCGACGCGTTTCACAAGGCGGTGCAGCTGATCATGCTGGCGACCTGTCCGCTCTATTTCGGGCTGGCGCTGCTGGCGTCGGATTTCGTCACCCTGGTATTCGGCGAGAAGTGGGCGGAGATGGCCCCGCTCGTCGCCGTGATCGCCTTGGGCATGCCGTTGTTCACGCTGTACAGCCTGTTTTCGCCCGCGCTGACCGCGCTGGGTCGGACCGCGATCACGCTGCGGAGCGCGATGCTGGGCGCGGTGGTGATGCCGATCGCGTTCCTGACAGGCGTGCAATGGGGGGCGATGGGATTGGCCTGGGCCTGGGTGCTGGCCTTCCCCGTCGTGCCGCTGGCCGCCTTCGTGCAATCGCGCGCGGTGCTGGGCGTCACGGCCCGTTCGATGGGCGCTGCGCTGCTGCCCGCGCTGGGGGCGAGCGTGCTGATGATCGCCGGGCTCGTGCTGCTGCAACCGTTGACGCTGGGGCTGCCGGTGGCGCTCCATCTACTGACCCAGGTCGCCATTGGCGCCCTGATCTACATCGCGGCCTTGCTGGCCTTGTGGCCTGAGCCGGTGCGCCAGGCCTGGGCCATGGTGATGACCCGCCGCGCCCGGCCGGCCCAGACCTGACCGCAGCGCCCACGTGGCTACCACCGCCTTGCCCTCCACCATTGCCGGGCCCGCCGGGATTCGCATCCGCGCCAGCGCGGCGGGCGCGATCGGCGGCATAGTCGCCTTCGCGGTCTCGGCGATCGAACTGGCCATCGCCGATCGGAAGTACGGGATCTTTACCGGCGGGTTCGGCCAACTCCATGCCGCCGATACGCTGGGCGAAAGGGTAGCGTTCATCGTCGCCTATATCTTGTCCCAGACGGCGCTGGCCGCGCTGGTGTGGTCAGCGCTCGCCGCGTTGCGCAGCGGGCGCGGCGCGGCGCGCGTCGCGCTCGACTTTGCCTTTCTGTTCGGCGGGACGATGCTGTTCGCGCTCGTCGCCCGATACCAGCTGCACAGCTATTTCAGCGATGCGGTCGATTTCGCCCTGCTCAAGAGCCTGGGCGGCGGCAGCTTCAAGGATGCGCTGCTGTTCTCCAAGAACGAGCTGGCGCTGGGCCTGGCCGCACTGGCCGGCCTCGCCGGCGCCTGGTGGGTGGTCGCGCGGCTGGCTCGCCGGTGGCTTCCCGCCACCCCAATGGCGCGCCCGCGTTGGCGTGGGGCGCTTGGGCTCGGCGCGTTGTGGCTGGCCGCGCTGGCGCTGGTTCCGCGGGTGAGCGAAGACGCCGGGCATGCGCTCGACCGCATGGTCGGATGGAGCCTGGCCGAGACGCTCGCTGCGGCCGCGACCGATTTCGACCGCGACGGCTATGGCGTCATCGGCGCCCCAGGCGATGCGCAGCCGTTCGATCCCGCGCGCCATCCGCTGGCGCTCGACATTCCCGGCGATGGCATCGACCAGGATGGTTACGGCGGCGATCTCGAGCTGGTGCCGGTGCCGCGCCCGCGCCCTGCCACGCTGGTTTCTGCCGGCAGCCCGAACCTGATCTTGGTGGTGTTCGAAAGCACGCGCGGCGAAGCGATCGGCAAGCGCATCGACGGCCGGTTGGTGGCACCTAACCTCACGGCGCTATCCCGCGGCGGCGGCGCGGTGGTGCCGAGCTACAGCCACGCCGGATTCACCACGCAATCGCTCAAGTCGATCTTCGCCGGCGACCTCGCCCCGGCGCGCGGCGCGCCGAGCCTGTTCACCGAACTCAAGCGCAGCGGCTATGCGGTCAGCGTGTTTTCCGGCCAGCCGGAGGATTTCGGCGACATCTCCGCCACCGTCGGCATGCGCGCGAGTGCCGACCGCTTCGTCGACGCCGAAGCGCTGCGCGACAAGCGCGCCTTCAGTTTCGCCGCGCAAGGCTCGCTGCTGGTCGATGAAAACGTGCTGCTCGAGGCGTTCGACAGCGCGCTCGGCCGCCCGCAGGCCTGGGCGCAGCCGCAGTTCGTCTACCTCAACTTCCAGTCACCGCACTTTCCGTACGATCACCCGGGGGTCGAGCGGCGCTTCGCCGATCCGCCGATCGACCGTGCGGCAATCAGCGCCGCCAATCGCGCCGCGGTCGAACGGACGTATTGGAACGCCGTCGCCCATGCCGATGCTGCGCTCGGCGCGCTGATCGCTCGCCTGAAGGCGCTCGGCCAATGGGACCGGACCGTGCTGTTGGTCACGGGCGACCACGGCGAGGCGCTGTTCGAGGACGGGTTCCTCGGCCACGGCCATGTCATCGATAGGCGCCAGTACGCCACCTTCCTCGCCGCCAATCGCCCGTTGGAGCTGACCGGACCGATCGTGATCAGCGACTATCGCGCCATCGCGCTCGATCTGCTGCGCGGCCGGACGCCTGCCGCCCAGCCGATAACCCCGTTCATGCATGTCGGCGAACTCGACCGGCCGTCGACCATCGGCATGGCCGGCACGCCGTTCGGCATCGTCACTTTGCGTTTGGACCGGGGAGACGTCTGCTTCGAAGCGCCGGCCCGATGCCTGCCGTATGCGCAACTGACCGGTGAACGGCGCCGCGCCGCCGACGCGGTGGTCGCGCGGTGGGGCTCCGAACGGTGGGCGCGGCACGCTCGATAAGCGTCGTATGGCGGTCTGCAAACCGCTTGGGGGCCGGCAGCGTAGTGTGGTATCCTGCGTCCGCCGAACGATAACATAACCGGCAACGGGAGACGGACGATGGCGATCAAGCATCTGGCAGCCGCATGTGCGCTGTTCGCTTGCCAGGCCGCGGCCGATGCGCAGGAAACGCCCGCGCCGCAAACCACCGTCGAAGTGCTCGAGCTTGGGGCCGACGCCTATCAGCGGCTGACGGTGCCGGTGACCATCCAGGGCCAGGGTCCGTTCCGCTTCATGATCGATACCGGCGCCCAGGCGACCGTGCTGTCACGCACGCTGGCCGACCGCCTGATGCTCCATCAGCGCGAAACCGCCCTCCTGGTGGGGATGGCGAGCAGCCGCATGGTCGAGACCACGTTCATCGACAACTTCATGCTCGGCAGCCGCAGTTTTCTCATCCGCCAGGCCCCGCTGGTCGAACAGGAGAACATCGGTGGCGCCGATGGCATCCTCGGCCTCGACAGCCTGCAGGATCAGCGCGTCCTGCTCGATTTCAAGCGCGGAGAGATCGCGGTGGACAATGCCGAGGCGCTCGGCGGCAACCGCGGCTACGAGATCGTGGTGCGCGCGCGCCAGCGGCTCGGCCAGCTGATCATCTCGACTGCCGAACTCGACGGCATCCCGGTCGACGTGATCATCGATACCGGCGCGCAGGGGTCCATCGGCAACATGGCGCTGCTCGAACGGTTGCGGCGCAGCCGCGAGCACAGCCAGACCTCGCTGACCGACATCAACGGCGAAAGCCTGACCGGCACCGTGCGGATCGTCAACGCGCTCGACATCGGCCGCGGCACGATCGGCAATTTCGCCGTGATGTTCACCGATTCGCGCCCATTTCACACACTCGGGCTGGCCAGCCGGCCGGCGATGATCCTGGGCATGCAGGAACTGAAGAAGTTCCGCCGCGTGGCGATCGATTTCAAGACCCGGCGCATTCTGTTCGACGTGCCGGTCGGCTCGTACGAAAATCGGTTTGGCTTCTCGGGAGTATAAACCCACTCGCCTGAAACAGGGTTGCCGCCGGCGGGCCGCGCGCCCACCTAGGCGGCGATGAGCGACGCGGCCCCAAAGACGACCGACGACTGGTCCGGCTGGGGCACGGTCCGCCGCTTCCTGCCCTACCTCTGGCCCGCCGACCGGCCCGAGCTGCGCTGGCGCATCGCCGGCGCCACCGCCTTCGTGGTGCTGGCCAAGATGGTCGTGCTGGCGCTGCCGTTCGCCTATGCCGGCGCGGTCGACGCAATGTCGAAGGGCGAAGACCAGGCGCTGTGGGTCGCGCTCGGCCTGGTCATCGCCTACGCTGGCGGGCGCTTTGCCACGGTATTGTTCGACAACGTGCGCAACATGATCTTCGAACGCGTCGGCCAGGATGCGGTGCGCAGCCTGACCGAAGACGTGTTCACCAGGCTCCACCACCTCAGCCTGCGGTTCCACCTGTCGCGCCGAACCGGCGAGGTCACCAAAGTGGTCGAACGCGGCACCAAGTCGATCAATTCGATGATCTACTTCCTGCTGTTCAACATCCTGCCCACATGCGTCGAGCTGCTGATCGTCGCCGGCATCTTCTACGTCAAATTCGGTTGGGAAGTGGTCGCCGCCACCGCGGTGACGGTGAGTGCCTACATCTGGCTGACCCGCGCGATCACCGAATGGCGCACGCATCTGCGCAAGCGGATGAACGACCTTGACGGGCTGGCGCTGGCCCGCGCGGTGGATTCGCTGCTCAACTATGAGACGGTCAAATACTTCAGCGCCGAGGCGCGCGAGCGCGAGCGCTATGGCGGGGCGATGCGCGCCTACCAGGAGGCCGCGATCAAGAGCGAGAATTCGCTCGGCCTGCTCAACATCGCCCAGGCCACGATCATGAACCTGATGATGGGCGGGGCGCTGGCGTTCACCGTCTACGGCTGGAGCCAGGGGCGCTTCTCGGTCGGCGACCTGGTGCTGATCCAGACTTACCTGACCCAGCTGTTCCGCCCGCTCGACATGCTCGGCTGGGTGTACCGCACGATCCGCCAGGGTCTGATCGACATGGCGGCGATGTTCCGCCTGATCGACACCCAGATCGAAGTGCGCGATGCGCCCGGCGCGCCGGCCCTGGTGATTCAGCGGCCGACCGTGGCGTTCGATAACGTGGTGTTCGGCTATGACCGCGATCGCGAAATCCTCCACGGGCTCAGCTTCGAAGTTCCAGCGGGCAAGCATTTTGCGATCGTCGGCCCCTCGGGTGCAGGCAAATCGACCATCGGCCGGCTGCTGTTCCGCTTCTACGACCCGTGGCAGGGCCGCATCCTGATCGACGGGCAGGACATCAGCCATGTCACCCAGGCTTCGCTGCGCGCGCAGATCGGCATCGTGCCGCAGGACAGCGTGCTATTCAACGACACCATCGGCTACAACATCGCCTATGGCCGCGACGGCGCCAGCGAGGCCGACGTGGCCGCCGCCGCGCGCGACGCGTCGATCCTGCCGTTCATCGAAATGCTGCCGCTGGGGTTCGAGACCGAAGTCGGCGAACGCGGGCTGAAGCTGTCGGGCGGCGAGAAGCAGCGCGTGGCGATCGCCCGCACGCTGCTCAAGAACCCGCCGATCCTGCTGCTCGACGAAGCGACCAGCGCGCTCGACACCCGCACCGAGCAGGACATCCTGACCACGCTGCGGCGCGTGTCCGAACACCGCACCAGCCTCGCCATCGCGCACCGGCTTTCGACCATCGCCGACGCCGATACCATCCTGGTGCTCGACCAAGGCCGCCTCGCCGAAAGCGGCAGCCATGCCGCGCTTCTGCGGCACGACGGGCTCTACGCCGAAATGTGGAACCGCCAGCTTGCCGAACGCGAAGACGCGCTGGACGAAGCGGCGGAATAGCGGCACGTTCCCCGCCGGGGGGACAATGCAAACACTCGCCTGGATCGAGCAGACGCGGCTGTCGGTGTTCGTGCGCGAGGATTTCTACGCCTATTTCGTGCTGCTTATTCTGCACGCCTGGGGCATGGCGTTCCTGATCGGTGGCGGGCTGGCGGTGTCGCTGCGGGTCATGGGCGTCGCGGCGGGCGCGCGGCTGGAACGGTTTCGGGCGTTCTTCCCGGTGATGTGGTTCGGCGCGGGGCTGGCGGCGGTGTCGGGCCTCGGCCTCCTCGCCGGCTATCCGGCCAAGGCGCTGACCAACTGGATCTTCGCGCTCAAGTTCGCCCTGCTGATCGCCGCGGCCATGACCGTGCGGCACATTGCCCGGACCTGGTTTCCGCTCGCCGCCGCCGGCTCGCCGCTGCCGGCCAAGGCCCGCTGGCACGGCGCGCTCGCCGCGTTGTTGTGGCTGGGCGTCGTCGCCTGCGGCAAGCTGCTGCTCTATACCAACACCATCCTGCTGACGACCGATGAAGGGCCGGCGTTTTGACCGGGCTGCCCGACGATCCGCTGTTCGATCCCGTCGCGATCGTGGTGTGGAGCATCGATTCCGGCATCTACGACGTGATGTATTCGGCCTGGGGCTGGCCGGTGGTCGAAATCCTCCATTTCACCGGCTTATGCCTGCTGATGGGCGCGGTGGGCATGTTCGACTTGCGGATGATGGGCGTTGTCAGGGGTATATCGCTGCCGGCGCTGCACAAGCTGGTGCCGTGGGGCGTCGGCGGCTTCGCGCTCAGCGTGGCGACCGGGGTGATGTTCGTCAGTTCGGCGCCCGATCAGTACCTCTACAATCCGGCGTGGCAGGTGAAGATGGCGCTGCTGGCGCTGGCCGGGGCCAACATGGTGCTGTTCTACCTGACCACCTCGCGCCGCGTTCAGACGCTCGGCCCCGAAGAAGAGCCGCCGCTCGCCGCGCGGGTCTTCGCAGGCGCGTCGCTGACGCTGTGGCTCGGCGTGATCGCCGCCGGCCGCGTGATCACCGCGTTCCGGCCGCCGAGCTGGTTCTGGTGCGCGTGGTGTAGCTAGATCGCGGTTTCGCGGGTGGCGGGCGCGGCCGGCTCGGTCGTGGTGACGACGCTGGTGATCTCGTCATCCTCGTCGGCCACGACGATCGTTTCGCTGCCGTCGGCGGCTTGCATGCGCACGATGCGGCGGTTCTGCACGCTGCGCCAGCCGATCACGACGATCACCGAAAACACGGCAATGCCGAACACCACGGCGAACAGGGTTGCGGTTGAATCGGACATAAGGCGACGGCTCCGGTTCTCGACAAACCGGAGGATAAGCGCCTGAATGGTTAAGATTTTGCTGCGCTCTAGAGCACGTACTTACTGAGGTCGGCATCCTGCGCGAGTGCGGCCAGCCGTTCCTTCACGTAAGCCGCGTCGATCGTCACGGTCTCACCGCCGCGGTCCTCGGCCGTAAAGCTCAGGTCCTCGAGCAGCTTTTCCATCACCGTCTGCAGCCGCCGCGCGCCGATGTTCTCGACGCTCTCGTTGACCTGCGCGGCGATCCTGGCGACTTCGCGGATCGCGTCGTCGGTGAAATCGAGCGTGACCTTTTCGGTCTCGAGTAGCGCCTTGTATTGCTGCACCAGGTTGGCGCGGGTGTCCGACAGGATGGCGACGAAGTCCGCCTCGGTCAGCGCCTTCAGCTCGACCCGGATCGGCAGCCGGCCCTGCAGTTCGGGCAGCATGTCGCTCGGCTTGGCGAGGTGGAACGCGCCCGGGCCAATGAACAGCACATGGTCGGTCTTCATCGGGCCGTACTTGGTGGCGACGGTGGTGCCTTCGATCAGCGGCAGCAGATCACGCTGCACGCCTTCGCGGCTGACCGAGCCGCCGCGCACGTCGCTGACCGCAATCTTGTCGATCTCGTCGAGGAAGACGATGCCGTTGGCTTCAGCATTGGCGAGCGCGACGCGGGCGACATCGTCCTGGTCCATGCGCTTTTCGGCTTCCTCGTCGACCAGCTTGTCCCACGCATCGGGCACTTTGAGCTTGCGGCGCTTCAAGTTGTTGCGCCCCATCGCCTTCGACATCATCTCGCCGAGGTTGATCATTTGCGGACCGCCGCCGGGGATGTCGAACGGCATCGCCGGCGCGTCCTCGACCTCGATCTCGACCTCAACCTCGTTCATGGCGTTTTCGACCACCCGCTGGCGGAAGCTTTCGCGGGTCGCCTCGCTGGCACTTTCGCCGACCAGCGCTTTCAGCAGCCGGTCCATCGCCGCCTTCGACGCGGCTTCGCGCACCGCCTCGCGGCGGCGGTCCTTTTCGAGCCGGATCGCTTCTTCGGCGAGATCGCGGGCGATCTGCTCGACGTCGCGGCCGACATAACCGACCTCGGTGAACTTGGTCGCCTCGACCTTGACGAACGGCGCATCGGCGAGTTTCGCCAGCCGCCGGCTGATCTCGGTCTTGCCGCACCCGGTTGGGCCGATCATCAGGATGTTCTTGGGCGTCACCTCATCGCGCAGCTCGGGGCTCAGCCGCTGCCGGCGCCAGCGATTGCGCAGCGCCACCGCGACCGCGCGCTTGGCTTCGGCCTGGCCGATGATATGCTCGTCGAGCGCCGCGACGATGGCTTTGGGGGTCAGGTTGTCGTTCATGGGGATCAGATGGTCTCGATGGTCACCCGGTCGTTGGTGAAGACGCAGACTTCGGCGGCCACTTCCATCGCGCGGCGAGCGATTTTTTCGGCGTCGTTCTCATAGGGATCGAGCGCGCGGGCGGCGGCGAGTGCGTAGTTGCCGCCGCTACCGATTGCGGCGATGCCGCCTTCGGGCTCGAGCACGTCGCCGTTGCCGGTCAGCACCAGCAGCGTGTCCGTGTCGGCGACGATCATCAGCGCTTCTAGATTGCGCAAGTACTTGTCGGTGCGCCAGTCCTTGGCCAGCTCGACCGCGGCGCGCAGCAGTTGCCCGTTATGCTGTTCGAGCTTCTTTTCGAGCCGTTCAAACAGCGTAAAGGCATCGGCGGTGGCGCCGGCGAACCCGCCGATCACGTTCCCTTCGGCGCCCAGCCGGCGCACCTTGCGAGCATTGGGCTTCATCACCGTGTTGCCCATCGACACCTGGCCGTCGCCGGCGATCACTGTCTTGCCGTTCTTGGCCACGCCGATGATGGTGGTGCCGTGCCACTGAGTGAGGCCGTGGCTCGCCGCTTGTCCGTCCATGGACGCGGATATGGGCGGGCGGCCGGGCTTCGACAAGCTCCGCCCGCTGCGAGCGTCCTGCTAGCCGCCGCCGCCGGTGGGTGCCGAGGTGCCGTTGGCGCCGACCCTGCCGATATTGCCGAACAGGTCTTCGAGGAAGCCGCGCTCACGCCCGACGGTGGGCGTTGCGGCGTCGTCGGGGTTGATCCGTGCGACGCGTTCCATCCCGCTGCGTTCGGCGCTGAGCACGTTGCCGACCGCATCGAAGCGCACCGCCAGCACCATCTGCTGCGAGATGGTGGGGACGGTAAAGGGCTTCTGCGAGGTGGTGCTCGAGATGTAGTACCACACCGGCTCGCCGAACTGGCTGACGAAGCTCGGCTGGCCGAGCGTGCGTTCGACCGAGGTGCGATTGTCGATCCCCGGCTGGATGGAACGCAGCAGCACTTCATCGGCCAGAAAGCCGCGGTGGTTGGTGATCGAGCTGCAGCCGGTGGCGACGAGACCCGCCGCCAGGATGCCTGCGATGCGCACGATACCGACCATTCCTCGACTTCTCCGTCCTCGCGCCGTAAGGGCGCGGCGAGCCTTAGGGCGTGGCCCGCGCGCTGGCAATGGCGGTTGCCGGCAGGGCTTTGAATAACCGCTGAATGGACCGACCAAGCTCGCCGATGTCGCTGCTCTCCAACCTTTTCAAGACCGAACCGGACCCGCGCGAGGCGCTGCGGCCGCTGTGGCACCGGGTCGTCGCGCTGTCGCGCGATCGGGCGCTGTACCGCGATCTCGGCGTTGCCGACACGGTGGCCGGCCGGTTCGACATGATCGTTGCGGTGCTGGCGCTGGTCCTGCTCCGGCTCGAAACCGGCGGCCGGGCCGAGGAGAGCACACTGCTGACCGAGCTGTTCGTCGCCGACATGGACGCGCAGCTGCGCGAGACGGGCGTCGGCGACGTGGTGGTGGGCAAGCACATGGGCAAGCTGATGGCGGCGCTCGGCGGCCGAATGGGCGCGCTGCGCGCGGCGCTGGCGAGCGCTGATAGTTCGGCGCTGGCAGACGCCCTCGAACGCAACGTCACCTGGCGCGATGGCGCCGGGCCGGAACCGCTGGCGCGGCGGCTGCGCGGGTTTGCCGACACCCTTGCAGCGATCGATGACACCGCGGTGCTGGCGGGGCGATTTGTGCTATGACTGGCGTTGAATTTTCACGTCCGGTCGATGACCGGCATATTCCCGCCGCGCCCCTGCACCTCGTCGCCAGCGCGGACGAATGCGCCGCGCTGGCGCGCCGCTTCGCCCTGGTGGCAGTGCTGCGGCTCGAAGCGCGTATTGCGCTCGATCGGATCGACGAGGCGGTTACGGCCGCGGGCCGGATCGAAGCGGCGGTTGTGCAAAGCTGCGCGGTATCGGGCGCCGATCTGGCGGTGGCGATCGACGAGCCGATCGACTTGCGCTTCGTCCGCGAAACCGCCGCTGCGGCCGACGAGGTCGAGCTCGACGCCGGCGACCTCGACGAAGTGGCCTATGCCGGCCATCAGTTCGATTTGGGCGAAGCGGTGGCGCAGAGCCTGGCGCTGGCGATCGATCCCTACGCCACCGGCCCCCAGGCGGAACAGACGCGCGAAGCGGCCGGCCTGGGCGGAGCAGCCGACACTGGCCCGTTTGCCGCGCTCAAGGCGCTGAAACGGGACTGACCGCCCGTCAGAACGGGATGTCGTCGTCGAGGTCGTCGCTGAAGTTGCCCGGACCGCTGCCGCCACCTTGGCTGCCACCGCCGCCCGGCGTCCCGCCGCGCGAGCCCCCGCCGCCATAGCCGCCGCCACCGCCGCTGCCACTGCCACCACCGCCGCCGCCGCCGCCGCCATAGCTGCTGCCGCCTTCGCCGCCGCGGCTATCGAGGCCGGTCACCGTGCCCGAAAACGGCCGCACCACCACTTCGGTGGTGTAGCGATCGTTGCCGTTCTGGTCCTGCCACTTGCGCGTTTCGAGCTGGCCTTCGATGAACACTTTCGAGCCCTTGCGCAGGTACTGCTCGGCGTAGTTGGCAGCGCCTTCCTGATAAATCGCCACGCTGTGCCACTCGGTGCGTTCCTTGCGATCGCCGGTGTTGCGGTCCTTCCACTGCTCGCTCGTCGCGATGCGCAGGTTGCAGACTTTGCCGCCGTTCTGGAACGAGCGCACTTCGGGATCCGCACCGAGGTTGCCGATGATCATGACCTTATTGAGGCTGCCCGCCATTTGTATTCTCTCCGGATCAGAGGCCGGCGGCGCGCGCCAGCCAAAAGGTGATTCCCGCGAAGATGTAGGCCAAGCCGAACAGGTAAGCCAACATGAACAACGGCCATTTCCACCCGTTCGTCTCGCGCCGGGCAACGGCGATGGTCGACAGGCACTGCGGCGCGAACACGAACCAGGCGAGAAAGGCGAGCGCGGTGGGCAGCGTCCAGCTGCCCTGCAGCTTGGGCACCAGGCCCTGCGCCGCCGCTTCGTCGTCCCCGGCATCGATAGCGTAAGTTGTGGCGAGCGAGGCCACCGCCACTTCGCGCGCGGCCATCGCCGGGATCAGCGCCAACGCAATCTCGTGGTTGAAGCCGATCGGCCGCACCAAGACCTCGAGCCCGCTGGCGATATGTCCGGCCACGCTCGCTTCGGACTGGCTCTCGCCCGGCGCGGCCTTGGGGAAGCTGAGCAGCACCCACAGCACCACGGTGACGGTGAAGATGATCGTCCCGGCGCGGCGCAGGAAGATCCATGCCCGCTGCTGCAGGCCGATGGCGAGGTCGCGCAGCGGCGGCCACTGGTACTTGGGCAGTTCCATGATGAAGCCCGAGGCGCTGCCGCGGGTGACCGAACGGCGCAGCACCAGCGCCGCGGCAAACGCGCCCACCACGCCGGCGAGGTAGAGCGCGAACAGCACCAGTCCCTGCAGGCCCACGCCCGGTCCGACGGTGGTCGCGGGAATGAACGCGGCGATGACCACGGCATAGACCGGCAGCCGCGCCGAACAGGTCATCAAGGGCGCGATCAGGATCGTGGTCAGCCGGTCCTTGGGATCGGCGATCGCGCGGGTCGCCATGATCCCGGGGATCGCGCAGGCGAAGCTGGAGAGGAGCGGGATAAAGCTGCGGCCGGAAAGGCCGACCGAGGCCATCAGCCGGTCCATGATGAACGCGGCGCGGGCCATGTAGCCCGATTGTTCCATCACCAGGATGAAGGCGAACAGGATCACGATCTGCGGCAGGAACACGATCACCGAGCCGACGCCCGAGAGCACGCCTTGGGTCAGGAAATCGCGCAGCAGCCCGACCGGCAGCGTCTCGTTGGCAAGGCCGATCAGCGCGCCGATCCCGGCGTCGAGCGCATCGGCGAACGGGGTTGCCCAGGCGAACACCGCCTGGAAGATCACGAACAGCACCGCGAACAGGATCGGCGGGCCGAGCCACGGGTGGAGCAGCACCTTGTCGAGCCGGGCGTGAAGCGCGTGGCGCGCGGTTTCGCTGACGATCGCCCCGTCGGCCATCTGGCGCGCGGCGAAGCGGCGTTCGGGCAGCGTCAAGTGCGGGCGCGCCGGCGGTTTGGCCTCGCTTTCGGCGCCGGCCATCGCCTTGACCAGCGCCTCGAGCCCGCGTTTGCGCACCGCCACGGTCGGGATCACCGGCACGCCGAGCGATTGCGCCAGCGCCTCGGGATCGAGCGTGAGCCCGTCGCGTTCGGCCAGGTCGACCATGTTGAGCGCCACCACCACCGGCCGGCCGAGCTCGATCAGTTCCTGCGCGAACACCAGGTGCTGTTCGAGGTTGGAGGCATCGAGCACCACCACCAGCACTTCGGGCCGCGCCTCGCCGGCGAATTCGCCGAGGATCACCTTGCGGGTCACTTCCTCGTCAGGACTGGCGGCGTCGAGCGCGTAGCTGCCGGGCAGGTCGTAAAGCTCGACCGGCTCGCCCGAGGGCAGGATCATGCGGCCCGATTTGCGTTCCACCGTGACGCCGGCATAGTTCGCGATCTTCTGCCGCGCCCCGGTCAGCGCGTTGAACAGCGCGCTTTTGCCCGAATTGGGATTGCCGACCAGCGCGGCGGTGCGCAGCCGGGTCACAGTTCGGCGACCGTCATCGCCCGCGCGTGGCTGCGCCGGATCGCCACGGTCATCCGCCCGATCATCAGCGCGATCGGATCGCGTCCGGCAAACACCCCGCGATGGCTGATCGCCACCCGCGCCCCGGCATCGATCCCCAGCGCGCGCAGCCGCTTGGCCTCGTCGGGGGCGAGCGCGTCCCAATCGACCGCGACGATTTCGGCGCGGCGGCGCGGCGGCAACTGGTCGAGGGTGAGTGCATCGGACACCGCGGCGCGGTGCCAGAGGCGCGCGCTAATTGCAACTAATTCGCATTAAAGTTAGCGCGCCGGATAACGCAACCGGCCGAGGAAGCGCGCCACGTCGAATCCCTCGCGGTTGGCAAGCAACTGCGCCTTGGCCTTTTCGAACTGCATCACGTTCTCGATCCGCCGATCGAGGAAGGCGCGGGTTTCGGCCTTGCCATCGCTCTCGTCCTCGACGAAAACCGCCAGCGTCGCGGTGTAGATGCAGCAGAGCAGCGCGCGTTTGGTGTAGTGATTGTAGTCGGTCGCGGTATCGCCGGCGAGCCGCCACATCCGGTCGGCGCTGCGCCAGCCGATTTTGAGCGTCGCGGGCAGGTTCTGCGGCATCGCCTGGATGGCGAGCGCGCGGCGCAACGCCTCTTCCATGCCCATCACGGCTTCCAGGCGGAACCACAGCAGCGCGCGAATGCGGTCGCGGATTTTCATCGTGGCGAGCGACCCGTCGGCAAAATGCGCGGCCATTCGCGCATCGGTCGATTCGATCCAGCCACCAATCATGTCCATCGGCCCGCCGGAAAACGCCAGCCGCGCCACCGCCGGATCGACCCCAGCGCCCGCTGCCGCCTGGTTCAGCGCGGCGTCGGTCCAGCCGTCGAACACCGCCGCCCGCGCCACTTCGGGCGCCAGCGCGACGCGCAGTTCGTCGAGAGTGCGGTCGTCGCCGGCCATCGGGCTAGAGCGAGGGGCCGTACGTGCCGCCCTGCGCCGGGCGGCGCCCGGCGGCGTCGGCGCGCTCGATCTCGGCAAAGACAGTGCTGTTGCGGCCTTCGAGCTGGGCATATTCGCGCGCCGATCGGCCCGAATTGTCGCTCCGGTCGGCATCGGCGCCGGCCGAAAGCAGCACCCGCATCATCGCCGTGTCGCGGCGGTGGACGGCCAGGATCAGCGGAGTTTCACCGGTATCGTTGGGTTCATCGACCTTGGCACCGCCGGTGATCAGGTATTGCACCCCTTCGAAGAACCCGAGCTGGCTGGCGCGCATCAGCGGGGTGACGTCGCGGTTGTCGGCGATATTGGGGTTGGCGCCGTGATTGAGCAGATAGACCAGCCACACCGCATCGCGCCGGTCGGCGGCGATGTGCAGGCCGGTGCGGCCAGTCGAAATGTCGCGCGAATTGACCAGCGTCGAGCCCGGCCGGCCGAGCATCTCGTCGGTCTTGGAGCGGTCCTTCTTGTCGACCGCCTGGAGGAACTGGAACCCGGGCGAAAACGTCTGCGCCCCTGTCGGCGCGGCCAGACCCAAAATGCCCGCCGCGACCAAGCCGATTGCCATCTTGCGAGACGTCTTGCCCCCGAACACCACCACGCTCCTTCGCCAAAATTGCGGACAGCCCGGCCGCCCGCCGGCACCGCCCTTGCCGCCCGGGCGTTAGCAGAGCATGAACCGGCGCGCCATGTCTCCGGTTCGTGCTCTGGCGGCTGCCGCCCTCCTCCCCACCGCCCTGCTTGTCGCCGGATGCGACCAGGCGGTTGCGATCAACGAGGCGCCGCTGACCGGCAGCAGCATCGGCGGCCCGTTCGAGCTGACCGATAGCCACGGCAAGACCGTGCGATGGAGCGATTTTTCCGGCAAATACCGCATGGTGTACTTCGGCTACACTTATTGTCCCGACGTCTGCCCGCTGGATGTGCGGCGCATGATGTTGGGCTACGATCGTTTCAAGCAGGCCGATCCCGGCCTGGCGGCGCAGATCCAACCGATCTTCATTTCGATCGATCCGGGCCGCGACACCCCGGCCAAAGTCGGCGAATTCGCGCGCGCCTTTTCCGCCGACTTGCTCGGCCTGACCGGCACGCAGGCGCAGGTCGACCAGGCCGCGGCCGCGTTCAAGGTGCTGCATCAAAAGGGCCAGGATGCGGGCGGCGACAGCTATCTGATGGACCACAGCCGCGTGGTCTACCTGATGGGCCGCCAGGGGGAGCCGATCGCGCCCTTGCCGGCGGACGTTGCCGACCAGGGCGAGGCAGTGGCCGCCGAACTGGCCAAGTGGGTGCGATGAGAGAGCGGTTCTGGGAGCTTCCGCTCGAGGCACTCGACAGCGCCGAATGGGAAGCGCTGTGCGACGGCTGCGGCCGCTGCTGCCTGCACAAGCTCGAGGATGCCGACACCGGCGAGGTGATCGAAACCAACGTTGCCTGCCGCCTGCTCGACCGTTCCACCGCGCGCTGCACCGATTACAAGCACCGCAAGGCCTTCGTCCCCGATTGCCTGCGGCTGACGCCCAAGCTGGTGGCGCAAGTCGGCTGGCTGCCGCCGACCTGCGCCTATCGCCGTCGCGCCGACAATGACCCGCTGCCCGAGTGGCATTACCTGCTCACCGGCAACCATGACGCAATGATCGAGGCCGGTTTCTGCGTCGCCGGGCGGGTGATCGGCGAGGACGATGCCGGCCCGCTCGAACACCACCTGGTCGACTGGGATCCGGGCGCGCCGTGTCGATGATCGATTGGCTGCGGCGCGAGAGCGAGACGCCCAGCGTAGAGGTCGCGGGGCGCGAGCTGCCGATCACCATCCGCCGCCACCCGCGCGCCACGCGCATGACCATGCGTCTCGCCCCCGATGGCAGCGCGGTGCGCGTCACGCTGCCGCGCTGGGGCCGTACCGCCGATGCGCTGGTGTTCGCCGGCAAGCGGCTCGACTGGCTCGCAGCGCAGCTCGCCGCGATGCCGCAGAGCGCGCCGCCGGAGGCCGGCGGAACGGTCACGTATCGCGGCACCGAACTGCGGATCGAATGGGACGCCGGCCTGCCGCGCCGGCCCCGTTTTGAAGGCGACCGGCTGCGCCTGGGCGGCCCGGCCGACACCGTGCCGGCGCGCCTGCGCCGCTGGCTCGAAGCCGAGGCGCTGCGGCTGTTCGCCGACGATCTGGCCGAGTACTGCGAGCGCGCCGCTCGCCCAGTGCCCCAGCTGCGGCTGTCGCGCGCCGCGCGGCGCTGGGGCTCGTGCTCGGGCCGGCAATGCATCCGCCTCAACTGGCGGTTGGTGCAGGCGCCCGATACGGTGCGCCGCTCGGTCGTCGCGCATGAAGTCGCGCACCTCGTGCATTTCGATCACTCGCCCGCGTTCCATGCGCTCCTCGCCGCCCTGTTCGAAGGCGATCTCAAAGGCGCCGACGCCTGGCTGCGCGAGCACGGACGGCGCCTCTACGCGGCCTTTGGCTAAGGCTCTAACTCCGCGTTAACCCTGTTGCGGCGATACTCGCGGCGATGACCCGCTCCGGACCCGCTTTGGCCGCGGCCCTCGCGATGCTGTCCGCCGGCCCAGTGCTGGCGGATGAGCCGGCGTGCGAGCTGTGCGTGCTGGCGACGCGGAACGAGCAGCGACCCCTCAGCATCGTCATCGACAGCGGGCTCCAGTTCAGCCGCCTGGCGCTGCGCGGCCAGACCGATGGCGGCGCCGAGATCGATCCGGCCACGGGCGAAAAGCGCGTCGATGCCGGAATGATCGACCTGGGCGGCCAATCGTTCCAGGGCCGAGCCCGGATCATCGGCGAACCGCTGCGCCCGGTGCGGATCGAGCTGCCGACACGCGTCGCCTTGCGCAGCCCTGACGGCGCCGCCGCCGAGCTGACCGACTTCGTCACCGATCTGCCCCGCGTCGCGGTGCTCGATGCCAACGGAACCCTCGAATTCGCGTTTGGCGCGCGGCTCACCAGCCGCGGCGCGCGCGGCGGCAATTTCCGCGGCCGCATCAATATCCGGGTCGATTACTACTGAGGCTGGCGGTCGGGCCGCGAACGGCCTATCTTGTTCTCATGCGTGGATACTTGCGACGCTTCTCGCCGCGCGGCGGGGTGGACGATTTTCTCACCCACTGGCGCCAGCCGACGCCTTACCGCTGGCAGATCCTGGCGCTGTCGGTGGCGCTGACGTTCACCGTGATGGTGCTGTTCGTCCCTGAAAACCAGGCCAAGGCCCCTGAACGGCCGCACGTCACCTACATCACCACGTTCGAGCCCGGCCGCACCGACGCCGAGATTGCCGCGTCGAACCAGGCCAATCAGGCGCGGCAGGACCGCATCGAGGCCGAGCTGGCAGCGGCGGAAGAACGCAAGAAGCAGATGTACCGCGATCTTGGCCGCGCCACCGGCGTCGATGTCGACGCAATGGAGCGGCGGCTCGCCGAACAGCGCGCGCCCGAGAAGCCTGGGGCGCAGGCGACGGGTGAACGATAGCGCCGACGCGCGCTGGCTGGCCGCCGCCGCCGCGCTCGCCGAACGCGCCCGGCCGCTAAGCCGCCCCAATCCGGCGGTAGGTGCGCTGGTGGTTAAGGAAGGCGTGGTCGTCGGCCGCGGCTGGACCCAGCCCGGCGGCCGCCCCCATGCCGAAGCGCAGGCGTTGGCGCAGGCGGGTGGGGCGGCGCGCGGGGCGACGCTTTACGTCACGCTCGAACCTTGCGCCCACCAAAGCGAACGCGGGCCGGCCTGCGCCAATCTCGCTATCGCCGCCGGCCTGGCTCGCGTTGTCGCCGGGATCGACGACCCCGATCCGCGCACGGCCGGCGCCGGGCTGGCGCGGTTGCGCGCTGCCGGTATCGACAGCCGTTGCGCCGCCGACGCCGCCTGCCGCGCCAACCTCGGTGGCTATCTGCGCAGTCGACGGGACAATCGTCCGGACGTGACGCTGAAGCTGGCGCTGACCGCCGACGGCTTCATCGCGCGGCCCCACGGCACCAGCTGCTGGATCACCGGCGAAGCGGCACGCGCGCACGTCCACCGCGAACGGGCGCGAGCCGATGCGATCCTGGTCGGAGGCGGCACGCTGCGCGCCGATTCACCGCGGCTCGACGTACGCTTGCCGGGGCTCGAAGCGCGCAGCCCTGAGCGGCTGGTGCTGACCCGCCGCGCTGCCCCGCCCGGCTGGACCGCGCTTGCCTCGCCCGAGGGCATCGCCGGGCGCGGCTGGCAGTATCTTTTCGTCGAAGGCGGCGCGGGAGCGGGGGCGGCGTTCCTCGAGGCCGAACTGGTCGATCGCCTGCTCCTCTACCGTTCGCCGACCCCGTTCGGCACGGGCATTGCGGCGTTCCATGACTCCGGCTCAGACGGCGTGCCCTCCGGCTGGCAGCTCGCCGACCGCCGCCCGCTTGGCAGCGACACGCTCGAAGTCTACTACCCCGCCTGAGAGGGGCCCGCGATGTTCACCGGTATTGTCACCGCCATCGGCACGATCGAAAGCGTCGAACAACGCGGCGATCTGCGCGCGGTGATCGCCTGCCCGTTCGATCCCGCCACGATCGCCATCGGCGCTTCGATCGCGTGCTCGGGGGTGTGCCTGACGGTGGTCGCCAAGGGCGGCGCGGCCGGCGCGGCCTGGTTCGCGGTCGATGTCTCGGCCGAGACGGCCTCGCGCACCGCGCGCGGCCAGTGGCGCGAAGGGAGGCGGCTCAATCTCGAGCCATCGCTCAGGATCGGCGACGAGCTGGGCGGGCATATCGTCTCGGGCCATGTCGATGCGGTCGGCAGGATTGCGGACTGGCAGCCCGAAGGCGATTCGACCCAGCTGACCGTCCGCGCCCCGGCGGCGCTCGCCCCGTTCATCGCCGCCAAGGGCTCGATCACCGTCGATGGCGTGTCGCTGACGGTCAATGAAGTCATTGATCGCGCCGATGGAAGTGTCGATTTCGGCCTCAATATCATTCCGCACACCAGCGAAGTGACCACGCTCGGCGAACTGGCGCAGGGCGCCGAAGTCAATCTCGAGATCGATACAGTGGCGCGCTATCTGCAGCGGCTGGAAAGCCTGCGTGCCGGCTAGAGCCTGGTCAGGGGCGCGCCATGCGCCGCCGCTCGAGTTCGTTGGGTTGGCTCATGTATTGGTCGCACAGGTGATCGAGCAACGGGCCGTAGATCGGCTGGTTGAAACGCACGCCAACCGACACGCCGTCCATCCACGCGACGACCGCATCGAACGGGCCGAGGGTGGCGACTTTCACCACCAGTTGCGTGCCGACATAAAGCCGGTTCTTGGGATCGACGAACCGGCAGCCGATTTCGCTGACGTCGCACAGTTCGACTGGCCGAGCGGTGCCGGCCCCCGTGCGATAGCTGCCTTGTGCCGTAATCGCACGGCGGCGGGCACGGCGCCGTCCGATGTCTCCCGGTTCTATCATGCACGACCCTCTTTTGTTGTCACGGCGATCTAGCCGAAAACCTCTGAAGAATCGGTTATTTAAGGATTGTTACTCGCCATAGACGTTGCCGGCGGTGGCCTCGAGCGGGATCGGGCCGACCAGCGAGGCGACGATGCCGGGGCCGCTCTGGTCCGGGCGGCGCGCGTCCATGTGCATTTCGTTCATCGCGATCTGCGCGGTGACGTGGCGGCTGAACGGGATGCCAGGTCCATCGCCCCAGTCCTGATGGACGATGTCGAATTCGACGGT
Organism: Erythrobacteraceae bacterium; assembly: GCA_031411075.1. Taxonomy (GTDB): domain Bacteria; phylum Pseudomonadota; class Alphaproteobacteria; order Sphingomonadales; family Sphingomonadaceae; genus Croceibacterium_A. Next base: position 21,282 of record JANOAH010000011.1, read on the forward strand.
GTCGTCATGGATCACGAAGTTTTCCAGCGCGCCGTGGGTGTAGGGATTGTCACACCGCCCGCAGGCCAGACCGAACAAGCGTTCGCCATCGTTGCGAATGATGAAATACTGCTTGTCGATCCCGGTACCGAAGCCGAGCCACACGCCGACGACATCGGCCGCGGTGAGCTTGCGCCACGGCGAGGGCGGGTGATAGGCGGCGGGCGGCGGTCCGCCTGCGCCCGGCCCGGCGCGTGGCGGCAGCAGCGGCACCGGCGGCGCATTGGGCGGCAACACGTTGATCCGCCCGACCGAGGGCGCCGGCCCGCGCGGATCCTTGATCGTGGCGAACGGCTGGCCGTCTTCGGCCACGACCACCAGTTTGCCCTCGTTGAGCTTGGCGGTCACGTTCTCGACCCGGGCGAGCGACCCGTCCGGGTTGAGATAGCGCACCGCGAACTTGAGCCCCTCGGTCTCGTCGAAGGTCCCTTCGAGTGGAGCCAGCGTGGTGCCGTCCGAACACTGCGAACAGTAATACCCGGTCACCGCGCTGCCGCGGATCACGAACTGATAGACGTGCGGCGCCCCGGTTTCGGAACGCCAGCCGCCGCGATACCAGTCGGCGTCTTCGGCCGCGGCGGGGATCGAGGCGAGCGCGGCCAGACCGGCGGCACCCAAGGCGAACGCTTTGAGAATCCTCATCGCGCAGGTCTACCGCGCCAAAGGGCCGCTCGCAAAGCTCTCGCGCGTGATTTCGTACACCACGTGTTCGACCGGCACCCCGGCGCGCTCCTCGACATAGGTTTCGCCGGTCAGCCGACCGCCGATATTGGCCATCGCCTTGCGCGAAATGACGTTATCGGCGCCGACCCGAAACACCACCCGATCGACCGCAGTGAACGCATGGGCGAGCATCAGCGCCTTGAATTCGGCGTTGTAGCCGGTGCCCCAATAGTCGCGCGCGAGAAAGCTCCAGCCGATCTCCAGCGCCGCGCCCTCGCCCTTGTCGGAAACCTGGAACCGCGACGAGCCGATGACGCGGCCGCTGGCCTTGTCAACGATCGCCAGCGCCCCGCCCTTGGCCAGCGCGTCGTCGAAGAATTCGCGGAACACCGGCTCCTGCCAGCGATCGTGCGAGGGGTGCACGGCCCACAAGTCGCGGTCAGCGGCGACGGCATAGAGCGCCGGCCAATCGGCTGCGGTCAGCGGCCGCAGGATCAGCCGCTCCCCTTCGAGGACCGGCTGACGGTCCAAGGTCAGGCGTCCACCGCTGCGCTGACCGTGGCCAGCGCGGCGACGAACCTAGGCAGGCTCGCCATCGTCAGTCCGGCGATGTTGATGCGGCCCGACCCGGCCATGTACACCCCGTGATCGTCGCGCAGCGCGTCGATCTGCGCCCTCGCCAGCGGCAGCACCGCGAACATCCCCCGGCCCCGCGCCAGCGGCGCGAGGTCGATCGCCCCGGCCCGTCCCGCCTCGCCCAGTGCAGCGCGGACTTGGCCGATGCGCACGCGCATCTGGTCGAGCTCGTCGAGCCACTGCGCGGTGCGGGCCTCGTCCTCGAGCACCAGCCGCACCGCCGCGGCGCCGTGATCGGGCGGCATCGACCAGGCAGCGCGGGCCAGCGCGTGGCCGTTCGACAGCACCCGCGTCAATTCGTCGCCATCGCGCGCATAGACGTAAAGCGCGCCGACCCGGTCGCGATAGAGCCCGAAGTTCTTGTCGCAGCTGTAGGCGATCAACGCTTCGGGCACCGCCGCGATCACCACGTTGGCGCCGTAGGCATCTTCCGCCAGACCCTGGCCCAGGCCCTGATAGGCAAGGTCGACGATCGGCAGCACCGGGCTATCCGCCAGCAGCGCCGCAATCCGGTCCCACTGCGCGGGCGAATAATCGATCCCGGTCGGGTTGTGGCAGCAGCCGTGCAGCAGCACTGCGTCGCCCGCCCCAGCCCCGGCCAGCGCCGCTTCGAGTGCGGCCAGGTCGGCCGTCCCGTCAGCGCCAGCGTGCCCAAACGCCGCCAGCTCGAGCCCGAGGTCGGCCAGGATCTGCGCATGGTTCGGCCAACTCGGCGTCCCCATGATCACCCGAGTCACCCCCGCCGCCTTGGCCAGCGCCAATGCCAGCCGCACCGCGCCGGTGCCGCCCGGGGTCTGCATCCCGTCGATCCGCCCGCCGCGCGTGGGATCCGTGCCGAACACATAGGGCATCAGCGCGTGGACGAAGGCCATGTCGCCTTCGGGTCCGAGGTACGATTTCGACGCCTGGGTATCGACCAGCACCTGTTCCGCGGCCTTGATCGCGCCGAACACCGGCGTATCGCCCTGCCCGGTACGATAGACGCCGACGCCAAGGTCGATCTTGTCGGCGCGCGGATCGGCGTCGTGCAGCTTGATCAGCGCAAGCAGCGCATCAGGCGGTTGCTGGTTGAGGGTCTCGAGCATGGCGCAGGCCATGCCCCCGCCCGCGCTCTCTCGCAAGTGCGAAGGGCGCGGCTTGCGAGGGCTTTTTCTTGCGCCGCTAAAACGGCGACCAGCGGTGGGTGCGGGTGAACTTCATGTAGCCGGCGTTGACGCCGAGCCTGAGGCCCCCGCCGACGCGGATCGGGATCAGCACCACGTCGCCCTTGCGCAAGTAGCTCGCGGTGAACCCGCCGAGCAGATAGGCGTTGCCCTCGCCCGCGGGAAAGCGGTGATAGAGCTGCTCGCTGTCATGCAGGTTGTAAACCAGCACGAAGGTGCTGCCGGCATTGGCGCCGAAATCGAAACCGACCGAAGGCCCGGTCCAGTACACCGGCTTTTTCCCTTCGATCTTGTGGAACAGCGTGCCCGAGCCATAGCGCGCGCCGACCACGAAGGCGCCGCCGGCCTCGCGCCCGACGATGTAGCCGTTGGGTTCGCCCTGCTTCGCCAGCACGTCCTGGATCATCCGCGCCAGCCCTTCGGCGCCGCGGCCGAACACGCCCTCGGCGGCGCCGATCAGGTCGTCCTGCTTGTAGGTATCGCCCTGCGCCGCGGCGGCTGCCGGATCGGCTGCGGCCTGCGCGGCGCCGGTAGAGGGATCGGCGCTGGTGACCACTGGCGCGGCCGTGACCGTGGCGGCTTCGATCGGGGCGATCGGCGGCTGATATTCGACCGGCGGCGGCGGCGCGGCGAGATCGCCGTCGATCGCGCGATCGGGATCGATCGTCTGCACCCCTTGCGCGGCGAGCGGCGCGCCGGCGCAGGCCAGCCCCAGGCCCAGCACCACGCCGGCCGAGCGGCGGCGGCAAAAAGCGGCAAGCTGCATCAACATCGTAAACCCCCATCCGCCGCGCGGCGGTCTCGTCCACGCGGCAGAAGATGCCTCCCGGGCTGAAGCGGCAATGAATGCGCGACGGGGCGAGTCCGATTTGCGGCGAAGCGAGTCCGCAGCGCGCGCTTGCGCGCCCCTTGCCGCCGCCCGGGGCCGCCGTTATAGGCCGCGCTCGCTACGCGCCGGAGACGTGGGTGAGTGGCTGAAACCAACGGTTTGCTAAACCGTCATACTGGTAAATCCGGTATCGAGGGTTCGAATCCCTCCGTCTCCGCCAGCTTCCGACAGGATCTGAAAACGACCAGGGACGTCGGCGATCGGCCGAAACGGCCGCAGCGCGCCCGGGTCAGGCGGGGCGGGGCTGGCCGGCTTCGCGAAACGGATGGGCCGGGGCGCGCCTGAGCGGGGCCGCAATCAGCGGCGCGGGGGCGAGCGGCGAAGCGGCCGGTCCGAAATCGAGCGGAAACGGAACCTCGACCCGGCGCGAGGGGACATCGGCCAGAATCGGGTTGCGCGCCGCGGGCACGGCTGAGGCGACTTCCGCCGGCGCAGCCGAGGTTGCCGGCTTGGCCATCGCGGGCACGGCCAGTCCGGCCAGCGCGGTCGCCAGCACGA
>JANOAH010000012.1:0-1602 GCA_031411075.1 Erythrobacteraceae bacterium
GGAAGGAAAGGTGCGCGCTTTCGGCCTCAGCGAAGCGGGTGCCGCGACGATCCGCCGCGCCCACGCGGTCCACCCGGTCAGCGCGGTGCAGAGCGAATATTCGCTGTGGACCCGCGACCCGGAAAGCAACGGCGTGCTCGAGGCATGCGAGGCGCTGGGCATCGGCTTCGTTCCGTTCAGCCCGCTCGGCGCCGGGTTCCTGACCGGCAAGATCGATACCACGACCGAGCTCGGCGAAGGCGACTTCCGCGCGATTTCGCCACGCTTCACCAAGCAGGCAATCGCCAACAACCTTGCCTTGGTCGAGGTTGTACGCCGCGTAGCCGATCGCAAGGCCGCCACCCCCGCCCAGGTCGCCCTTGCCTGGCTGCTCGCGCAGCGGTCGTGGATCGTCCCCATCCCCGGCACCACCAAGCTGGCGCGGCTCGAAGAGAACCTCGGCGCGGCCGACCTGCTGCTGAGCGCCGAGGACCTCAGCGAAATCGAGGACGGCGCCGCCCGCGTGACGATCGAAGGGGCGAGCTTGCCAGAATTCGTCATGGCGACGGTGGAGCGATAGCGGCGGCCGGCAGCAAGGCGAGGCGCGGTCTCGCGAGGGGAGTGTCACTCCGGCCGGGCTCGATTAACGTTTCGCATTGTCGCAACTACCGGAGCTGCCCGGCAGGAAGTCCGCGGACGAGACAAACGACTTGGGGCGAGTGCGATGGCGAATATTATCGGAACCAGTGGTCCTGACGTGCTCAATGGCACGATCGATCCCGATACGATCACTGCCCTCGCTGGCAACGACACGGTCAATGCCGGGGACGGGGCCGACTAGATTTTCGCAGGCGGGGGTGTCGATCGGATTTTCGGCGAGAACGGCGATGACCTGATCGTGCTCGATGGCCAGTCGCTCGATGGCGGCGTGTATAACGGCGGGGCGGGGATCGATACGATCGAAGCCCGCCCGCTCGCCGCACAGACCGTCTCCAACCACCTGCTGCGCAATTTCTCCGAAGCGGGCCTGGTGTCGATCGAGCGCCTGCAGTTCGCGACCTTGGCGAACACTCGCGTCACGGTCAGCATCAACTATGACAACCTGGCGACGAGCGGGCTGACCGAGCTGATCGGCAACGCCGGCAATGATACGCTGTTCATGTTGATCGGCACCGCCGGCACTTACACCATGCCGCTGCTGACGTTGACGAACTGGACCAGCACGGTCGACGGCATCGGGCTGCAGGTTGCCAGCACGGTCACCGGTAATGTGACGCTCACCGCGCGCGACAATTACGGCACCATCCAGATCCTGCGCGGCGGCGTCGGCAACGACACGCTCAACGGTTCGAACGGGATCGACCAACTGGTCTATTCCGGCGGCACCGACCAGCTGCTCGGCAACGGCGGCAACGACAACTTCTTTATCCAGAACATCGCCACTCCGAACGGGATCGGCGGCTACAACCCGCCGTCATTCCTGGCACCGGATCACTGATCGTCACCATCAGTGCCGGCAATCAGGTGGTCGCCGCTCGGGCCATGACGGTGGCCGGCGGCAGCACGATCGACTTTACACTTATCGGGTCGACCGGGATCGACATCGTCAAAGGTGTGTTCGGA
>JANOAH010000013.1:0-22971 GCA_031411075.1 Erythrobacteraceae bacterium
TCCTTCGCTTTCACCCGAACATGTTCGATATTCGGATAGAGGGCCGCGGTTTTGGCCGCGAACGATCCTTCATCCAACAACCGGTGAGGCGGGCCGATTGCGGCGTCGTTGCTGCGGGGCACGGCGGTGAAAGCGACGACGTTCCTGCCCTCCGCAGCCATCAGGCGTGCGGCCGTCGCGGTAACAGATCCGCTGTCTATCCCCGCGCTCAGCTGAGTCGCGACGTCGCCTGACTCGGGCAGCCGGGCTCGCACCGCTCGGTCCATCTCCGCGCGCAGGGCTTCTTCGTATTCATGCGGGCTGCGCAAGCGCAGCGGTTCGGGGTCGGGGTTCCAGTGAAGACGGCTCGTCGCATGCTCGGCAGTGATGACGACCTGCTCGCCCATTCCCACCCGCTCGATGTGGCGGAAGCAGACGGCGTGCGGATCCTGCGGAAGCATGTCGAGCCCGCGCGCCAAAAGGTCTGAATTGGCCTCGTAGGGAACGTGCGGCAGGGCATGCAGCCCGCGCGGCATCGACGCAAAAGCGAACAGCCGGTGATCGCGAAAATAGCACAGCGGCCGGCCGCCCATGCCATCGCGGGCCAGCAGCCAGCGGCGCCGCGCCCGATCCCACACGGCGATCGCGTAATCGCCATAGAGCCGTCCGAGGCAATCGTCGCCCCAACGCTCGAACGCGCGCAGGACCCATTCATCATCGCTGACAGCGCGGGCGCTGGTGGGTGAGTGGCCCAGCGCGGCCGCCAGTTCGCCGCGATCATCTAGCCGCACATCGGCCACCAGTACGTAACGCCCGGCACCGCCGATGATCGGGCGGCCGCCAGGCAAGTCGCCGGGGAACAGGTGCATCGCTCGGCCGCCAAGGCCGACTTCCTTCTCTACCCAGCGTCCGCTCGCGTCCGGCCCATAAGGCCGAAGCGCGGCCAGCATCCGCTCAAGCGATTCCGCAGCCGGCTGGCCATCGGTGCGCCAAAGACCGCAGATGGCCTGCAAGGATCGGGCTTTTCAGCTCGTGCGTTTGATGATGCCGGCCGCGATCAGTTTGGGGAGCATGGACTCGAGATCCTCCCGCGCTTCCTCCGGCGTGACCGTGTACCGTGCGCAGGTGGCGGCAACCATCGCGTCGAACGACAGCCCTTCACGCAGCGGCTCGAGCAGATGACGCATGGCGCCGCGAACGCCGAAATACTTCTCGGAGCTCATGGCCATGACGACGGCTTCGTTTTCGACGGGGACCGAAAACACGCCTTCGCCCAGCCGGTAGTTTTTCCCGGAATCGTTTGCCACGCGGACCTCTGCGCATTGTTGGACGGTGAAGCTATGCAGATGCTCTACGCTGCCGGTGCGATGATGCCATTTCGTGATAGATTCACAACACCGCCAGTGTCCGGGTCCCCCATTTTGTGTAACCATCGAATGGCCGCTTGTCTCGCCATCATGAACATGACAGGTATGTGCAACTCGCAGAGAATAGACGGTTTTAGCAGGGGCGAACAATGCAGAATGCCGACCACTCGAATGGAATTGCCAAGACTTCGTTCGAGCCTTCAAGCCTCGTCGATTACGGCGACGTGAGCGAACTTACCCAGGGCGGTACCGGACCGGCGGCCCAGCCGGACGGTGCGGTCTACTCCTCCTGATTGCAGCATTCGCGCCGATCTTGAGCGTTTTCAGCGCGGGCCAGTAGGTCGATCGGTTCGGCACGGGGGCCAATCTCATTGCAAGTGCCTCGAGCGGGTGACGACTTGGTCGTCTCGGCCTTTGGCGATGCCAAAGCCGTCCTGATCAGCGCGGCGGCACAAGTGCCGGCGGATCGTCCACCGGCGTTACGCGATGCCGGCGGGGCCGCGGATCGGCTCGTCAGGCGCGGAATCCATTTGCGCGGCCTCTGGATGTGGGGTCCAAACGGCAAAGATCGGCCTGCGTTGCGCAAAGTTGCTAGCGCAGCGCTGGGCCCCGCAGCTTTGGCCCCGCTCGGTACATATCTGGCCGACCGCGCGTCCGACCTGCTCGACGCTTCCGGGCAAGAGCCAGATTTCGATCTCATCGCCGAATTTGCGCGCCCCCTGGTGCGCGATTCGCTGATGGAACTGATCGGGATTGCGCCGGCACAGCGTGCCGCTCTCGACGTTCAGATTGCCGGAATGGCCGGTTTCCTCCCTGGCTGCGCCGAGCCGGGCACGGGCCGGTATTTTGCCTTGGCGGCCATCGCACAAGCGGTTGAGGACCTGTGGCGAAAGCCGTTGCCGCCCCGGGCGGCCGCCAGTCAAATCCTTCGCGGCGCAGTGGAAGCGGAGAAGATTTCGCTCGACGAAGCGCTCGCGCAAGCGACGTTGCTGCTGTTCGGCAACTCCTACACCACGCTCGATGCCTTCGCCGGGTTGCTGGAGCGGCTTGCCCCGCAACCAGAGCTGTGGGCGGCCGCCCGGGGCGGCGCGGCTGCCCTGCCGAGCCTTGTCGAGGAAAGCCTGCGGTTGGGGCCGCCTCGCAACCTCGTTCTGCTGCGCGAAGCGGACGACGACATCGCTTGCCCGAGCGGCATTATCCCGGCGGGCGCCAACATCGTCTTGCCGCTCGATACCCTCAATCGCGATACCGCCTCTTTTCCCAACGCGGACAATTTCGAGCCCAACCGCACGGGCCCACCGCACCTGGCCTTCGGGGCAGGGCGGCATATGTGTGTTGGCTTGCATCTGGCCCGCGCCGTGATCCGCACGGGGGTCGAAGCATTGCTCGAGCGCCTGACGGAATGGCCAGGCCAGATCCGGGTCGAACGGGCACCCAGCATGCTCGGCGGCCAGAGCATCAGCGTGTTTGCGTTACCAAGAGCAGCAGTTCAACGATGCTGACCCTGAACGGCTTGCGTATCGCCACCGACAATGACGACGAAGGCTCAAGGCAGGCTGCGGACCTGACCTGGCGCACGCTCAGGGTTGATTCGCTGCCCTCCGAGCCACAAGCCGGCGACCCGATCGCGATCGTGCGCAGTGTGACGGTCGGGCCCCTGCAAGCGGTCGAACACGTGTTCGGGCATGGGGGTCGGGTTCGCTGCCGGTTTCGAATCCACTGCGACGGCGCCGCAGTGGATTGCCTGGCCGTTCCCGAGGTCAGCGACCGGGATATCTTCAGCCTCTTTGCCGAACCGATCATGCGGACCGTCTTGGTTTGTCGTGAGCTGCTATCATTCCACGCCGCGGCTCTGGCGAAGGATGGCAGCGCGGTACTGATTTTAGCGGACAAGGGGGCGGGCAAATCGACCCTGTCCTGGGCGCTGCAGAGGCAGGGCTGGCAGCTCCTGGCCGATGATCTCGCTCGCGTCGACACCGTCGGCGGGCGCTGGAGCGTGTTTCCCGGACACCGTCAGACCAAGTTGACCCCTGCCGCGGCCCAGGCTTTCGGCCATTCAACCGAACATCTGCCACCGCGCTTCGACGATCCCGGCCCCCCGGCGACCGCCGCGATGTTCGACAAGCGCGTCATCGATCTGAGCGAAGCGCCCGGGCAGCCCAAACAGGCGGTGCCGATTGCCGGCGTGTTCATCCTTTCAGCGCGCGAACTTTCGCTCAGCGAAACCCGGATCGAACCGCTGTCCCCATCCGCTGCGGTGCGCCACCTCCTGCACCACGTAACGCCGGACCCGTTGCAATCTGTCCCTGGCGCACCCCCCCGCTTGCAGCGGGCGATCGGAGACCTGGCGTGCCGGGCGAACGCCGCCGCCGTGACGCTGCCCGACCGATTTGATAGGCTGGACCAGGCCATCACGGCCCTGGAAAGCTATCTCGCCGACGGGAAGCGCAACGCGTGACGTTTGGATCGGAGCCGGAGTTCGATCTGTCCCCTGTCGGGAGCCTGGCCTTGCTGTGGCCCGCCGTTCCCGAGGGGCTGGTCGGTAGCGCGGCACGTTCGGCGCTCGAAGCGGCGGCCTCGCGCCTCGCCCCCATTGCCCGCCTGGCGATAGAATTGCGGCTGGGCGAAGGCCGCGATGACGTTGACCTCCATCAATACGTCAGTGGAAGCGCCGCCGATGCCGCGGTGCTGCGACGCTATCTGACGCAAATGCCGGAAGCCTCACAACACCCGCACGCGATCGGGCGATTTCTGCAGGCGTGGGCCGACGACGAGGACAGTATCAGAACCGATCTGGGCGGTGTTTTCCTGGAGTGGGACATGCCGGGCTCAGGCACGGATCGCGCACCGGCCCTATTTCTGCCGGTCGAGACCCGGCACGATCGCGGTCCGCAGGCTGGCGGAGGTCGGCACCGGGTGGCCCGGCATGCGCATCGGCTTAAACTCGCCGGCGATCATGTCACCAAACTCCTCAGTGCGTTGCCTCCCGATTTGTCCATCAGCTACATCGGTTTCATGCTCGGCCGGGGCGAGGCGGTGCGGGTCAACCTGCGCGGCGTGCGCCCTGACGATCTGAAAAGCCTCCTTTCCGATTTGGGATGGCCCGGCGAATGTGACCGGGCCACCGATCTGTTCGCCCGTCTGGTCGGGATCACCGGTCGGGTCGCGATCGGTCTCGATTTCGCCCCGGCGATCCGGCCGACGATTGGCTTCGAAGCGATGTTGCCCGATTTTCCCGCGCTTGAGCCGCGCTGGAGCGAGTTGCTCGACTGGCTGTGCGCCGAAAACATTTGCACCAACGACCAGCGGACCGCGCTGGAACGCGTCGGCGCGCGTCTCTATCCCGAAGACAGCCGACAGGACTGGCCAGCGTCCTGGATAGCCGCGGCGGTCAGGGCTCCACCGAAATTCGTCCCGTGGTTCGAACGGCGGTTGTCGCACGTAAAGGTCTCGCTGGGGGCTGACAGTACCACAAGCGCCAAAGCCTATATCTCCGCGCAACACCAATGGAGCCGGAACAACCTCGCCGCTTCGCCCCGTTCGATCACGGCCGATGGCCCCGCGGCCGCGATCGCGGCCGCCGCCGCCAGCGCGGTCGGTTTTCTCCTGGCGGAGCGCGATCAGGACGATTTCTGGCGGGACTTCCAGATCGTCAACGGCGCCTCCGACGAATGGGTCACTGCCTTCGTCGGCTATGCCCTGGTCGTCAGCGGTGCGGATTTGCCTGACACGTTGATTGCACAAACTATCCGAGCGATGCTCCGACGGCAGCGGCCGGCCGGCGGCTGGGGCTATAACCGGATAAGTCCCGGCGATGCGGATAGCACGGCCTGGGCGCTCAAGTTCTTCCGCGCCGTGGGGTATTCGGGGCCCGACGTCGCATGTGCCGAAGCCTTCCTCGGTGCGCATCTTCAGCCCGGCGGCGCGGTTGCGACCTATGCCCCGGACACGCCGATCCGGTTCGATGGATCGACCGGGCCACAGGACGATGCCGGGTGGCGGAGCGGCCACGCCTGTGTTGCCGCCAACGTCGCCGCGCTGATGGGCGAAACGGTTAGCGACCATCTCCGCTCGAGCCAAAACCCAGACGGCGCGTGGACTGCATATTGGTGGCGCAACGACAACTTTGCGACGGCGCTGGCGGCCGAGGCTGTCGGGCCCGGACCAAATCTATCGCGCGCGATCGGATGGGCTACCACGCAGGCCGCAACGCGCAGCTCCCCGTTCGATCGAGCTTGGCTGATCCGCATCCTGATGCTGGGCCAAGCGGCCGAGCGCGCGCAGGCGCACGCCCTCGCGTTCGCGCTTGCGGCCGAACAGCAGTCCGACGGCGGCTGGAACTCCAGCGCCGAAATGCTGTTCCCCGATCCCGCAACGCTGAGTCGGCAGCCTAATATGGCGGTTATGCGAGACACTCGCCGGCTGTTCACCGCAGCCTCAGCGCTGCTCGCGCTGTCCGCGGCGCAGGCCAGCGACATCGCTCGATGACATCCGGCCCCAACTCCGACGTCCAGCGCGCCATCGACTACCTCACCACGTGCGCGCCGAATGACTTGCAAGGGGCCAAGCTATCGGATTGGCCTTGCTATGAATCCCTGGCCCAAGCCGCCCACGACCGCGGTCACGACCTTTCGCCGGACAGCCTGAGGACGGCCTTCCAGCTCATGATGCGGGCCCGCTTGTTCACCCAGCAAAGAAATCCGCCCAACGAGTAGCAAGCGAAATGAGCGGGTGCAGGTCTACCGCACCGAGCTCCGTACAACTGGGGAGGTTTGGTGGACGCACTAGGGCTCGAACCTAGGACCCGCTGATTAAGAGTCAGCTGCTCTACCAACTGAGCTATGCGTCCGTCGCAGCTAGGCCGCGGCCCCGCGAATCGCGGGGAGCGCCTCCTATAGCGATGTTGCTCTGGGTGAAAAGGGCCTGCGGTCAGCCCAGCGTGCCGGTGCGGCCGGCCTTCTGGCTCCACCGGTCGACCATCATCAGCGTGCCCAGGCAGATCATGTTGGTCATCATCGACGATCCGCCATGGCTCATGAACGGCAACGGGATGCCGACCACCGGGGCAAGACCCATGACCATCAGAAGGTTGATGGCGACGTAGAAGAACATCGTCGCCGTCATCCCGCCAGCCAGCAGCTGCGAGAAGCGGTCGGGCGCGCGCCGGGCGACGCCCAGGCCCCAGCGCAGCACGATGCCGAACACCAGCAGGACCATCAGCCCGCCGATCAGTCCCCATTCCTCGGCCATGGTGGCGAAGACGAAATCGGTGTGTGGCTCGGGCAGATAGTTCAGGTGGCTTTGCGATCCTTCGCCGAACCCCTTGCCCAAAATGCCGCCCGATCCGATCGCGATCTTCGACTGGGTGATGTGGTAGCCGGTGCCGAGCGGATCGCTTTCCGGGTCCATGAACACCAGCACCCGGTTGCGCTGATAATCGTGCAGCACGAAAAAATAGGCCAGCGGTGCGATCACCGCGCCGGCCGCGGCGCCGCCGGCGAACCATTTGAACGGCAGTCCGGCAAGGAACATCACCACCACTCCGCCGAACCCGATCGCCATGGCCGTGCCGAGATCGGGCTGGAGCATGACCAGCGCCATCGGCACCGCCAGCAGCGCGCCCGCCGGTATCAGCGCGCGCCAGGTGCCGACCAGGCCCGGCGGCAGCGCGGCGTAGAACGCGGCCAGCGCCAGCACGATCGTCGGTTTCATGAACTCCGATGGCTGCAACTGCATGAAGCCCAGGTTGATCCAGCGCTGGCTGCCGCCGCCCACCGCGCCGATCGCTTCGACCGCCATCAGCAGCAGCAGGATGATCCCATAGGCGGGATAGGCGGACAGCTGAACCAGACCGCGGGGAAACTGGCGCAGCACGAGCGCCATGGCGAGCAGTACCGCGAAGCGGATCAGGTGCGAGGCCGAATAAGTCGCGAACGATCCGCCGGCGGCCGAATCGAGCACCGCCGCGCCGAAGCAGGTCAGCAGCGTCAGCGGAATGAGCACACGGAAGGGCAGATTGGCGAGGACCCCGGGAACCATGGTGCGCGCGATCATGGCGCCGGGCCGAATTCGGGTTCGAGCGGCGGGAAGGCGGATGGGGGCGCTTCGCCCGGCATCGGCGACGTCGCTTCGCCGCGTTCCGCCCCGGTGGTGACGCCGCTGGTCGGCGCGGCCGGCTCGGCCGTAGTGGATTCGGCCAGCGCCGCTTCGACCGCCGCATCGGGCGCAACTTTGGGCGCAGTGGTGCCAAATGTAGCGGTGTACGCGGCGTACTTGGCGGCCAGCCGTTCGGACGGCGTGCCGCCCCAGGTCTTCTCCATTTCGAGCAGGCCGGCCCAGGCCTTTTCCGGGTCGAACAGGCACGTCATCACATCGCGCGCGATCGGCGCCGCGGCGCGCGCGCCGAAAGTGCCGTGTTCGACCACCACCGCCATCGCATAACGCGGCGCGGCGGCGGGAGCGTAGCAGACGAACAGCGAATGGTCGCGGTCCTTCCAGGCGCCCACCGCGCCACGGCTGGTCATGCGGCGGACTTGCGCGGTGCCGGTCTTGCCGGCCATCTGGATGCCTTCGAGCTGCAGCTTGCTGCCCACGCCCGTGCCGTGCCCGTTGACGACGTTGAACATGCCGTCACGCGTAACCGCGAGCTGTTCCGGCGTGAACGGCAGATCCGGGCCCAGCGGCTTGGGTTGGCCGAACAGCAGCGAAGGGCGCAGGTTCTTGCCGCTGGCGATCCGCGCGGTCATCACCGCCAACTGCAGCGGCGACACCGAGACATAGCCTTGCCCGATCGACGCGTTGAGCGAATCCGAATCGGTCCACGCCTGCTTGTAGCGCCGCATCTTCCATTCGGGATCGGGAATGGTGCCATACCGCTGGCGCGTGCCCGGCAGTTCGAACTCCTTGCCCAGGCCGAGCAGCTTGGCCACCGGCGCGATGTTCTGATAGCCCACCCGGTGCGACATCGACCAGTAATAGGTGTTGCAGCTGTGTTCGATCGAGCCGCGCATATCGACCGGGCCGTGTACCGCGTCGCAGCGAAAGAAGCGGTTGCCGAGCTGATAGCCGCCGGGGCAATTGATCTTTTCGTCAGGCGAAATGCCTTGCCGCTGCAACGCCAGGCTGCCCATCGGCTTCATTGTCGAGCCCGGCGGATAGAGCCCACGCAGCGCCTTGTTGAGCAAGGGGATATGATCGTCGTCGTTGAGCATCTTCCATTCGACCCGGCCGATACCGTTGGCAAAGGTGTTGGGATCGAAGCTGGGCATCGAGACGAGGGCGAGGATTCCGCCGGTGTGGCAATCGATCACCACCACCGCCGCGCTCTCGAGCCCGATGCGGCGCGCGGCGAAGTCCTGCAGCTGGCCGTCGATCGTCAACTTGATCGGCTTGCCCTGGACGTCCTCGCGCATCGACAGGTCGCGCACCACGCGGCCCGACGCGGTCACTTCGCTGCGCCGTGCGCCCGGTTCGCCGCGTAGCACCTGTTCGAACTGCTTTTCCAACCCGTCCTTGCCCAGCTTGTAGCCTGGCGTGAGCAGCAGCGGGCTCGGCTCGACCTCGTATTCCTCGCGGCTGGCGGCGCCGACGTAGCCGATCAGGTGGCCGACCGCCGGGCCGGTGGGATAATAGCGCGAGAAGCCACGCTGGGGAACGACGCCGGGCAGTTCGGGCTGGCGAACGGTGACTGCGGCGAAGGCGTCGTAATCGAGCCCCTCGGCCACCTGGACCGGCTGGAAGCCCGAGGCGTTGGCGATCTTGTCGTGGAGGTCCTGGATTTCGACCGGCGAGAGCTTGAGCAAGTCGCCCAGCATAGCGATTTCGCGCTCGCGATCGACCAGTCGCTCGGGAATGACGTCGACCCGGAAATCGGCCCGGTTGGACGCGAGCGGGATGCCCTTGCGATCGAGGATCCAGCCGCGCCGTGGCGGGATCAGCACCAGGTTGACGCGGTTGCTCTCCGCCTCGGTTTCGTACTTCTCGTTTTCGGCGACCGCGATGTACCCCATGCGCGCCGCCAGCAGCAGGCCGATGCCGCCTTGAATCGCGCCCACTGCGAAGCTGCGCCGATCGAACGACTGGGCCAGCAGGCTGGACGTGAATTTCTGCCGCAGCGGCATCAGCCGATCCGCCTAACCCGGGTCAGCCGCCAGCGATCGAGCTGCGCGACAAGCCGGGCGACGAGCGGGTAGAGCACGATCGCCAGCAGCAGTTGCGGCACGATAACCAGCGCTTGCTCCGCCCCGCCAAGCCCGCCCGAAACCAGCGCGGCTAGCGCCACATAGGCCGTCAGCAGCCCCGCTGCGGTCAGCCAGTCGAGCCAGAAATTGCGCCATGGGAAACGCGCCTCGATCAGCTCGATCACGATCAGCGTCACCGAAAACAGCAGCACGCCGCTGCCCAGGGGCTGACCCGAATAGAGATCGTCGAACAGCCCGAGCGGCAGGCCCGCCCAGAGCGGCAGCAGCCCCGGGCGCAGCAGCCGCCAGGCGAGCAGGAAGACGTAACCGAACGGCGGCAGCACCGGGGCGGCGGCGATCACCGGCAGCCACGGTGTGAGCGAGCCAAGCATGATCGATACCCACGGTACGCCAAGGGCGATGATCGGTGAATGGCTGCGGTTGATCTTGCTGCCAAACGGATCGCGGCGCGCATCGGGGTGGAGCCGCTCCATCAGCGGTCTCCCGGCGCGGCGGCGGTAGGTTCGGCCGGGTCTTGCTGCGCCGCTGCTGCGGCCTCACCTTGCCAGATGGGCTCCACCACCACCACGTCGGTGGCCGCCGGGTTGCTGAGCAGGTGCGCGATCGCACCGTCGCGGGTGGTGCGATAGACTACCGCCACGGCGATATTCGGCCGGAACAACCCGCCCGCGCCCGACGTCACGAACACGTCGCCGGGCTTGAGCGGATTGATGCCCAGATTGACGAGCCGCAGCTGCAACGACCCGTCGCTGCGCCCTTCGGCGAAGGCGACGACGTTGTCCTTGGCGCGGCGCACCGGGACCATGCTTTCGGCATCGGTCAGCAACAGGACCCGCGCGCTGCCGGTCCCGGCCTCGAGTACGCGGCCGACCAGGCCCATCGGCGAAGTGACCGGCATGCCCGGCCGGACGCCTTGTGCGCGGCCGGCCGAAATGAATCCGATCCGCCGCACGCTGGCCGAAGTGGACCCGATCAGCCGCGCCACCGCGACCGGTCGGGGATCGCCCTCGGCGAGCCCGAGCACGGCTTTGAGCCGGACGTTTTCCTGGCGCAGCGCTTCGGCCTCGACCAGGCGCACCCGGGCGAGCTCGATCTCGCGCTCAAGCTCGGCATTGCGGCTGCCGGCGCGATAGTACCCGGCGATGGCGGACAGGATGCCCTGGCCGCCGGTGCGCCCCGCGGCACTGGCCGAACCGGCCGGCGCGGCGACATCGGTGGCCATGGCGCGCAGGCCGCTGAAGGTTTCCGGGCGGAACGCCGAAATGGCGAGCAGCGCCGCGCCGAGCAGCGCGCCGCCGCCGGCGACGACATAGCCGGCAAACAGGCCCATCTGGGCCTTCCTGTTGATTCCAGTGCGGCGGGATGCCGGGGGCGCCATGGCCGCCAAACCCCTTTGTTCAGCTCATCTCAGGCGGTCATCAGTACGCCGCGATACATCTGGTCTTCCATCGCGCGGCCGGTGCCGAGCGCGACACACGACAACGGATCTTCGGCGACGCTGACCGGCAGCCCGGTTTCTTCCTTGAGATGATCGTCCAGCCCGCGGATCAGCGCCCCACCGCCGGTCAGCACGATGCCCTGGTCGACGATGTCCGCGGCCAGTTCGGGCGCGGTGTTTTCGAGCGCGATCCGCACGCCTTCGACGATCGCGCCGATCGGTTCGCTAAGCGCTTCGGCAATGTTGGCTTGGTTGATGGTGATTTCCTTGGGCACGCCGTTGACGAGGTCGCGGCCCTTGATGGTGATTAGTTCGCCGACGCCGTCCTCGGGGACGATAGCGATGCCGTAATCCTTCTTGATCCGTTCGGCGGTGGCGTCGCCGATCAGGAGGTTGTGGTGGCGGCGCACGTAGCTGACGATCGCTTCGTCCATCTTGTCACCCCCGGTGCGCACCGAGGTGGTGTAGGCAAGCCCGCGCAAGCTCAGCACCGCGACTTCGGTGGTGCCGCCGCCGATGTCGACCACCATCGATCCGACCGGCTCGGTCACCGGCATGTCGGCGCCGATCGCCGCGGCCATCGGCTCGAGGATCAGGAATACCTCGCTGGCGCCGGCATTGCTGGCCGCATCGCGGATCGCTCGGCGTTCGACGCTGGTCGAACCCGACGGTACGCAGATCACGATTTCGGGGTAGCGGAACAGGCTCTTCTTGCCGTGGACCTTGCGAATGAAGTGCTTGATCATCTCCTCGGCGATTTCGATGTCGGCGATGACACCGTCGCGCAAGGGCCGGATCGCTTCGATATTGTCGGGGGTCTTGCCCATCATCAGCTTGGCGTCGTCGCCCACTGCCTTGACCCGCTTGATGCCGTTGATCGTTTCGATCGCCACCACCGACGGTTCGTTGAGCACGATGCCGCGATCCTGGACATAGACCAGCGTGTTCGCCGTGCCGAGATCGATCGCCATGTTCTGCGAGCCGAACTTGAACAACTTGGAGAAGAATTTAGCCATCGCGCAATCGCATCCTACCGCGGCAGAAAAAGGGGGGCCTGCAGGGGCGCGGCCGGCTCCTGCGGGGCATGTCTGCTGCCACTAGCGAGAAGAGCGGGCAATGGCTAAAATTTTGTGTTCAACTTCACCATGTTTTTCACCGCTCGTCTCGAATTGACGGCGCTTGGGCGCTAGGGCCTGGCACACCATGCCCGTGATCCGCCGCCTGCCCGAAACCCTGGTCAACCGCATCGCCGCGGGCGAGGTGGTCGAACGGCCTGCCGCGGCGCTCAAGGAACTGGTCGAAAACGCCATCGATGCCGGCGCCACGCGGATTGCGGTGCGGCTGGCCGAAGGCGGGCTCGACCTGATCGAAGTGGCCGATGACGGATGCGGCATGAGCCGCGACGATATGGCGCTGGCGCTCGAACGCCACGCCACTTCGAAGCTGCCGAATGAAGCGATCGAGCAAGTCACAACCCTCGGTTTCCGCGGCGAGGCGTTGCCCTCGATTGCCAGCGTGGCGCGGCTTACGCTGGAGAGCCGGGTGCGCTCGGAGGCGGAAGGCTGGCGCCGGGTGGTCGACCATGGGGCGCTGGTGGCGGACGAACCGGCCGCACTGCCGCCGGGAACGCGGGTCCGGGTGGAAAACCTGTTCGGCAAGGTCCCCGCACGGCGCAAGTTCCTGCGCTCGCCACGCAGCGAATACGCCGCCTGTCTCGACGTCGTGCGCCGCCTGGCCATGGCGCGGCCCGACATCCACGTCACCTTCGACCATGGCGACCGTCGCATCCTTGGACTGCAGGCGGGCGAGGGGCTGGAAGCGCGCGTGGCGCAGATCGTCGACCGGGCGCTCGCTGGCAACCATGTGCCGCTGAATGCGCAACGCGAAGGGATGCGCCTGACGGGCCTGGCGGGCCTGCCGACGTTCAATCGCGGCGTTGCCGATCACCAGTACCTGTTCGTCAACGGACGCCCGGTGAAGGACCGGTTGCTCATCGGCGCGGTGCGCGGGGCCTATGCCGGGATGCTGGCGCACGATCGCCACGCGGTGCTGGCACTGTTCCTCGAACTTCCCGCGAGCGAGGTCGACGTCAACGTCCATCCGGCCAAGACCGAGGTCCGCTTTTGCGATGCGGCGGGGGTGCGCGGGTTCATCGTTTCGAGCCTGCGCGAGGCGCTGGCGAGCGGTGACCGGCGCAGCGCCCAGGCGCCCGACGGCGCGGCGATGGGGCGTTGGCAGGCCGAGCCAGCCCCAGCGCTCGCCTCGATCTTCGCCGGTCGCGACTGGTCGCGGCCCTCGTCAGCGGTGCGCGATGCGGGCACGGCGTGGCGATCCTACGAGGCCGATGTGATGGCCGCGCCGCTTGGACGGGCCGAAATGGCCGAACCGCTTCCCGCCGAGTTGGCAGAATTCCCGCTCGGCGTCGCGCGCGGTCAGGTGGCGCAGACCTATATCGTCGCCGAGGCCGCCGATGGGCTCGTGATCGTCGATCAGCATGCCGCGCATGAACGCCTGGTGCTCGAACGGCTGCGCGCCGCGGGCGTGGGCGCGAAGGTTGCCGCCAGTCAGGCGCTGCTGATCCCCGCGGTGGTCGAGCTCGACGAACCGGCCTGCGACCGCCTTGAGGATCAGGCCGAGGCGTTTGCCGCGCTTGGCCTGGTCGCCGAGCGGTTCGGCCCGGGCGCGATGCTGGTCCGCGCGCTCCCCGCCGCGCTCGCCCAGGCCGATCCGGCCGCGCTGCTGCACGACCTCGCCGACGACATCGCCGCCAACGGCGATGCGCTGTTGCTCGGCGCGCGGATCGAGCATGTCCTGGCGACCATGGCCTGCCACGGCTCGGTGCGCGCCGGCCGCACGCTATCGGTACAGGAAATGAATGCGTTACTGCGCGAAATGGAGCAGACACCGCGTTCGGGCCAGTGCAATCACGGTCGGCCGACATGGGTCAAACTGTCGATGACCGATGTCGAGAAACTGTTCGGGAGGCATTGATGCGCAAGCTGGGATGGATCGCGCTACTCTCGCTGGCCGGCTGCCAGGACGAGCCGGATGCCGATGATCAGGCCGTGGCCGATGCGCGCGACGTGGCCGCGGTCGAACGCGCCAACGACACCAAGCCGCCGCTCGAACAACTGACGCCCGAACCGATCCTGCTGCCCGACATCGAACGCTACGACCTGATCGGCGAGGCCTGCAACTACGCGCCCGGTACCAGCTTCGGCGTGAGGGTGATCGCGCGCCCTTCGGACGCGTTCCTCAAGATCGGCAACGAGGTCGTTCGTCTGGCGTCCGACCCAGGTTCGCGCGAACTGCCGATGCACACCCGCTCGCTTTACAGCGGCAAGGAATACGCGCTGCGGCTGGTCTTGGCCGATGCCAGCGCCGAATCCGGCCCGGGCGACTATGAAGGCGCAGTGACGCTGCGCGATCAGTGGGGCCGGATCGTTTACGAAGGCACCGGTCTGGCCCAGTGCAAGGGCTAACCAAACCGCGGCGTCAGGTCGGCGCGGCTGATGTCGGGCACGATCCGGTACCGCGCCAGCAGTAGGCTGAACAGGCCGAACGCCAGCAAGCCCGCGGCAACGACCGTGTAGAGCAGCCCATTATCGGTGAGCGAGCGCAAGGCATCGCCTAGCGATTTGACTTCGGCGGTGCTGCCGAGCCAGGCCGATTGCACCAGCGACCAGCCGACGATCAGGAACACTACCGCACGCGCGGCACTGCCGATGCGACCGAGCGTCGTGATGATCGCCGGCGCGTCGGGCGAAATCTTGCGCGTGAAGCTGGCCGAAATCGCCGCCTTGGCCTGAAATACGGCGGCCGCGAGCAGCCCGAGGCCGATCACACCTAGGGCGAAGGAGCCGAACGCGAACGATAGCAGGGTGCCAGCCGCTTCCTGGCTGCCGGAGTCGGTGGCGGTCTGCTTGTCGCCCTGAGCGAACTTGAGCGCGGTCCACGCCAACACCAGGTGCACCAGTCCGCTCGCCCCATTGCCGATGCGCTTGGCGATACCTTTCTGGCTGGTGCCGGCGTTTTCGACATCGAAGAACAGCGAAGCGAGGCGGAACAGCCCGTAGGCCAGCAGCCCCAGGGCGGACAGATAGAGGATCGGCACGCCGAGCGGCGCGTCCTGCAGCCAGTCTAACGCATGCTCCATGCTCGCGTCGGTGCGCTTGGCGGTGAGCGCCAGATAGCCGATCAGAACGTACACGATCCCGCGCGCGGCGAACCCCAGCCGCACCGCCCAGCGAAACTTTTCCGATTTGTCGACCATGGCTATCCCCGTTGCGCAGATGTCAGCCGAACGAGCGGGCTGCGTTATTGTGCCTAACGAACTCGCTTCACCCACACGCCGCCGTCACGGCGATCAATCTGGAAATTGGGAATGTCTTCGATCAGGTCGATCAGCTTGGCATAGCCATAATTGCGGGTATCGAACGAAGACCGATTTCCTGCGAGCTTGCCCAATTCGCTAAGCGACGCAAAGCCGTCGGGGCGTTTGGCGGTTTTCCACGCGTCGGCCAGCAGCTTGAGCAGTTCTTCGTCGATATGGCGATGGGACGACGGTGTTTGCGCGTTCACGGCTGCATCGGTTGCCGGCGTTTCCTCAGCCAAGAGCAAGGCGCCCACGTCGATGAAACGCGTGCAGGCCTCTCGGAACGAGATCGGAGTGGTCACCTTGCCGAACCCATACACGGGCAGCCCGTCCTGTTTGATGCGCACCGCGAGCGGCATGAAGTCGCTGTCGCTCGACATGATGCCGAATCCACCCACGCGGCCACCGTAGAGTAGATCGAGCGCATCGATCGTCAGCTTCATGTCGGTCGCGCTCTTTCCTTTGGCGACGTCGAACTGCTGATTGGGCTCGATCGCGTACTGGTGCAGAATTGCCGACCATCCCTTCAGGGCCGGTTTCTGCCAATTCCCGTAGGCCCGGCGGATGTTGACCGTGCCGAACTCCGCCAGCACCGTCAGCACCGCATCCAGTGCGCCTGCCGAAGTGTTGTCGGCATCGATCAGCAGCGCGATGTTGCGGTCCGGCGGTTCCATCAACTCTCCTTCAAGCCGGCGCGAACTGTCCGCTGGCCTCGTCGAGCAGGCACAGCTCGCCGTCCGAAATCGCGAAATAGGCGCCGCGCAGGGTCAACGTGCCGCGGCGTTCCTTTTCCTGCACGCAAGGGAAGGTGCGCAAGTTGGCGAGGCTGACCTTGACAGCGGCCTGTTCCATCGCCCGTTCCGCCGCGCGGCTTTCGGTACCGAGCGCCGCAGCGATCGGCTCACGCGCCGCGTCGAGCATCTCGATCCAGTCGGCGATGAACCCTCCTTGGCCGGGTTCCTCGCCGTGCATCGACTGGGTCAGCGCGGCTTTGCAGCCGCCGCACATGCCGTGCCCCATCACCACGATTTCTCGGACCTTGAGGAACTGGATCGCGAATTCCAGCGCCGCCGAGACGCCATGGTGCCCGGGCGTGGTCTCGAACGGCGGGACCAGTGCGGCGACGTTGCGGACGACGAAGATTTCGCCGGGATTGACGTCGAAGATCTGCGCCGGGTCGACCCGGCTGTCGGAACAGGCGATGAACATCACCCGCGGCTGCTGCCCTTCGCGCAAGCTGGCCCAGCGCTCGCGTTCCGGCTCCCAGCCGTGCTCGCGGAAGCGGCGATAGCCGTCGATCAGCTCGGTCAGTTCAGGGCTGGCGTCGCTCATCCTCGCGCCATGCCGCGCGGCATTGCCACTGACAAGCCACATCCCTAGATGCGCGGGTGATGAACGACCTCGCGTCAGCTCCCCGGCCTGAAAGGCAGCGCAAGCCCGACTGGATCCGGGTCAAAGCGCCGGTGTCCAAGGGCTATCACGAAACCCGCACCCTGATGCGCGAGCTCAAGCTCAACACCGTGTGCGAAGAAGCGGCCTGCCCGAACATCGGCGAATGCTGGACCAAGAAGCACGCCACGGTGATGATCCTGGGCGATGTGTGCACCCGCGCCTGTGCGTTCTGCAACGTCAAGACGGGGATGCCGCGCAGCGTCGATCTGCTCGAGCCGGAGCACGTGGCGATCGCCGCGGCCAAGCTGGGGCTCGAACATATCGTCGTGACCTCGGTCGACCGCGACGATCTGTCGGACGGCGGGGCAGGGCAGTTCGTCAAGGTGATCGAAGCGCTGCGCCGCGCCACGCCGGCGACCACGATCGAAATCCTGACACCCGATTTCCGCGGCAAGATGCGCGCCGCGGTCGAGGCGATTTGTGCCGCCGGGCCAGACGTTTACAACCATAACCTCGAAACGGTTCCGAGGTTGTATCCGACCATTCGGCCCGGTGCCCGCTACTACGCCTCGCTGCGGTTGCTCGAAGAGGTCAAGCGCCACGATCCGCTGATCTTCACCAAGTCCGGGATCATGCTCGGGCTGGGCGAAGAGCGGCTCGAAGTGCATCAGGTGATGGACGACATGCGCTGCGCGGACGTCGATTTCCTGACCATGGGGCAGTATCTGCAGCCAACGCCCCGCCATGCCCGGGTGGCCGACTTCGTGACGCCGCTAGTGTTCGACGCCTATAGCGCGATCGCCCGGGCCAAGGGGTTCCTCCAAGTCGCCTCGAGCCCGCTGACCCGCTCGAGCTATCACGCCGGCGAGGATTTTGCCGCCATGCGCGCGGCGCGAGAGGCCAAATTGGCGCGCTGATGCCGGGGATCAGCGAAACCCGCACGCTGCCTTACAGCGTCGAACAGATGTTCGATCTGGTCGCCGACGTCGCGCGCTATCAGGAGTTTCTGCCGTGGGTGGTCGCGACCCGGGTGCGCTCGGACAGCGAGACTGAGATGACCGCCGATATGCTGGTCGGCTTCAAGGCGCTGCGTGAAAAGTTCACCTCGAAAGTGATCAAGGAACGCCCGCACCGGCTCGAGGTGATCTATGTCGACGGGCCGATGCGCGATCTCGACAACGTGTGGCATTTCCGGCCGACGCCCAGCGGCGGGTGCGAGCTCGATTTCTGCGTCGATTTCTCGTTCAAGAACGTGATGTTCGAGATGCTCGCCGGGCAATATTTCGACCGCGCCTTCCGCAAGATGGTCGCCGCGTTCGAGACGCGTGCGGACGAGCTCTACGGCAACAGCAGCTCGAGCGCGCAAAGCGTCGCCTGAAGCCGCACCCCGGCGCGGTCTTCGCCGGCAAACAGCCTGGACTCGGCTTCGGGCATGTCTTCGCCGCGACGGGCTCGGGCGAACACCACGGTGCCCACCGGCTTGATCTCGCTGCCCCCGTCTGGCCCGGCGATGCCACTCACCGCCACCGCCACATCGGCCTGGCTGCGCGCCAGCGTTCCCTTGGCCATGGCATAGACGCAGGCGATCGAAACCGCGCCGAACGCATCAAGAATATCGTCCGACACCCCGAGAAGATCGCGCTTGGCGGCATTCGAATAGGTGACGAAGCCGCGGTCGAGCACCGCTGAAGAGCCGGGAATTTCAGTCAACGCCGCTGCGACCAGCCCGCCGGTGCAGCTTTCGGCCAAGGCAATCGTGCGACCGGCGGCGCGATTTTCGTCGATCACGCGGCGGGCGAGAGCGACGACGTCGGCAGGGAAGAAGGTTTCGCTCATGCCCGGCGCGGACAAACCGGCATCTGCTCGGGGTCGACCAGTCCGACGATCGAGCCGATCACCCCGCCGGCGATCTCCGGCTCGATCGGGGCGATCGCCTGCAGCACCAGTTCGATCCGGCGGCATTGGCTGGTGGCGATCTTGGCCGAGACTTCCTGCACGATCAGCGCATCGACCAACGGGCGCACCGCGCTGTCGGGCAGGCTGGCCATCATGCCCATGCTTTGCCGGGCGCGGTTGTCGCCAGCCCGCGCGGTCAGGACCTTGAGCAGCCCGGCCTTGGCGCGCGGCCACACGCGCGGCTGCAGCGCGGTGTAGCGAGCCGACAGGCCGGCGCCGCTGCGGGCGAGATAGCCGCCGGTGCCGAGCGTGGCGCCGCACTTCAGCCGCACCGCCTCGATCGCGCCGGGAACGGCATAGATCGCGATTGCGGTCACTTCCTGCTCAGTCACACAGTTCGCCTGCGCGCTCGCCAGTGTCGGCTGCAGCGCCAGGCTGGCGGCCGCGGCAAGCGCGAGGCCTTTGAGACGGTTCATCAAGAATTCCTTTCGCGAGCGACCAGGGTGGCCACGGCCTGCGCGGCGATCCCTTCGCCGCGGCCAGTGAAGCCCAGACCCTCGGTGGTAGTGGCCTTCACATTAACCGCCACTATCGGGGCGCCGAGCAGTTCGGCGAGCCGCGCGCGCATCGCCTCGCGATGCGGGCCGATCTTGGGCGCTTCGCAGATCAAGGTCAGATCGACATTGCCGACCGCAAACCCGGCCTCGGCGGCCAGCGCGACGGCGTGTTCGACAAACCGGCTCGACGGCGCGCCGCGCCATTGCGGGTCGCTCGGCGAGAAATGCTGCCCGATGTCACCTGCGCCGATTGCGCCGAGGATCGCATCGACCACGGCATGCAATCCGACATCGGCGTCGCTGTGCCCGGCCAGGCCGCGCTCATGCTCGATGCGAAGGCCACAAAGCCACAGTTCCTCACCCTCGGCGAGCCGGTGGACGTCGAACCCGGTGCCGATGCGCGGGGGCAGGGGGGCAGCCATGAAATCCTCCCGATAGGTCAGCTTGCGGAGCCGCTCGTCCCCCTCGACCAGCGCCACAGCGAGCGCGGCGGCGCGCGCGACTTGGGCGTCATCGCCGGCGGTCGGTTCCCCCGGCCAGGTGCGATGCGCGGCCAGGATGTCGGCGTAGCGGAACGCCTGGGGCGTCTGCACCCGGCGCAGGCTGTCGCGATCGGCGCTGCCCGTCATTTTCCCCCGCTCCGCCACCGCCAGGCTATCGACCACGGGCAGGGCAGGCACCGCCCCCGGCGCGGAAGAAAGCGCCGCCAGCAGCCGCTCGACCACCTCGGGCGGGCAATCGGGTCGCGCGGCGTCGTGGATCAAGACGAGCTCCGGCGGGTCGCCCGCCAGTGCCTCGAGCCCGTTGCGCACCGAGACTTGTCGGGTCGCTCCGCCATCGACCACACGGACCTCAAGCCCGGCGAGGGTGCCAGCAGTCTCGGCCGCGAAATCGGCCGCCCGGACGACCACGATCGGTCCCGCTCCGATGCCCTGCAGCGTCTCGACGGCATGGCGCAGGACTGTACTGCCGCGATAGGGAGCAAATTGCTTGGGCCGGTCGAGCCCGCTGCGCGACCCGCCCCCGGCGGCAACGACGACCGCGGCAAATCGGGAAAGGGCGGGGGCGCTCATCGCGGGCGGGGCGCTAGCCGCTTGCCGCCACCCTCGCAATCCACTATGCGCCTGCCCGTTTTTTAGGCACGTTCGCGCAGATGACCTCGCTCCCAATCCCTCCGGCGCTCAAGCCGATCGATATCGGTCCGGTGCGGATCGATTGCCCGGTCGTGCTCGCGCCGATGACCGGGGTGACCGATCGCCCGTTTCGCACTCTGGTGCGGCGCTACGGCTCGGGCCTCAACGTGACCGAGATGATCGCCAGCGAGGCGGCGATCCGCGAAACGCGCCAGTCGGTGCAGAAGGCGGACTGGGACCCGGTTGAAGAGCCGGTCTCGATGCAGCTGGTCGGTTGTGACCCGGCTTCGATGGGCGAGGCGGCGAAGCTGCAGGAAGGCAATGGCGCCGCGATCATCGACATCAACTTCGGCTGCCCGGTCAAGAAGGTCGTCGGCCAACTCGCCGGCAGCGCGCTGATGCGCGAAGTGCCGCTGGCGACCCGGCTGATGGAAGCGACGGTCAAGGCCGTGAGCGTGCCGGTGACGGTGAAGATGCGGATGGGCTGGGACCATGCCAGCCTCAACGCGCCCGAACTGGCGCGGATTGCGCAGGATGTCGGCGCGCGGATGATCACCGTCCACGGCCGCACCCGCAACCAGATGTACAAGGGCGAGGCTGATTGGGCCTTCGTGCGCCGGGTCAAGGACGCGGTGACGATCCCGGTGATCGTCAACGGCGACATCTGCACGATCGCCGATGCTGCCAAGGCGCTCGATCAGTCGGGTGCCGACGGGGTGATGATCGGGCGCGGCGCCTACGGCAAGCCGTGGCTGCTCGGCCAGGTCATGCACTGGTGGCGTACCGGCGAAGCGCGGCCCGATCCTTCGCTCGACGAACAATATGCGGTGCTGGTCGAACACTATCGCGCCATGCTGGCGCATTACGGCGACGATGTCGGCTGCAAGATCGCCCGCAAGCACCTCGGCTGGTACACCAAGGGGCTGCCCGGCTCGGCCGAATTCCGCAACAAGGCCAACTTCATCGACGATCCGGCGCAAGTGCTGGGTGAGATCGAGCGTTTCTACGAGCCGTTCCTGCGCCGGCGCGCGGCGTGAGCGAACTGGGCGCGGACCTGCCGGAGCCGCGCGAGCAGATCGCCGGGCTGACCTTCGCGCTGCTGCTGATCACGCCCGACCTCGCCATCGCCCAGGTCAACCCCGCCGCCGAAAGCCTGATCGGGCGCAGCGCCCGCCGCCTGCTGGGTGCGCCGCTGCTCGACGTGGTCGACTTTCCCGACAGCCGCGTCGATGCTCACCTGCTGCGCGAAGAAGCGCAGACCGTCGCGCGCGGACTGACCATGGTGGTCGACGACCGCCGCCAGACCGTCAACATGACGATCTCGCCGATGGCCGCACATCCCGGCTGGCGGGTGGTGACGCTGTCCGACTCCGGGCAGGAAGAACGGCTCGGCGATGACGAGCGGGTGCCGCTGCGCGGGCCGGCGGTGCTGGCGCACGAGATCAAGAACCCGCTTTCGGCGATCCGCGGCGCCGCGCAGCTGGTCGCCCGCAAGCTCGGCGAGGGCGACCGCCCGCTGACCGCGCTGATCACCGACGAGGTCGATCGCATCGCCGCGCTGATCGACCGCATGCAGCGGCTCGGCCGCGAACATCCCGAGCCGGTTGCCCCGCTCAATCTCCACGCCGCGATCCGTCGCGCCTGCGAGACGGTGAATGCCGCCACGCCCGCGCCGCTGCCGCTGCGCGAGGAATTCGACCCCTCGCTGCCGCTGGTCCTGGCCAACGAAGGGGCGCTGGTGCAGGTGCTGATCAACCTGATCGGCAACGCCCGCGATGCCAGCGCCGACGGTGAGGCGCCCGAAGTGGTGATCCAGACGCGTTTTGCCAGCGGGTTGGCGCGCAACGTCATGCGCCTCGGCATGCCGGTCAAGCTGCCGATCGAAGTCCAGGTCAGCGACAACGGGCCGGGGGTCGATCCGGCGCTGGCCAAGCACATTTTCGAGCCGTTCGTGTCGACCAAGAAGAACGGCCAGGGGTTGGGCCTGGCGCTGGTCAACAAGCTGGTGCGCGACATGGACGGGCGGATCAGCCACGACCGCGCCAATGGCTGGACGCATTTCCGCGTTCACCTGGCGATGGCGAAGTAGGGGAGGGGGCCGATGACCCGACGCGCACTGCTGGTGGAAGACGATGCCTCGATCGCGACGGTCATCACCGCCGCGCTCGAGGCCGAGGCGTTCAGCGTGGCGCGCGCCGACAGCATCGCCGGTCGAGACCGGCTGCTGGCCGACGGCACTTTCGACGTCATGCTCACCGACGTCGTGCTGACCGATGGCGATGGCATCGCCTCGCTCGGCGAGGTGACCGCTGCGCACCCCGAGATGCCGGTGATCATCCTCTCGGCGCAAAACACCCTCGATACCGCCGTGCGCGCGACCGATACCGGCGCGTTCGAATATTTCCCCAAGCCGTTCGATCTCGACGAATTGGTTCGCGCGGCGTGCCAGGCGGCGGCCGCGCAAGGGGCGGCCGATCCGGACGGCGCCGAAACCGAGGGCCTGCCGCTGATCGGCCGCAGCCAGCCAATGCAAGAGGTCTATCGCATGATCACGCGCGTGCTGCGCAACGATCTGACCGTGCTGGTGCTGGGCGAATCGGGCACCGGCAAGGAGCTGGTAGCCGAAGCGATCC
>JANOAH010000014.1:0-4326 GCA_031411075.1 Erythrobacteraceae bacterium
CTCGGCGCGGTCGGGGCGAGGATCACGTCGCAGTGGGCCCAGGCCGCCTCGAAATCGCGGGCGATCAGCGCGCGGACCTTTTGCGCCTGGGTGTAATAGGCATCGTAGAAGCCCGCCGAGAGCACATAGGTGCCGATCAGGATGCGGCGCTTGACCTCGGCCCCGAACCCGGCGGCGCGGGTCGCGGCGTACATGTCCTGCAAGCCCGCGCCCTGCGGCAGATCGCGCAGGCCATAACGCACCCCGTCGTAGCGCGCGAGGTTGGACGAGGCTTCGGCGGGGGCGATGATGTAGTAGGCCGGGAGCGCGTATTTGGTGTGGGGGAGCGAGATGTCGACAATCTCCGCGCCCGCATCCTTGAGCCACTCGATCCCGCGGTCCCACGAGGCCGCGACATCGGCGTCCATCCCATCCATCCGATATTCGCGCGGGATGCCGACGCGCTTGCCCGCCATGCTGGGGCTGAGCCCGGCTTCCCATTCTGGAACCGCCATATCTAGGCTGGTCGCATCCTTGGGATCGAACCCGGCCATCGCGCCCAACATGATCGCACAGTCGCGCACGTCGCGCGCCATCGGTCCCGCCTGGTCGAGCGACGAGGCAAACGCGACGATGCCCCAGCGCGAGCAGCGCCCGTAGGTCGGCTTGATCCCGGTGATCCCGGTGAAGGCCGCGGGCTGGCGGATCGAGCCGCCGGTGTCGGTGCCGGTGGCGGCGGGAGCGAGGCGGGCCGCAACCGCCGTCGAGCTGCCGCCAGAGGAGCCGCCCGGGGCCAGCGCCGCGTTGCCGCCGTCATTGCGCCGCCACGGGCTGATGACGTTGCCGAAATACGACGTCTCGTTCGACGAGCCCATCGCGAACTGGTCGAGGTTGAGCTTGCCCAGCATCCCTGCTCCCGCGTCCCACAAATTCTGCGAGACCGTGCTTTCGTATTCGGGGACGAAGCCCTCGAGGATGTGGCTCGCCGCGGTGGTCTGCACGCCCTTGGTGGCGAACAGGTCCTTCATCCCGATCGGCACTCCGGCCATCTTGCCCAGCGGCTGGCCCACCGCGCGCGCCGCATCGACCTTGTCGGCGGCTGCCAGCGCACGGTCGGGCGTCGCGACGATGAATGCGTTGAGTGCACTCGCCGCAGCCACCGCGCCGTTGAATGCCTCCGCAACTTCGCGCGCGGAGAACTCGCCCGCGGCCACTCCATCGCGGATCGCCTTGACCCCGAGGTCGGTGAGGGTTGTCACAACCACTCCTCGTCACCCCGGCGAAAGCCGGGGTCCCGCTTCCGGTCCCGCGCCGCGAAGGCAGCGGGACCGCGGATCAAGTCCGGGGTGACGATAGGGGGCCGACGCGTAGCCATCACTCGATCACCTTGGGCACGCCGAAAAACCCGTGTTCGGGCGCCGGCGCATTCGCCAGCACCGCCTCGCGCACGCCGCCGCCGGTGAGCGGGTCGGCGTCGACCACGTCGTCGCGCAGGCGCAGCGGTTGCGCGATCACCGCGGTCATCGGCTCGATCCCGCCGACATCGACTTCACCGAGCTGTTCGACCCAGGCGAGGATGCCGTTCAGTTCGGGGACCATGCGGTCGAGCGCGGCGTCATCCATGCGGATACGCGCCAGGCTGGCGATTTTCGCCACGGTGTCTCGGGTTACCGACATGGCGGCGCGTTAGCCGCGCCCCTCGCCGCCGTCTAGGGTGCGTCCTCAGGGAGCGGCGGGCCGATCACTTTGCCGTCGACCCGGATCACCTGAGCGTCGCTGATCTCGACCTTCGAATTGCGTCCGAGCTCGACCCGCGCGGGCGTCTCGACCGGGCGTTCAAGCGCCGCGCCGGGTTTGTACAGCAAGCTCTCGTAGCTGCCGCCCTGAACGATCGCGATGCGTCGGCCGCGCGGGCCCGCTTCGCCGAGGTCCAGCGCGACGCAGCGATCCTGGCACACGTACGGATTGGCGACGAGGTAATCGAGCACCCGCGCGCGCATGTCCGGATCGTCGGGCTGGACGCGCAGGGCGAACTCGGCGCGGGTCCGGTTGGCCCCGGGAAAGCCCGCATAAACGCGCTCGTCCTGGGCCTGCGCGGCAGCGGCGAATTCGGCGATCGTGGCGTTGCCCGATTTGGCCAGCCGCGCCAGCGCGCGCCGGCCATGCGCGCCGAAATCCCAGCGCAAGGCGGTGAAATCGAAGCGGTCGGGGCTGACCTGACCCGATTCCAGCCGATGCAGCTGGTTGCCCGCCGAGATGCGCCCGAAATCGAGGATCGGCAGCGCCAGCAGCAGCGCCAGCCCGCACACGCCGAGCGCGGTGTGGAAGGTCGCTTTGCGCAAGTACGCGGCCCAGCCCGCCTTGCGGCCGCGGGCCAGCGCCACCCAATAGGCGACCCCGCACACGCAGGCGACGACGATCGCCACCAGCCCCCACAACCGTTCCGGCGCGAGGCCGTATTGGCCAAGCCGCAGGCCAAGCGAGACGGCCGCGAACACCGCCAGCGGCAGGATCACCGCGGCGAGCGTCCACCCGGCCAGCCGCGTGGCGCGATTGGCGGTCATCGCCGCGTCGTCCTGCCGGGCAATCGCGTTCGCCAGCACGAACGATCCCGCCGCGCAGGCGAGCAGCAGCGGGGTGGCGCTGCGGGTGGCGTCCCACAGCACTTGCGGGCCGGACACCGCGGTAGCGACGAGAAACACTACCAGCCCGATCGCCAGCGGTACCGCCAGCAGCGAGGCGACCAGCAGCACCACCGTCTGCATCGTCGCCAGCACCTTGAGCTGGTTGCGGATCGTACCGAGCGCGGCCCCGGCGGCGAGGCCCGAGAAGGTCCAGCCGAACCAGCCTTCGTTCATCAGGTCCCTGAGCAGATCGATCTTGAGCAAGTGGAACAGTTCGCTGAGCAGCCCCAGCACGATCCACGATATGCCGGTGAAGGCGAGCGCGCCGGCGGCGCTGATCGCATCGCTCCACACGTGGCCATAGACCTCGGCATATGGCGTGGCGAAGCGGCGCCGGTGGAACCCGGCTTGGAACAGCGGCAGGGCCAGCGCGGTGGCGACCACGCCGGCGGCAAAGCCGTATTGCTCGTCGGGCAACGAATCGCCGTACTGCACCGCGCGCCAGGCGAGCCCGGCCATCACCAGGCCCGCGCCCACCGCGAACAGCGCCGGCTCTTTCCACCGCTCGCGCTCGAGCGTGAAGGCGAGCGCGATCGACCCGAAGAACAGGAACGCCGCCCCCGCCATCTGCCACGGCACGTCGTCGCGGCCCAAGGTGACGAGGTGGATCAAAAGCCCGGCGAGGCCGAGCAGGCCCGCAGTCACCCACGGGCGCATCGGCCATTCGGTGGCGGTGGTATCGTGTTCGCTCATGCGCGCTCCCCCGGCGGTCAGGGGCTTACCATGCGCTCCGGCGTGCGTGAAATCATGAGCAAACTGTGAGGAATTGGGTGCTGAGCGGTAAGCCTTCCGCCCCCCTTTCAGGATCGCACCTCAAATCCCGTCACCCCTGCGAAGGCAGGGGTCCAGCCAGCGGTTGCGCTACAAGCGCCGCGCCCTTGCGCTGGCCATGGATGGGCCCCTGCCTGCGCAGGGGCGACGCGGGATGTGGAGCGCGCCTATTGCCCGCCCTGCGGCGCCGGCGCCGGAGCCGGCGCAGGGGCACCGCCCGGGGCCGGGGCCGCGCCCGGAGCGCCTTGCGCGCCCGCAGGCGGTTGCTGCTGCGCCATCATCGCCTGCAGGCGGGCAAAGCGTGCTTCGACTTCGGCCATCGGCAGGAAATCTACCAGTTCGATGTCGAACGTCAGATCGCTGTTGGGCGGCACGCCCTGGCCGGTCTGCGGGTCCATCCGCCCTTCGGCGCCGTAAGCCTTGTCGGCCGGGATCGTCACTACGTACTTGCCGCCGCGCTGCATCTGCAGCGCCGCTTCGCGGAAACCCGGGACCATGTTTTCGAGCGGCAACGGGGTGCCGTCGGGCAGGATGCCCTGCACCGGCAGACCGAGCGGCTGCGACTTGTCGAACACCGTGCCGTCCTTGAGCTTGCCGGTGTAGTGGACGAACACCACGTCGGTGGCCTTGGGGTTGGCGCCGGTGCCGGCGCGCACTTCCTCGACGTCGACGCCCGCCGGCGCGGTGTACCAGGCAAAACCCGCCGCCAGCGCCAGGCCGACCAGCACGCCCACGAACAGCATCAGCAGCGATTGCTTCGAAACCGGCTGCAGGGGGACGCGGGTGACTTCGGCCATGGGGGGTGTCCTGAAAAGCGAAAGGGCGCGAGGAAGGCCCCGCGCCCCTTTGTCCCGGAACAGGTCCGGGATGACTGTTACTTCACGCCGTCGCG
>JANOAH010000015.1:0-6260 GCA_031411075.1 Erythrobacteraceae bacterium
GGCCGGCCCGAGCGGACCAGCCTCTATCTTGACCCGCGCGATGGCAAGCTGATCGAACGCGCTTCGGCCGATGGCGGCTTGCTGCGGGCGTTCCACGTCATCCACGGCAGCCTGATGATCCCCGGCGGCTGGGGCCGTCCGATCGTCGGCTGGGTTGGCGTGGCGATGTTCGTCTCGTGCCTGACCGGGCTGTGGCTATGGTGGCCGCTCGGCGGTGGGTTCACCTCCGGCTTCAAATGGAAAAGACGCAATACCACCAACGCCAACCTCCACTACCTGACCGGGTTTTGGGTGCTGATCCCGCTCGCCATGCTGGCGTTCACCGGCGCGTGGATCAGCTTTCCGCGGGTGTTCAGCACGTTCGAATCGGCGCCGTCCGGACCGCGCGGGCCGGGTGGTCCGCCCGGCTTCGGTGCGCCGACGCTGGGCCAGACCCAGACCCCGGTCGACGCCGCGCTCGCTGCCGCTCGGCCGCTGGCGCAGGGCGAGCTCGCCGGCATTTCCTGGCCCAATGCGCAGCAACGCGAATGGAAAGTGCAGTTCGCCAGCGAAGCCGGGCCACCCCGCGAAGTGACCGTGGCCGATGCCGGCGCGAGCGCCACGCCGCCGGGTCCGGCCGAGCCCGAGACGCTCGCCCGCACGATGCGCCGGTGGCACGATGGCACCGACATGGGGCCGCTGTGGCAGACGGTGATCGTGCTCGGCGGGATCATCCCGGCGCTGCTGTCGGTCACCGGCATTATCATCTGGTGGCGGGCGCGGCGCAAACGGCGCAGCACCGCCGGCATGGCCCGCGCGATCTAAGCCGCGAAAAGAAGGTGGAGGCCCGAGCCGGAATCGAACCGGCGTGCAAGGATTTGCAGTCCTCTGCGTAACCACTCCGCCATCGGGCCGGTCCCGAGCCCTGTCGAGGGGCCGAGAGGCGCGCCCCTAGCCCACGGCCCGAACCCGCGCAACGCCCATTCGCTTGCCGCCGCGCGGCCGAGGGGGTAGCCCAGCCTATCGCCAGGTTGAGAGGAAGCCGATGCGTTTGACCGACGAGGAACGCGCCATGCGCGACGGCGATCGCGGGCCTGCGGTCGCCAAGGCGATGGACCTGCTGATCCGCTACGGCGAGGCGCTCGGCGCCGAGGAATTCGTTTACACCGACAATGTCGCCGGCGTCCCCGGCTCCTCGCCCGCCTGGGTCAAGGAATACTACGCCGCCGATGGGGGCGATTACCGCGCGGTGTTCTCGCGCTTCGATCTCGATTCGGATGAAGTGGTCGACGTGCCGCGGATGAACGCGTTCTCTTGCCACCTGCAGGGCGGCATGGACCCGGACCTGTGGGCCGACCAGGGCATGACCGAAGCGGCCCACGCCAATTTCACCGCCGACGAGGCCGAAGTGGCGGGCCACGGCATCAACGTGATGAAGACCTGCACGCCCTATCTTGCGGGAAACGTCCCGGTGATGGGCGAACACTGCGCGTGGATGGAATCGAGCGCGGTGGTGTTCTGCAATTCGGTGATCGGCGGGCGGACCAATTGCGAAGGGCGCGAATCGACCAGCGCGGCGATGCTGGCGCAGCGCATTCCCAACTGGGGCTTCCACACCGACGCGTTCCGCCGCGGCCAGCACGCGATCGACGTCGCGGTGCCGGTCGAGACGATCTTCGATTGGGGCATGCTCGGTTATTTCACCGGGGCAGCGGTCGAAGACGCGATTCCGGTGCTCGACGGCGGTATCGGCGGGGCGACGCTGATCAAGCACAAGCATTTCGGCGCTGCGGCCGCTTCGTCGGGCGGGGTCGAGATGTACCACATGGTCGGCGTCACGCCCGAGGCGCCGAGCCGCGCGGCGGCGTTCGGCGGCACAGATCAGGGCGAGCGGTTCACTTACGGCGCGAAGGAGCGCGCGGCGGTCTACGAACGGCTCAACAGCGTCGGTTCGAGCACCTCGGTCGACTACGTGATGCTCGGCTGCCCGCACTATTCGATCGACCAGATCGCCGAGGCCGCGCACCTCATCGAAGGGCGCTCGGTCCACGCCAACAGCGCACTGTGGATCTTCACCAGCCGCGCGGTCAAGGCGACCGCGGTGGCGAGTGGATATGAAGCGATCCTGCGCCAGGCGGGAGTCAAGCTGATGACCGATACCTGCTCGGCGATCAGCCAGGCGATCCCGCCCGGCACCCGGGTGGCCGCGTTCGACAGCGCCAAGCAGACCCACTATTTGCCGGCGATGATGAACATCGAAGGCTGGTTCGGCACCACGCGCGAATGCATCGACGCGGCCTGCACCGGCCGCTGGGAAGGGCGGCTGAACTGATGGCAACGATAGACCTCAAGGCGCCGGACCTGGTGATCCGCGGGCGCAAGGTGGTGGGCGGGCGTTCGGAAGGTCCGGCGCTGGTCACCCGCCAGACCATTTCCGGCTGGGGCGGGGTCAACCCGATGAAGGGCGAAGTGATCGAGAGCCACCACGAGCTCAAGGGCGTCAGCTTCGCCGGCAAGATCCTGGTCTTTCCCGGGGCCAAGGGCTCGTCGGGCTGGTCGGGGGTGTTTCACATGACCCGGCTGACCGGGTGCGGGCCGCTCGGCATGCTGTTCAATGTCATGACCACCAAGGCCGCGCTCGGCGCGGTGGTGCTGCGGGTGCCGACGATGAGCGAGTTCGACCGCGACCCGCTCGAGTGCATCGCCACCGATGACTGGGTCGAGATCGACGCCGATGCCGGCGAAGTGCGGGTGTGGAAGGGAGGCCGCGCCGATGGTTGAGATCCCCCGCGACGCCGCGCCCAAACTGCAGCGCGTCGAAGGCCATAGCGAAGAGCGGTTCTTAGGTTCCGACGTGTTCGAAAGCAGCGGGCGAAACCTGCCCCCGCCGCGCCGTGGCGGCACGGTGCGCGAGAAGGCGCGCGAGGTGGATGTCTATCACAGCTGCGATGTGGTGGTGGTCGGCGGCGGGCCGGCGGGCTGCGCCGCCGCCTGGGCCGCGGCCAAGGCCGGCGCCGACGTCACGCTGGTCGAACGCTACAACTGCCTCGGCGGGCTTTCCACCGGCGGCCTCGTGATGTGGATCGACCGCATGACCGACTGGCAGGGCCGCCACGTCATCCAGGGCTTCGCGCGCGAGTTCATCGAGCGCATGCCCAAGGAAGCGGTCGCCGGACCGGCCAAAGCCGATTGGGGCAACACCGATCCGGCCAAGGTCTTGTACTGGCAGAACCGCACCACCGCGTTCCACGGCATCGTCCAGTGGGCGCCGACCCTCGATCCCGAACGGATGAAGCTCAACGCCCAGGAGATGCTGCTCGCCGCCGGGGTGCGGATCGTCTTTCACGCCTGGGCGGCGCGGCCGATCGTCGAGGCCGGCGCGGCGCGCGGAGTGATCTTCGAGAGCAAGGCCGGGCGCCAGGCGATCACCGCCAAAGTCGTCGTGGACACCAGCGGCGATGGCGACATGTTCGCCCGCGCCGGGGCGGACTTCGACACCGACATCGAGGAAGGCGACGTCCACCATTCGATGAACACCGCGTGGATCGTCGCCGGCGCCGACATGGACCGCTGGATCGACTGGAAGATCCACAACCCCGACCAGCTGCGCGAATTGATGGAGCGCGGGCGGCAGGAGCTGGGCTTCTTCCAGACGCCCTATGTCACCTGGCGGCCTGACGTCGCCATGTGGCTCGGCCCGCGCCAGTCGGGCCTCTCGGCGCTCGACGTCGACGACATGACCGAGGTGGAAATCCGCAGCCACCGGCTGATGGAGGGCCACACCGAATTCTTCCGCCGCCACGCCCCGGGGTTCGAGCGCTGCTACGGCATCCAGAGCGCACAGCAGCTTGGCGTGCGGCATACCCGGCGGCTGGGGGGCGTGGCGCGGATCGAGCGCAAGGATTGGGGCGAGGGCGCCGCGGCGCCCGACGAGGTCGGCATCAGTCCGTCGATCAGCCCCAAGTTTCCGGTCGTCTCGGTGCCCTACGGCTGCCTCGTCCCGCGCGGGCTCGACGGGCTGCTCGCCGCCGGCCGCCACATCAGTTGCGACGCCAACAGCCACGGCTTCATGCGCGAGATCCCGCAATGCTGGCTGACCGGCCACGCCGCCGGCGTCGGCGCGGCGGTGGCGGCCAACCGCGGGATCGAGCCTCGCGCGGTCGATGTCGGCGAGGTCCGCGCGATCCTGCGCTCGCAGGGGGCTCACCTGAACGACGATGCGGCGGTGGCCGGACAGGCCGAAGCCGCCGAATAGCTAGCTCGCCCGCCCGAACTCCATCTGCGGCATCGCCAGCGCGTCGAAGCCGTAGGGATCGGGCCGGAAGGTGACGCCGTTGGCGGCGTCGGGCTGGGCGGTGAGGTAGGTCATATAGACCGGCACCTTGCGGTCGAGAGCGATAACCTGTTCGCGGTCGGACGTCGCGCGCGGCACCCGGCCGAACACCCAAGTGGCGAACCGCCGCCAGTCCTCCAGCCGCACGCAGCCGTTCGACAAGTGGCGATCGCCTTGCGCAAACAGTTCCTTGTGCGGGGTATCGTGCAGATAGATGCCGAAATCGTTGGGCATCTCGAACTTCATCTCGCCCATCGAATTCCACGGCCCGGGTAGCTGGCGGACCAGCACGGTCGGCTCCTGCTGCCCGCGGGCGATGGCGCGCCAGTTGACCGTGGCGGGATCGATGATCGAGCCGTTCCCGGTCCAGTTCGACAGCACCTCGTAATGGAAGTCGCGCAGGTAGGTGAGGCCCTGTTCCTGGATGCGCTTGGCGGTGAGCGAGCGGATCAATTCGGGCGGCACGTGCCAATAGGGGTTGGCCTTGGCGTTGGTCAGCAGCACCGCCATCATCGGCGTCTTGGTGGCGGGGGCGCCGACCACAACGCGCATCGAATCCGCCGCCTGGTCCTGGTCGAACAGCCAGGCCTGCGCCGCGCCCGAATCGATCACCACGTACTTGTCGAACGCGCGGGTGGCGGGCAGCCGCCAGGCGCGCTCCATGTTGATGGCGATCTTGCGCTCGTAATAATCGGCCCCGGCGTTGAGCGAGGCGATCGTGGCGCGACCGGCGACGCCATCGGCCTCGAGCCCGTGCACCGCCTGATAGTTGCGCACGCTCTGCGCCAGCTGCTGGTCGAAGCCGCCCGCCGGCGTCAGGCCGAGGCGCGTGCGCAGCTGGGTGACCCGCCGCCCGGTGGAGCCTGCTTTGAGCGCCGCGCCCGCTGCGACATCGCCCTGCGGCAGCGCGCCCCAGGTCGACATGTAGGTGGTCAGGCCCTGCGACAGCTGCAGGAACATCGGATTGGGCTGGCTCGAGCGATCCTCGCGCTGGCCGCCGAACACGCGCCGCAGCCAGTTGCGCGGCCGCTGCCGCTTGTTGGCGACGCTGGCCATGTCGGGATCGACATAGACGAAATCGACCCCCTGCTTGATGCTGGTCGGCACCGCCACCGGCTCGTCCCCGCGCGGCTGTGCGGAGAGCGGCACGGCCGCGACAAGCGCCGCGGCGCCGAGGATCAATCGTAGCTTGTTGTTCATGCGCATCGCGCCGCGAGTCGGGCGCGCTCCCGAAATGGCTGTGTGGGGGAAACGCTGTCGTGCCCGGGAAGTTGCGCCGGGCTGAACACGGCCCGAAAGGTTACGCAAAAGATACACCATGGCGCAACTTGCGGTTTGGGCAATTCGCCATAAGATCAGTAGCTTGCGACAATCCGTGTGCGCAGCCAAACTGCGGGAACCTCGCCCGCAATGTACTTCGCCAGGATGAATCCGTGCTGGTTGCATGGCGTTACGATGCACATTCGAGGGGGTGTAGGAAAATGATTTCTAGCCACCCCGCTCCCCTCATCTTCGTCATTCCCGCGAAAGCGGGAACCCAGTCGCTTCTGTTGCCGGGACTCCATTCCCGCATCAACGCCTTTGCGAAGAACTACGATTGAGTCGAGGCCGGCTTCAACACTCCACCCGTACTCATCGGCTGCACGGTTTCGCGGAAGGTGCCGAGGTAGCCGGGCGCTTCGGTGACGTAGCCGCCGCCGTTGCGGCGGGCGAGGTCGGCGGGGGGGACGGCGATGTCTATGCTGCGGTTGGCGACGCTGATGGTGATCGTGTCGCCGTCGCGCACTTTGCCGATCGGGCCGCCGATCGCCGCTTCGGGCGCGACTTCGGCCACCGTCAGCCCCTTGAGGCACAGGCCCGACAGCTGGCCGTCGGTGACGAACGCGGTGCTCTTGGCGAGGCCCGCGGCGTTGAGCGCGAACAGCACCAGGCTGGCGCTGCCGCCCAT
>JANOAH010000016.1:0-2407 GCA_031411075.1 Erythrobacteraceae bacterium
CACGCCTCAGTCAGCAGGCGTCCATTCCTCGCTCGGAAAAAATCGCCCCTCTGATCCAAATCAACCTATCGTACCCGAGGAAAGACCCAGCAATGGCAAAGGCAAAATTCGAGCGGAACAAGCCGCACTGCAACATCGGCACCATCGGTCACGTCGATCATGGCAAGACCACGCTGACGGCCGCGATCACCAAGGTGATGGCTGCTGAGCACGGCGGGACCGCGGTCGATTTCGCCAATATCGACAAGGCGCCGGAAGAGCGTGAGCGCGGGATCACGATCTCGACCGCGCACGTCGAGTACGAAACCGCCGCGCGCCACTATGCGCACGTCGATTGCCCGGGCCACGCCGATTATGTGAAGAACATGATCACCGGCGCGGCGCAGATGGACGGCGCGATCCTGGTGGTGAACGCCGCCGACGGCCCGATGCCGCAGACCCGCGAGCACATCCTGCTCGCCCGCCAGGTCGGCGTGCCGGCGCTGGTCGTGTACATGAACAAGGTCGATCAGGTCGACGACGACGAAATCCTCGAACTGGTCGAACTCGAAGTGCGCGAGCTGTTGAGCTCATACGACTTCGACGGCGACAACATTCCGATCGTCAAGGGTTCGGCCCTGGCCGCTCTGGAAGGCCGCGACGACGAGATCGGCAAGAACTCGATCATGGCGCTGATGGATGCGGTCGACACCGCGATCCCGCAGCCGCCGCGTCCGACCGACAAGCCGTTCCTGATGCCGATCGAAGACGTGTTCTCGATCTCGGGCCGCGGCACCGTGGTCACCGGGCGTATCGAAACCGGCATCGTCAATGTCGGCGACGAAGTCGAGATCATCGGTATCCGCGACACCCAGAAGACGATCGTCACCGGCGTCGAGATGTTCCGCAAGCTGCTCGACCGCGGCGAGGCCGGCGACAACGTCGGCGCGCTGCTGCGCGGCACCGGGCGTGACGACGTCGAGCGGGGTCAGGTCCTGGCCAAGCCCGGCTCGGTCAAGCCGCACACCGAATTCAGCGCCGAAGTCTACGTGCTGTCGAAGGACGAAGGCGGCCGTCACACGCCGTTCTTCGCCAACTACCGCCCGCAGTTCTACTTCCGCACCACCGACGTGACCGGCGAAGTCATTCTGCCTGAGGGCACCGAAATGGTGATGCCGGGCGACAACGTCACGATCGGCGTCAAGCTGATTGCGCCGATCGCGATGGACGAAGGTCTGCGCTTCGCCATCCGCGAAGGCGGCCGCACCGTTGGTTCGGGGGTTGTCAGCAAGATCACCAAGTAATATAGGCGCCGCTCCGCCGGGGGGATTCGTTCTCCCCGGCGGTCGGTATTTGGGGCTAACGCCCTGTTTTTTGGCTCTTTCTCATCGGTAGTAGGACATGGAAGCTCAGAATATCCGTATTCGCCTCAAGGCATTCGATCATCGCGTGCTGGATCAGGCGACCGGAGAAATCGCGGACACCGCGCGCCGCACCGGCGCGCTGATCCGGGGCCCCATTCCGCTGCCGACGAGGATCGAGAAGTTCACCGTGAACCGCGGTCCGCACGTCGACAAGAAGTCGCGCGAGCAGTTCGAGGTGCGCACCTACAAGCGGCTGCTCGATATCGTGCAGCCCAACGCCCAGACCGTCGACGCGCTGATGAAGCTCGACCTGGCTGCCGGCGTGAATGTGGAAATCAAGCTAGCTTGATTTGCCCGGCCGCCCAGGCGGCCGACGACATAGGGATACCGCCGGCAAGTTGCCGGGCCGCGTCCCCCGTCTCGTCCCCGCTTTCGCGGGGACACTCAGCCCGGACGGGGCGACGCACGACATCGGGGCTGAACACGCACGCGGGAATGGTCCCATGTGCCTCTGTTGAAGGAGCTTGATCATGCGCACTGGCGTGATCGCGAAGAAAGTCGGGATGACCCGCCTGTTCCAGGAGGACGGCCGCCATGTGCCGGTCACCGTCCTGGCGCTGGAAGATTGCCAGGTGGTTTCGCACCGCACCGCCGATCGTGACGGTTACGTCGCGCTCCAGGTCGGCGCCGGTGAAGCCAAGCAGAAGAACGTCGCCAAGCCGCAGCGCGAACATTTCGCCAAGGCCAGCGTCGGGCTCAAGAAGAAGGTCGCCGAATTCCGCCTCGAGGCCGAAGACGCGCTGCTGCCGGTCGGTTCAACCATCAGCGCCGAACACTTCATTGCCGGGCAGATGGTCGACGTGTCCGGCCACACCCAGGGTAAGGGCTTCCAGGGCGGCATGAAGCGGTGGGGCTTCGGCGGAATGCGCGCCACCCACGGCGTCTCGATCAGCCACCGCGCGCTCGGCTCGACCGGTCAGCGCCAGGATCCGGGCAAGGTCTTCAAGAACAAGAAGATGGCCGGCCACATGGGTGACAAGCAGCGCACCCAGCAGAACCTCGAA
>JANOAH010000017.1:0-8029 GCA_031411075.1 Erythrobacteraceae bacterium
CTGCTCGCCGGTCAGCTCGA
The DNA here is from genome assembly GCA_031411075.1 of Erythrobacteraceae bacterium. Lineage (GTDB taxonomy): Bacteria > Pseudomonadota > Alphaproteobacteria > Sphingomonadales > Sphingomonadaceae > Croceibacterium_A. The sequence continues at coordinate 21 of JANOAH010000017.1, forward strand.
ACTTGGCCTTGCGGTCGAGCAGCGGCGGGATCGCCGCGCGCCACGAATCGAAGCGCGGATCGCGCGCCATGGCCTGGCCGATGCGCAAGCTCAGCGTGGCGGTTTCCGGGACGCAGATCTGGTCGGTGCAGACCAGCCAATCGCCCTTGACCTCGAGCGGAGCGATGTTCTGCACCGCCGCTTGCGCGGGCACCGAGACTGGCACCAGCACGGTGTAATCGCCCTCGTAGACATGGTTCATCAGCCCGGCGATCAGGAGCTTGTGCGGCACCGGATACATCGGCTCGCCCGCGGTCCAGCCATCGGGCAATGTCCAGGCGAGCTTCATGCCCAGGCCGGCATCGCCGGGGTTCGACCAGTTCCCGTGCCAGCCGGCTTCGGGCCGAAAATGGAGCGCCAGCGTCAGCGTCTTGCCAGGGACAGCCGCGCCATCGGCGAGCAGCTCGACCGCCAGGTGGTGGGTGGCGCCGGGCCGTTCCACTTGCGCGGCGGCCGGGATCGCAAAAGCCACCGCCAGCATGGCCAGCAACGCACAAAGGACGGGCATCTTGCTTGCGCGGATCATGCGGCTGGCTCTAGGGCAAGCACACGATGAGCGACAAGCGCGATCTCCTGATCCTGGGCGGCGGCCTCGTCGGCATGGCGCTGGCGCTGGCGGCGGCGAAAAAGGGCCTGTCGAGCCATGTGGTCGACCGCGCCGATCCGGCCGAATTGACCGCTGAAGGCTTCGATGGCCGCGCCAGCGCGATCTCTACGGCGAGCTGGAACCTGTTCACCAACATCGGCCTTGCAGACGCGCTCGAGCCGCACGCTTGCCCGATCAGCAAGATCGCGGTCACCGACGGGATGCGCCCGGGGCGGATCGACTTCGAGCCTGAGCCGCATGAGGGATCGCTCGGCCGGATGTTCGCCAACCGCCAGTTGCGCCTGGCGCTGTTCGAAGCGGCCAAGCGCGAGCCGCTGATCGCCTGGCACGCGCCGGTTACGGTTGTTTCCCGCGAGCGGAGCGAGTTCGGCGTTTCGGCAACCTTGGCCGATGGCGCGGTGCTCGAAGCCGCGCTGATGGTCGGCGCCGAGGGCCGGATCTCGCCAACGCGCGAGGACGCCAGGATCGCGGTGGCCAAGTGGGACTATCGCCACCGCGCGATCATCACCGTGCTCGGCCATGCCAAGCCGCACGGCAACGTGGCGTGGGAAATCTTCTATCCCGCCGGGCCGTTCGCGCTGCTGCCACTGCGCGACACGGCAGAAGGCGAACACCGCAGTGCGCTGGTCTGGACCGTGGCCGAGCGCGATGCGGCGGGCGTGCTGGCGCTGGGCGAGCGCGCCTTTGCCGCCGAAGTCGCCAAGCGCATGCACGGGCTGCTCGGCGCGGTCAGCGTGGCCGGCCCGTGCTCGTCTTACCCGTTAGGCTTCCACCACACCGCCCGGATCACCGCGCCGCGCCTCGCGCTGGTCGGCGATGCGGCGCACGGCATTCATCCGATCGCCGGGCAGGGTCTCAATCTGGGGCTGCGCGATGTCGGCGCGCTGGTCGAAGTGCTGGCCGAAGGGGCGCGGCTGGGCCTCGATCCGGGCGATGCGCAGATGCTTGCCCGATATGAACGTTGGCGCGGGCTCGACAGTTTCATGGTCGCGCTGGCGACCGACGGGCTGACCCGGTTGTTCGGCGTGCCCGGCAAGCTGCCCAGCGCGATCCGGCGGCTGGGCATGGGGGCAGTCCAGCGCACCCCGGCGCTGAAGCGCTGGTTCATGGATGAAGCGCGCGGCATGTCCGGGCAATTGCCGGAGCTGCTGAAGGGCTAACCTCCAGCCGCCGGGCTCATCTGTGCAACGCTGTTCCCCTCGCCGTCACGCAGGTCGCGCGGTTCGAGCAGCGCGGCGGTTTCGAGCAGTTCGAGCGCGCGCTGCGCCGCAGCGTAACGGCGGGCATCCGCAATCCAGTTCGCCGCCTGCGCCGCGTTGGGCAGGTTGCGCACTTCGGCCACCGCCGACAGCGCGCGGCCGCTTTCGAGGAACAGCCGCGCCCGTTCAAGCCGGCGCTGGGGTTGCGGCGATGGCGCATTTTCGTGCCTGACGACGAACAGCCCGCCCATCTCGCGCGCCATCCAGCCGAGCAGGCCGACCCGCCTGGAGGACGCCGCCAGATCGGGGGCGAGTCCGTCGAGCTGGGCCAGGAGCTGGTCGAGCGTGACCGGATCGCGCGAGAAATCGATCACCGTCTGCACCGCGTTAGGCTGGGCATCGCCGAACCGCAGCCGCAGCTGGTCAGCGAGGTAGCCGAGCGGCGCGCCGCGCTCGATCGCCCGGCGCGAGGCAAAGCTGACCAGCAGTCCTTCGGCGCGTGCGGCGTTGCCGGCGGCGGCCTGCGTCTGCAGGTCGAGCGACGAGAGGCGTTGTTCCATCGCCGCGACCCGCTGGTCGAGCCCGCCCTGTTGCGCGGTCATCGCCTCGACCCGCTCGCTCGCCTGGCGCACTTGCGCGGCGACCGTGGCGGGCGAGGTGGAGGCGCTGCTCGGCGCAGCGGTAACCGGCGCATCGGGCTTGAGCGCGAACAGGTCGAGCGCAGGCAGGCCCGGCCGGCCGCTCAACGCCCAGACGCCGGTAGCCGCGATCAGCAGCAGCGCCAGGCCTGCGACAAGGTAAGTCCCCCACGATCTCCGGCCCGGGTAGGCGGTCGGCGCGGTTGAATAGGCTTCGGCCATGCGATCCTTTGCTGTGCGACCCTGGTGGGCGCCGCTTGCCGGCGCGCTCTCATTCCCCGTCCGGCTTGTGGCACATGTCGCGCGCCAAAGCCAACAGCGCGCTGTCGCCGGGCGCGTCCGCCACGCGCACAGTGCGCCACCCCGAGCCCGCCGCCGCAGCGATACGCGGCGCGAGCGCGGCCAAGGCCACCGCCGACAACGGCACGCCCAGCCGCGTGCACTCGGCGCGCAAATGCGCGGCGGCGAGGCCCGAGTGGAGCAGCACCAGCGCGCCTTCGCCGAGCCGCGCGGCCTGCGCGGGCGACAGGGATCGCGGCTCGCTGGCATAGACGACGCGGGTATCTATGCTCACGCCTGCGGGCGGATGCAGCGCGACATGGTCGGCGCCGCACGGGCGCAACAGCCGCAACGGCCCGGCCAGTGTGCCGACCAGGGCCTGCAAGTCCCGGGTGCCGGTGGCCGCGACTGGCAGCCCGGCCGCGCGGGCGGCAGCGGCCGTGGCCTCGCCCACCGCGTAAGCCGGCATGCCGGCGAATTGCGCCAGCGCCGGGCCGAAATGGCGCACCGCGTTGGCGCTGCCGAGCAGCAGAGCATCGATCGTCTCGGGCGCGGGCGGGCGCCAGGCGCGGCCGACGATCTCAAACAGCGGCCAGGGCTCGACGTCGAGGCCGATGCCGGCGGCGGCTGCGAACGTCGCCGTGCAGCCCGGTTGGGGCCGGATGGCGATGACCCGCATGGCCTAGCGCGGGCCGGCGAAATGCGCGGCGATCCCCGGCGTGGCCCGCGCCAGCAGGTCGGCGGCGAGGCGTTCGGGGCCGGTCACGTCGCCGCTGGCAAAAGTCGCGGCGCCGTTTACCCGTTCGAGCCCGTCGGGGCTGAACAGCGCCGCGCGCATGGCCAGCATCGCACCGTCGGGATCGCACAGCACCGCCACCGGGCTGTGGCATGATCCGCCAAGCGCGGCGAGCAACGCGCGTTCGGCCATCACTTCGGCGCGGCTCGGTGCATGGTCGATCGCGGCGAGGCGGGCGTGGGTATCGGCGTCGGCTGCACGACATTCGATCGCGATCGCGCCTTGCGCCGGGGCCGGCAGCCACTCGATCGGATCGAGCGGAGTACCGACGCCGTGCTCGCCGAGCCGCGCGAGCCCGGCGGCGGCGAGAAAGGTGGCATCGGCCTCGCCGGCGGCAAGCTTGGCAAGGCGGGTGGCGACATTGCCGCGAAACGTGAGCACCCGGCAATCGGGCCGGGCATGGCGCAATTGCGCGGCCCGGCGCGGGGCGCTGGTGCCGATCGTCGCGCCTTCGCGCAGTGCGGCCAGGCTGGCCGCGCCCACCAGCACGTCGCGCTTGTCGGCCCGGGGCAGGACCGCGGCGATCGCCAGGCTGTCGGGCCGCCAGGTCTCGACGTCCTTCAGCGAATGGACCGCCGCGTCGATCCGCCCTTCGTCGAGCCACAGGTCGAGCTCGCGCGTCCACAGCGCCTTGCCGCCGATCTCGGCCAGCGGCCGGTCCTGCACCCGGTCGCCGCTCGCCAGCACCGGCACCAGCTCGACCGCCTCGGCCGCCCAGCCGTGCGCGGCGCAAAGCCGCGCCCGCGCCTCCTCCGCCTGCGCCATGGCCAGCGGCGAGCGCCTGGTTCCGAGCTTGATCAATGGGTCCACGGCCATTGCCCTATCCGGCGATTCCGTTCAGTGGAAGCGCGGATGAGGACGGTACTCGGCATCGAGAGCAGCTGCGACGAAACCGCCGCAGCGCTGGTGACCCAAGATCGCCGGATCCTGGCGCAGGCGATCGCCTCGCAGGACGACGCCCACGCGCCTTATGGCGGCGTCGTTCCGGAGATCGCCGCGCGCGCCCATGCCGAGCGACTGACTCCACTGATCGCGCGCGTGCTGGACGAGGCGGGAATCGAACTTGACGAAGTTGACGGGGTTGCGGCGACGGCCGGACCGGGGCTGATCGGCGGAGTGATGGTCGGCCTGGTCACCGCCAAGGCGCTGGCGATGGCCTTCGCCAAGCCGCTGCTGGCGATCAACCATTTGGAAGGCCATGCGCTGAGCCCGCGGCTGGCCGATCCGGCGCTCGACTTTCCCTACACGCTGCTGCTGGTGTCGGGCGGACATTGTCAGGTGCTCGCGGTCGAGGGTGTCGGGCGGTACCGCCGCCTGGCCACCACCATCGACGATGCGGTGGGCGAGGCATTCGACAAGACCGCCAAGATCCTCGGCCTCGGCTTTCCCGGCGGCCCGGCGGTCGAGCGGCTGGCCAAGACCGGCGACCCCGCCGCCGTGCCGTTGCCCCGGCCCCTGCTCGGCAGCGCCGAACCGCACTTCTCGTTCGCCGGCCTGAAGAGTGCGGTGCTGCGGGCGCGCGATTGCGGCGCATACCGGACCGAGGACATCGCCGCGAGCTTCCAGCAGGCGGCGGTCGATTGCCTGGTCGATCGCACCCGGCGCGCGCTGGCGGCAGGCGGGGAGACCACCGCGCTGGTCGTCGCCGGCGGGGTTGCCGCCAACGCCGCGGTGCGCGCCGCGCTCGAGGCGCTGGCGGACGAGCACGGCCTGCCGTTCGTTGCCCCGCCGCAGGCGCTGTGCACCGACAACGCGGCGATGATCGCCTGGGCGGGATTGGAAAGGCTCGCCGCGGGGTTCCCGGCCGATCCGCTCGACATCTCGGCCCGGCCGCGCTGGCCGCTCGACGCCGCCGCCGCCCCGGTGCGCGGCGCGGGGGTCAAGGCGTGACGCGGTCTGCGATCGGCGTCGTCGGAGCCGGCGCCTGGGGGACCGCGCTCGCCCAGATGCTCGCCTCCGACGGGCGCGAGGTCATGCTCTGGGCGCTCGAGCCTGAGCTGGTCGAGGCGATCAACGCCGGTCACGCCAATCCGCTCTATCTCCCCTCAGCGAAACTGGCCGAAACCATCCGCGCGACCGGCGATCTCGCCGACCTCGCCGGATGCGCGGCGCTGCTGCTGGTCACCCCGGCCCAGCATCTCGGCGCCACGCTGGCCCGGATCGCCACGCCGGCGCGCGACCTGGTGCTGTGCGCCAAGGGGATTGAGGCGGGCAGCGGACGGATGATGCACGAAGTGGCGCACGACGCCGCGCCGGACAGCGATATCGCGGTGCTCAGCGGCCCGACGTTCGCACACGAAGTCGCCGCCGGCTTGCCCACCGCGGTGACACTGGCCTGCGGGGGCGGTGAGGCGCAGTGGCAACGGCTTGGGCCGATGATCGCGCGGCCGACCTTCCGCCCCTACTACAGCGACGACCTGGTCGGCGCCGAAGTGGGCGGCGCGGTGAAGAACGTGCTCGCTATCGCCTGCGGCGTGGTCGAAGGGCTCGGCCTCGGCCAGAACGCGCGCGCCGCGCTGATTGCGCGCGGCTACGCCGAAATGCTCCGCTTCGGCGATGCGCTGGGGGCGGAGCGGGCGACGCTTGCCGGGCTGTGTGGCCTCGGTGACCTGGTGCTGACCTGCTCGTCGACCTCGAGCCGCAATTTCTCGCTCGGCAAGGCGCTAGGCCAGGGGGCCGATGCCACCGGGCTGATGACCGATGGCCGCACGGTGGCGGAAGGCGCGCATACCGCGCCGGTGCTGGTCGAGTTGGCGCGGGCCAAGGGCGTCGCCATGCCGATCGCCGAAGCGGTCGCCCGGCTGCTCGAAGGCGCGCCGGCGCCCGAAGTGGTCAGCGCCCTGCTCGCCCGCCCGCTCACCGCCGAGCGCCCGGCTTGACCGCTGCGCCCGCCAGCGAGGGCCCGGGCGGCGATCTCGCCACGCTGGCCAAGGGCGGCCGCACCAATCTGTTCGGGTTCATGCTGCGGCTGGCGGCGCGGCTGCCGTTCCTGTTCATCGCCGGGCGCTGGTACGGAGCGGAGACGCTCGGCCGCTTCGCTTCGGCGCTGGTGATCGTCGAGCTGACCTCGCTGGTCTGTACGATCGGCGAGAAGCGCGGCCTCGCCCAACGCCTGTCCGAAGGCGGGGGCGACGAAAATCATTTGGTCACCGATGGGCTGGTCCTGGCCGCTGCGGCCGGCGCGCTCGCGGCCTTGCTGCTGTGGCTGGTTCCGGCGCCCCTGTTCCCGAGCGGCGCCTACACCGCGATCGACCGGCTGATCGTGCTCGCGATCCCCGCGTTGGCGTTGACCGAGATTCTGCTCGCCGCGCAAGCCTATCGCTATGACATCGCCGCCACGGTGCGGGCGCGGGCAATCGTCGAGCCGTGGACGATTTCGATCATGGCCGGGGTGTTCGCGTTCACGAACACCACCAGCGGGCTGTCGCTCGCCTATCTGATCTCGGTGTTCGCTGCGCTCGCCACGGCTGTCTGGCCCTTCGTGCGAAGCTATGGCTGGCCGCGTGGCTGGCGGCCGGCGCCGGCACGGCTGGGCCAGCTGATCGCCCGCGGCATGCCGCTGGCCGCCGCCGACACCATCGAATGGGGCACGCGCCGGCTCGACATTTTCATCCTCGGCCTGTTCGCCGCGCCTTCGGCGGTCGGCATCTATTACGTCGCGCAGCAGGTGGCGAGCCTGCCGCAGCGGCTCAAGATGAGCTTCGACCCGATCCTCGGCCCGGTCCTCACCCGCAAGCTCAAGGAAAAGGATTACGCCGCGATCGCCCGGCAGGTGTGCCAGGTCGGCTTCTGGATCACCGCGGCGCAACTTGGCGTGGCACTGGCGCTCGGCATTCCGGGGGCGGGCGTGATGGGGCTGATCGGGCCGGAATTCGTCGGCGGCAACGGCGCGCTCAACCTGCTGCTGCTGGCAGAGGTCGTCGCCGCCACTGCGGTGGTGAGCGAGGCGGCGCTGATCTACCTCGCGCGGCTGCGCAACCTCGTCATCTCTATCGGCACGATCGTGCTGCAAGTGGTGTTTACCGTGGGCGGCATTCTGCTGGTCAAGCACCTCGGGCTGAACGACAAGTTCGCCGCTGCCGCTGCCGCAGGTGGGCTGATGCTGGCGCTGGCCTTCACCTCGATCGCCAAGTCGCTGGTGCTGGCGCGCATCCTTGGCCAGCCGGTCAACAACTGGCGCTGGTCGCTGGTCGTGGCCGCGATCCCGGCACTCGCGGTCGGCGCAGCGGCAACGCGGTTCCTGCCCGAATGGGCGGAGCTGCTGATTGGTATTCCGCTGATCCTGGGAGTCTATGGCTGGGTCATCTGGCACAAAGGCTTTGGTCCTGAGGACCGGGTTCTATTCCGCAAAAACGTCGGCGGTTGAACCACTTGCCAAGGTCTGGTTGGCTGCACTCCGATGTTCAGAAAGCGTTCACGCGCTGAGTCGCTCCTTTAACGCGGGTTGTGAA
>JANOAH010000018.1:0-4977 GCA_031411075.1 Erythrobacteraceae bacterium
AGCTTCTTCCGCGACTGGATGGAAGTCTGACCCGCATTGAATGGCGCATCAATTGATGCTATTTGCGTCACATGCGTACGACCGTAACGCTCGACGATAAGATGGTTGAAGACCTGCGCGAAAGCACGGGTATTCGCGAGACCAGCGCGCTCGTTCGCCAGGCCATGATAGAAATGCGGCAGCGGCTGGCGGCTGAACGGCTCGCGGCCTTGGCCGGGACGATGCCGAACCTCGCTGTTGCGCCGCGCCGTCGCCCGCCGCGGTTCGTCAATCCGGAATGATCGTCGTCGATACCTCGATCTGGGTCGAACATTTCCGCAATCCTTCCAAGCCTTTTGCCGCCTTGATCGCTGAAGGCGGCATCGCACTGCATCCCTACGTGCTGGGCGAACTCGCCCTCGGCGGTTTCCCGACCAACGGGCTGGCGGCGGACGAACTTGCCGAGCTGCCTGCGGCACCGATCTCTTCTGCCAGCGAGGTCCTTGCCTTCATCGGCTGGGCCGAACTCGCGAGAACAGGCCTGGGATATGTCGATGCTCACTTGCTCGTGTCGGCACGGCTTAGCCGTGGCAGGGTTTGGACAAACGATCAGAAACTGTCGCAACAAGCCTCGCGCTTCGGTCTGGCCTACACACCATGACCACCGGCTATTCCGGCACGCCGCTCGCCAAGAAGCTGTCCCTGCGCGATGGCCAGAGGGTGTGGTTCGACGCCATGCCGGACAGCGTTGCCGACGAGATCGGTGAATTTGCTCTCGACCTTAGGTTCACTGACCCATCCAACGGCGTCGATGCCGCCCACATCTTCGTCACCGATCGGGCTGACCTCGCCGCCAAGCTCGCCACCTTGCGGCACCAGCTCGCGCCCGATGGCCAAGTCTGGGTCAGCTGGCCCAAGAAGGCCGCGAAAGTGCCGACCGATATTACCGAAGACACCATCCGCGAGCTGTGCCTGCCGCTGGGCTTCGTCGACACCAAGGTCTGCGCCATCGACGACACCTGGTCGGGCCTCAAGCTGGTGATCCGCAAGGCGCTGCGCTGATCCTTTTTCCTGCTCGTCATTCCCGCGAAAGCGGGAACCCAGTCGGCTCTTGAAAGTGTCGCGACTGTTACTGGGTCCCCGCTTTCGCGGGGATGACGAGAGGGGGAGAGGCGGCCGACCGTCCCTACCATCCGACCAAGTTTCAACTGAAATCGGCGAACGGCATTCCCGCCCCCTCGCCCCGCGCCGACCTGTGTTGTAGCCTCGCAAGACACCGGCGCCTTTCGGGGGGAAATCATGGCGACCACTTCTGCGAACCGCATTCTGTCGCTCGATGTCATCCGCGGGATCGCGGTGATGGGCATCTTCTCGGTCAACGTGGTCGGCATGGCGATGATCGAGAGCGCCTATTTCTATCCGCCCGATTACGGCTTCAGCCACGGCTATGACCAGGTCATGTGGGCGCTCAATTCGGTTTTCGTCGACGGCCGGTTCCGCTCGCTGTTCTCGATGCTGTTCGGCGCCTCGACCATCGTGGTGTGCGAACGCGCAGTGGCCGCGGGCAAGGCCTCGTGGAAGGTCCACTATCCGCGCATGATCGTGTTGTTGCTGTTCGGTCTCGCCCATTTCTACCTGTTGTGGTGGGGCGATATCCTTGCCAACTATGCGCTGGTCGGAATGATCGCGTGGGTGTTCTGGCGGCTGCAGGCGCGCTGGCTGCTGCTCGCGGGCGTGGTGGCGCTGGGCGTGATGTACGTGCCGCAGGCGGTCGAAGTGATTCCGCAGATCCAGATGGTCGACCGGGTCATCGACGGCGGCGGCACGGCCGAGGAGGCGGCCAAGGTACGGCGCATGCTCGCTCCCGATCCGGACCTTGCCGAGAACATCGCCCGCGACAAGGCTGAGCACGCTTCGATCCCGGCGCACGTCCGCGTGGCGACCCACGAGGACACCATATGGCAGCCGTTCCAGTCGGTCCCCGGCTATGGCATCGAAACGCTCGGCCTGATGCTGATCGGCATGGCGGCGTACAAGTCCGGCTTTCTGACCGGCGCGTGGACGCGGCGGCGTTATGTCATCGCCGCCGCCGTGCTGCTCGGGCTCGACCTCGCCGTCCATGCGATCGGCGCGATCCTCTCGCTGCAAAGCAATTTCGCGCCGCAGATATATTTCCCGTGGACGAGATTCTATGTCGAGCCGCTGCATCCGGTCGGTGCGCTCGGCTACGCGGCGCTGATCATCCTGCTGATGCGGCCGGGCGGTGCGCTGACCGCGCGGTTCGCCGCGGTCGGTCGCGCGGCGTTCACCAACTACCTCGGCTCGACAATCATCGGCACGCTGCTGTTCTACGGCACCTTCGGCGGGCTCTATGGCGAGCTGTCGCGCGGGCAGGCGTGGCTGGTGGTGCCGGTGGTCTGGGCGGTGATGCTGGCATGGTCGAAATGGTGGCTCGACCGCTATCGCTACGGCCCGTTCGAATGGGCCTGGCGCAGCCTGTCGCGCTGGCGTTGGGAGCCGATGCGCAAGAGCAACCCCGCCGAAGTGCCGGCGACCGCCTAGGCCGCGATCCAGTCCGCCTCGGGCACGCCGAGCAGCTTGAGCACGGTGGTGAGGTCGCCGTGATCGATCCAGCCGTCGGCGGCGCCGCGGGCCTTGGGCTTGGCGCGATAGGCCAGGCCCCAGGTCGCCGCTTGCAGCATTGGTATGTCGTTGGCGCCGTCGCCGGCGGCCATGCTGACCGCATCGGGCCCGCGCGAGGCGGCTTCATCGCGCAGTACCTGCGCCTTGACCGTGGCATCGGTGATCCCGCCGATCAGAGCGCCCGATAGCTTGCCGTCCGCTACCGCCAGGCGATTGGCGACCACCCGCTCGAACCCGAGCTCCGCGGCGACCCGGTCCGCGAAGTGGTGGAAGCCGCCGGTGACCAGCACGGTCTGGCAGCCGAAATGTTTGAGCGTGGCCACCAGCGTGCGCGCACCCGGCGTAGGCCGGATACGATCGGCCAGGCACGCGGCGATCGCACCCTCCTCCAGCCCCTCCAGCAGCCCGACCCGCTCCCGCAACGCGCTGGCGAAGTCGAGCTCGCCCTGCATCGCGCGTTCGGTGATCGCGGCGATCTGCGGTTTGAGCCCGGCGTAATCGGCCAACTCGTCGATGCATTCCTGCCCGATCATGGTCGAATCCATGTCGGAAACGAACACGTCAGGCACACGAAATTCCTGCGAGCCGAGCAGCGCATCGGCGCCGGGAAAAAGGCGCTCGATCTCCTCGCGCCAAGCCGCGCGGTCATCGCCCGGCGTGGTCAACTCGAGCACTTCGCCGTGCGCGTCGAGCATCTGCGCCGCGGCCACCGGCAGCCCGCGCGCCTCAAGCGCGGCGAGCGCAGCGTCGAGCCGCGTTTCCAGAGCGGCGGGGTCTGCTATCAGCCGGGCGATGAGCAAGGGGAAACCTCCGGGGGCGGTGGCGCTCATTGCAGGGCCGACCGCCAGCGGCAAGAGCGATCTGGCGGTGGCGCTGGGGCTCGAACTGCAGCGGCGCGGGCGCGCGGCGGTGGTGATCAATGCCGACAGCGCCCAAGTCTACCGCGACCTGCAGGTGCTCAGCGCGCGGCCGAACGAGGCCGAGATGCGCGGCGTCGAGCACCGCTTGTTCGGCGCCTGGGACGGGGCAGAAGCTTGTTCGGCGGCGGATTGGGCGGCCGCCGCCAAGCGCGAGACCGAGATCGCGCACCGGGCGGGCGCCGTGCCGATCCTGGTCGGCGGCACGGGCCTCTATCTGCGCACGCTGCTCGACGGCATTGCCCCCGTCCCGTCGATCGACCCGGGGGTGCGTGAAACGGTGCGCGCCTTGCCCACCGACACGGCCTACGCTGCGCTGCAGGCCGAGGATCCCCCTCGTGCCGCCGCGCTCAACGCTGCCGACAGCACTCGCGTGGCGCGCGCCCTCGAGGTTGTTCGTTCCACCGGCAGGCCGCTGGCGCACTGGCAGGCGCAGCGCATGGGCGGCATCGGCGCGGCCATTGCGCTGTTCCCGCTGCTGCTGACGCCCGAGCGCGCCCGGCTCTACGCCCGGTGCGACGCCCGGTTCGCGCAGATGCTCGATCATGGCGCGGTGGCCGAGGTCGAGGCGCTGCTGGCACGGCAGCTGCCCCACCGCCTGCCCGTCATGCGCGCCATTGGCGTTCGGGAGATCGCCGGTTGGCTGCGCGGTGAATGGTCGCGCGCGGAGGCGCTGGCGCGCGGCCGGCAGGCGACGCGCAACTACGTCAAGCGGCAAGACACCTGGTTCCGCCATCAGCCGCCGGCAAGTTGGCCCCGGCTGTCTGAAAATGTCGGAACGGGCAAAGCTTTTGAAACTTTATTCCTTCATTTGGGGTTGACATGACATTTCATGTCGCCTAGCAGCCGCTCCACCGAGCTTCGACCGGGATAAACACGGGCGAGTTTGGGAGAGAGAGCGGCCCGGCGCGAAGCACTCGCGCCGGGTCCGCTTTTTTAAGGAGGTCGATACCGTGTCGGACGAACGCAGCGGGGCTGCGATCCTGATCGAAAGCCTGGTGCGCCAGAGGGTCGAATTCGTGTTCGGCTATCCCGGCGGCGCGGTGCTGCCGATCTATGACGAACTGTTCGCCGACACGCGCCTGCGCCACATCCTCGTCCGCCACGAAGCCGGCGCCGCCCATGCCGCCGAAGGCTATGCCCGCTCGACCGGCAAGCCCGGCGTGGTGCTGGTCACCAGCGGCCCGGGCGCGACCAACGCGATTACCGGCATTGCCGATGCGTTCATGGATTCGATCCCGCTGGTGGTGATCACCGGCCAAGTCGCCACCAACCTGATCGGCACCGACGCGTTCCAGGAAGCCGACACTGTCGGGCTGACGCGCCACTGCACTAAGCACAACTATCTGGTGAAGGACCCGGCCGAGCTCGCCGCGACGATTGACGAGGCGTTCGAGATCGCCATGACCGGCCGCCCCGGCCCGGTGGTGATCGACAT
>JANOAH010000019.1:0-7153 GCA_031411075.1 Erythrobacteraceae bacterium
TCTTCGGCCGTCTCGCACCAGGTGATCAGTTCGAGATCCTGCGCCGAGACCACGCCTTCGCGCGCCAGGGCGCCGAAATCGATCACCCGGGTCCAGAACTCCTTGCCGAACAATACCACCGGAATGGGCTTCATCTTGCCGGTTTGGATCAAAGTGAGCAGCTCGAACATCTCGTCGAAGGTGCCGAACCCGCCGGGGAACACGGCGACTGCCCGCGCGCGCATCAAAAAGTGCATTTTCCTCAGCGCGAAATAGTGGAACTGGAAGCTGAGGTACGGCGTCACATAGGGATTGGGTGCCTGCTCGTGCGGCAGCACGATGTTGAGGCCGATCGATTCCGCCCCGGCATCGCTCGCCCCGCGGTTGGCGGCTTCCATGATCGACGGCCCGCCGCCCGAACAGATCACGAACTGGCGCAAGCCGTCCTCGATGATCGCCTGTTCGCTGACCAGCCGCGCCAGCTTGTACGCCTCGCCATAGTATTTGGCCTTCTCGGCCAGCTTCTCGACCACCATGCGTTCTTCGACGGGCAGATCCTTGGCCCCTTCGAGCGCCGTTTCGACCGCCTCGGGGGGCGGGATGCGGGCCGAGCCGTACATCACCAGCATCGAGCCGACCCGTGCTTCGTCGAGCAGCATTTCGGGCTTCAGCAGCTCGAGCTGGAAGCGCACCGGGCGCAGTTCGTCGCGCAGCAGGAAGTCGGTATCGTGGAACGCCAGCCGATAGGCCGGGTGGCGGGTCTGCGGCGTGTCTGTAGGCGAAGCTTCGACGAAGCCCGCCTCCTGTTCGGCGCGGTAGAACTTGCGGGTGTGGAGATCGCCTTCCTCGGCGGTGGGAGCCGGCACGGGCTCTGCGTTTGCGTTGTCTTCGGTCATTTGCGCCCCCCTAGGACGCTCAGAAGCGCCAGTCGACCCCGACGCCCATTTCGCGCGGATCGCCGAGCGTGGCGAGCGTAAGTTGGGTGAAGCGATAGGTGAGGTGAAATTCGTCGAACAGGTTGCGCGCATAGACGAATGCGGTCAGCGGACCGCGCCCGAAAGCGGCGCGGGCGTTGACGGTGGCCGACCCGGGAATGCGCCGCGCGGCGGTTTCGATGTCGTCGCTGAAATAGGAGGAGTTGGCGCGCAGATCGGCCGACAGGCGCAAGGCGCGCCACGGCCGCCAGTCGATCGCCGCCGAGGCGCTGACATGGGGTGAACGCTGGAATTGGCGGCCGAGCAGCGGGTCGGACGGAACCAGCGTCTGCGTAATGCGCGTCTCAAGCAGGCCGAGCGCGGCGGTCAGCCCCAGCCGCGGCCCGGCGCGCCATTCGGCCTCAAGCTCCAAGCCCCGGGTCCAGGCGCGCGGGGCATTGTCGACTTCGACGGCGAACGCGGTGGCGCCGTCGGCCAGCGGGAAGGCGATCGTCTGCGTTCGCTGGGCATCGCGGATCGCATAATGGAACGCATTCGCAGCGAGCTGCAGCCGACCGCCCAACAGCCGCGCGCGGGCGAACGCCTCGATATCCCACAAGCGCTCCGCCCCGAAGGGATCGACCGCGAAACGTTGGGTGTTGATGGTCATCCCGCCGGGATTATAGGCGCGTTGCACCAGCGCGCCGACCCGCACTTGCGGCGTCACGTCCCAGGCCAGCGCCAGCTTGGGCAGCCAGGCGTCGAATGTTTCGCGATAATCGACCGGCAGGTCGATCCGCCCGCCGGTCATCGCCCCTTGCCGCACCTGGCGGTCGCGCTGATAGCGCAGGCCGGCGGTCACGGTCAGCGCCGGGGCAAGCCGCCATTCGCCCTCGCCAAACAGACCCAGGCTGCGCTGCCGGTCGACAAACGCGCCTTTGCCGAACTGCTGTGCCGACACGTCGATCGTCTGGTCGAGAAAGCCGCGCAGGTAGTGAACCCCGCCGGTCAGCCGCACCGGTCCGACCGGGCGCCAATGGACGACCGGCTCGATCGACAGGTCGCGGTTGACGATCCGCGCTTCGCCCAGTCCCCGCGGCGCGAACCGGCGGCTGCGCGCCTCGCCGAAGCTGACCGTGGTTTGCGCATCCAGGCTGTCCGATGCTTGCCAGCCGAGCCGCCCGGTCAGCGAATCGACCCCAATGCGGAAAATCCCATAGGTCGCGGCCGGGTCACGCCGCGCTTCGAACGGCGCGCGCACGCCTTCGAACTGCGGCATCTGCGACACGCCGTGCGAAGCCGCCAGGTCCAGCCGCACCCCGCCCAGCCCCGCGGGCTCGGCGCGCAGCTTCGCTCGCACCAGCGCGGCCTTGTCGACGTTGGGATCGATCCCCACGGCCGTGCTGGTAATCTCGCTGGAGGTGTGGCTGCGGCGGGCGTCACCGGCGATGCGGATCGCGAGTTGCTCACCTGCCAGCGGCCCCGATACCACGCCCGATACCTGCCGCGTCGCCGCCGCGCCGGCGATAGCGCGGGCCCGGCCTTGCCATTCGAACGTCGGTGCCCCGGTTTCGACGAAGATCGCCCCGCCGATCGAATTGCGCCCCTGGGTGGTGGTCTGCGGACTGCGGAACACTTCGATGCGATCGACATCCCACAGCCCGGTCGATCCGAACGCCAGCTCGTAATAGCTCGCCGGGCGGCCATCGACCTGAATCGTGGTGCGCGGCCGGTTGCCGCCGAGGAACGCGGGCAGATCGCGCACGACGCCGGTCGAATCCTGGCCGCGGATCGTCGGCCCTTCGCCGCCGGAGCCGAGCTGGACGTTGGGAAGGGCTTCGAGCACCTGTTCGATCCGGTCGATCGCCGCGCCGCGTTCGATCGCGTCGGCATCGCGCACCACCACGCTCGAAGCGGTGTCGTGCCGGCTGCGCCCGATCCGTTCGCCGGTGACGACGATGGGCTCGACCGGCGGCGGCGAATCGGCGGCGGCGGAGGCCAGGGCCAGCAGGGCGATCACGGCCGCGGCCCGCGGTCAGAAGCCAGAAACAAGGACATGCGCCCGCGATGGTGTCGCATCCCGGCCCGCGCGGCAAGCGCGGCGGGGGTCAGGCCAAAGCGGTGGATGCCCCGCAAGGATTCGAACCTTGATTGACGGAGTCAGAGTCCGCTCTCTTACCGTTAGAGGACGGGGCAATAGGGCGGCGCATCTAGAAAGCTGGCGGCCCGGCGTCAAGGCGCGCGCCGGGCCGCGCTTGCCGCCAGGGCGCGCGTTCGCTAGCCTGCGGGCAGGTTCAGCCTTCGGGCGCATGACAATAAACAGGAAGCAGTTCTTATCATGGCGGATTTAGCTCCGCCTGGCGACGGGACCAGCGGATCGGGCAAAGGCGGCCAGCACGGCCAGCCGCTTCCCGACTTTGCCGAGCCGGCCGGCGACAGTCATTCTGAAGGCGCGAGCAGCCGCCCGGCGGCGCGGCCTTCCCCCCGCCAGGCCTACGCGGCGATCGACCTTGGCACCAACAACTGCCGCTTGCTGATCGCCCGCCCGCAGGACGAGAATTTCGTTGTGATCGATGCGTTCAGCCGCGTCGTGCGGCTGGGTGAAGGGCTCGCCCAGACCGGTCGGCTGAGCGACGCGGCGATGGACCGGGCGGTCGGCGCGCTGAAGGTCTGCGCCGACAAGCTCAAGCGCCGGCATGTCCGTCTCGCCCGCTCGGTCGCCACCGAGGCGTGCCGCCGGGCCGACAACGGCGAGGCCTTCATCGACCGCGTGCGGCGCGAAACCGGCATTCGGCTCGACATCATCTCGGCGCAGGAAGAAGCGCGCCTCGCGGTGCTCGGCTGCCATATCCTGCTCGAGGAAGGGCCGAGCCCGGCGGTGATCTTCGACATCGGCGGCGGTTCGACCGAGCTGGTGCTGATCGAGCCGGGCGGTGCCGTGCCCCGCATCGTCGATTGGCAAAGCGTGCCGTGGGGCGTCGTCTCGTTGACCGAGACGGTCGATGCCAGCCACGGCGAGGGTGAGGAGGAAGACTTGGCCGCGCGGCTCGCCCGCTATGCCGAAATGCGCCGGTTGGTGGCCGAAAGCTTCGCCGATTTCGCCGTGCGGATCACCCCCCATCGTGGCGCCGATGTGCGCCTGCTCGGCACCAGCGGCACCGTCACCACGCTCGCCAGTCTGCATCTCGATTTGCCGCAATACGATCGCCGCGCGGTCGACGGGCTGATCGTCCCGGCCGCCTCGATGCGCGACATTTCGACTCGCCTGTCCACCATGTCCGCGCCCGAACGGCGCCAGTTGCCGTGCATCGGCAGCGATCGCGCCGATCTGGTGGTGGCGGGCTGCGCGATCCTCGAGGCGATTCTCGACATCTGGCCGGCCGACCGGCTCGGCGTCGCCGATCGGGGCATCCGCGAAGGAATCCTGCGCGGGCTGATGAGCGCCGATGCCGAAGGCTTCGCCGCGCAGGCCGCGCTCAGGCGGTTGAGGGCGGCCGATTGAGCCGCGCCGGCAAGGATGCCGACCGTAGGGTCAAGACCGGGCGCGGGCGAACCGCCTCATCGGTGCGCTGGCTCGAACGCCAGCTCAACGATCCCTACGTCAAGCAGGCCCGCGCCGCCGGCTATCGCAGCCGCGCAGCGTTCAAGCTGCTCGAGCTCGACGAGCGGTTCGCTCTGCTCAAGCGCGTGCGCCGGGTGGTCGACCTCGGTATCGCGCCGGGCGGATGGAGCCAGGTGGTGCGGCAGAAGGCACCCGGCGCGGCGGTGGTCGGTATCGACCTGCTCGAGACCGAGCCGCTTGAAGGCGTGACGATCCTGTTGATGGATTTCATGGCCGATCAGGCCCCGGCTGAGCTCGAGGCCGCGCTGGATGGCGCGCCCGATCTGGTGCTGTCGGACATGGCCGCCAACACCGTCGGCCACAAGCAGACCGACCATTTGCGCACCATGGGTTTGGTCGAAGCGGCCGCGCATTTTGCGATCGAGGTGCTGGCCGAGGGCGGCGCGTTCGTCGCCAAAGTGCTCGCTGGCGGCACCGATGCCGAGCTGCTGGCGCTGCTCAAACGGCACTTCCGAACCGTCAAGCACGCCAAGCCTCCGGCGAGCCGCAAGGGCTCCTCCGAGTGGTACGTGGTGGCGCAGGGGTTCAAGGGGCCCTAACCGCCCCACCAATCATGCTCGTCGCCGCTGCCTGCGCAGGGACGACGGAATACGGGAAAGTTTGGAGGCTCAGTTCGCCGTGGCGGCCTGGTCGTTCGCCGCGGGTTCGGGCTGCGCGGTGGCGCCGGCGGCGTCGGCGGCGGGCTCGGCTTCCGGACCGGCAGCGGCATCGTCGCCCCCGGCGGCTTCCTCGGCGGGCGCGGGGGTCGGCAGTGCCGGGCCGCCGCCGTTGGCGAGCAGGTAGAGGATTACGTTGGCGCGGTCCTCCGGACTCGACAGCCCGGCGAAGGTCATCTTGGTGCCGCCGGCAAACGCCTTCGGGCTCTTCAGCCAGGCGTCGAGGTTGTCGAAGCTCCAGTCGCCGCCGTGGCCAGCGAGGTCGCCCGAATAGGCAAAGCCCGCAGCATGCTTGCCGATCGGTTTGCCGACCACGCCGTAGAGGTTGGGGCCGATCCCGGCCGCGCCGCCCTGGTCGATGGTGTGGCAGGCCATGCACTTGGCGAACACCGCTTCGCCCTTGGCCGCGTCACCGCTGGCGAGCAGCGTGGCCAGATCGGGGCCTTCTTCCCCGCCGCCGGTCTCCACGCCCGCCGGCATATACGCCATCTCGTGCGGCCGGTGCGGCTTGCTCGCCTCGAAGTACTTGTCGCTGACGATCGACAGGCCGAGCGCGACGATGCCGGAGAACAGGGTCCAGCCGGCGATGGTGTTGAAGCGGTCTTGCATCGAGGGTTTTCTGCCAGGAATCCGGGAATGCGCGCGCTCTAATGTGGGGCCGGGGCGGGCGCAAGTCCGATAGTCACTTGTCCGCCGCGCGGTGCGCCGTTACCCGCCTCGCCCGATGGACAGCTACCCCGCCCCCGCACTCGAACTGGTCGCAGCGATGCGCGCCGCCGCCGCCGCCGACCCGGCGCGCGCGGTCGCGTTCCAGGGCGCGCCGGGGGCCAATTCGCATCGTGCCGCAATCGAGTGGGACGCGGCATGCCTGCCGCTGCCGTGCTTTGCGTTCGAGGACGCGCTCGACGCGGTGGCGAGCGGCGCGGCGGGCAGCGCGATCATTCCGATCGAAAATTCGCAGCACGGCCGGGTGGCCGACATCCATTTCCTGCTGCCGGGCAGCGGGCTGTCGATCGTCGGCGAGCACTTCCTGTCGATCAGCTATGCCCTGATGGGCCTGGGAAAAGGCCCGTATTCAGCCGCTTACAGCCATCCGCAGGCGCTCGGCCAGTGCCGGCTGTACTTGCGCGAGCGGGGGATCGTGCCGCTGGCTTATGCCGATACCGCCGGGGCCGCCGCGCTGATCAAGGCGCAGGGCGATCCCGCCGCCTGCGCGATCGCCCCGGCGCTGGCGGCCGAGCTCTATGGCCTGGCGCTGGTCGACGACCACATCGAGGACGCCAAGGACAACACCACGCGCTTCGTCATACTGGCCAATGAAGCGCTTGATCCGGCGATGATCAGCCATGAAACGGCGATGACCACGTTCGTGTTCGAAGTGAAGAACGTGCCCGCCGCGCTGTACAAGGCGATGGGCGGGTTCGCCACCAACGGCGTCAACATGACCAAGCTCGAAAGTTACCAGCAGGGCGCGAGCTTTTCGGCGACGATGTTCTTCGCCGATATCGTCGGCGCGCCGGGCGATCCGGGGGTCGACCGCGCGCTCGAGGAGCTGGCGTTCCACTGCAAGGAGCTGCGCATGCTCGGCAGTTACCGACAGGCCCGGCCGCGCGGCTGAGAGCCTCGCTTGCGCGGCTGCGTGGGCCATGCCACCAATCGCCAAGTGACGACGGAAACAGGGGAAATCGCCACGGCCGACGACGCCGATGGCTTCGCTCGCGACTGGCAGGAGCTGCGCGCTGACGGCGACATCCAGTTCGCCCCGATCCCCCGGCCCGAGCCCCCCGAAACGCCGCAATGGTGGAAGGATTTCGTCGAATTTCTCGGTGGTCTTCTGCAGCCCGTGGCCGACGTGTTTGCGGCGATCGGGCAGTCGCTGGGCGTGTCGGTGCCGATGCTGATGTGGGTGCTGGGCGGGATCGCCGTGCTGCTGGTCGGCCTGCTGGTGTGGCGGTTCGCCGCCTCGGCCGCGGGCAAGCGCG
>JANOAH010000020.1:0-2501 GCA_031411075.1 Erythrobacteraceae bacterium
TGCGCGCTGGCGCTGTTCAACGACGGCACGCTGGCAAAGTACGGCGTGCAGATGATCGGCGCCGATGCCGACGCGATCGACAAGGCCGAGAACCGCCAGCGCTTCCGCGAGGCGATGGACAAGATCGGGCTCGAAAGCGCGCGTTCGGGTCTCGCTCATACCGTTGACGAGGCGTTCGCGGTGATCGAGCGCACCGGGCTGCCGGCGGTGATCCGGCCCAGCTTCACGCTGGGCGGCACCGGCGGCGGGATTGCCTACAACCGCTCGGAATTCGAGGCGATCGTGCGCGGCGGGCTCGATGCCAGCCCGACCACCGAAGTGCTGATCGAGGAATCGCTGCTCGGGTGGAAAGAGTACGAGATGGAAGTCGTCCGCGACCGGAACGATAACGCCATCATCATCTGTTCGATCGAAAACGTCGATCCGATGGGCGTCCACACCGGCGATTCGATCACCGTCGCCCCGGCGCTGACGCTGACCGACAAGGAATACCAGATCATGCGCAGCGCCAGCATCGCCTGCTTGCGCGAGATCGGGGTCGAGACCGGGGGCAGCAACGTTCAGTTCGCGGTCAACCCCAAAGACGGGCGGCTGATCGTGATCGAGATGAACCCGCGCGTCTCGCGCAGCTCGGCGCTGGCCAGCAAGGCCACCGGCTTTCCGATCGCCCGCGTCGCCGCCAAGCTCGCGGTCGGCTACACGCTCGACGAGATCGAGAACGAGATCACCGGCGCCACTCCGGCCAGCTTCGAACCGACCCTCGACTACGTCGTCACCAAGATCCCGCGCTTCGCATTCGAAAAGTTCAAAGGCGCCGACCCGTCGCTCGGCACGGCGATGAAATCGGTCGGCGAGGTCATGGCGATCGGCCGCAACTTCAAGGAAAGCCTGCAAAAGGCGCTGCGCGGGCTCGAAACTGGGCTCGACGGGTTCAACCGCGTGCTCGAATTGGAAGGCGCCGGGCGCGAGGAGATCGTCGCCGCCTTGAGCCAGCAGACGCCCGAACGCATCCTGAGGATCGGCCAGGCGTTTCGCGAAGGCTTCACGGTGGAGGAAATCCACGCGCTGACCCACTTCGACCCATGGTTCCTGCGCCAGATCGAGGAAATCATCGCCGCCGAGGCCGAGATCGGCCGCAATGGCCTGCCGAACGATGCGCCCGGCCTCAGGCGGCTCAAGGCGATGGGCTTTTCGGACTTCCGCCTGGCGACGCTGGCGGTGCGTTCGGTCGGTGTGGCGGGGGGGCTGGGCGAAACCGTCGCTTCGCGCAAGGGGCTGCTTGGCGATGCGGTGCGGGCGATGGCCGGGGCGACGACTGCGGCCGAAGTGCGCGCGCTGCGCGAAAAGCTCGGCGTACTGCCGGTGTACAAGCGCATCGACAGCTGCGCCGCCGAATTCGAAGCGATCACGCCGTACATGTATTCGACCTACGAAGCGCCGACCTTCGGCGAGGCCGAGAGCGAGGCGGACCCCAGCGAGCGGCGCAAGATCGTCATCCTCGGCGGCGGGCCCAACCGGATCGGGCAGGGGATCGAGTTCGATTACTGCTGCGTCCACGCCTGCTTCGCGCTCAGCGAAGCCGGGTTCGAAACGATCATGATCAACTGCAACCCAGAAACAGTCAGCACCGATTACGACACTTCGGACCGCCTCTATTTCGAACCGCTGACCGCCGAAGACGTGCTCGAAGTGCTGCGGGTCGAACAATCGCGCGGCGAGCTGGTCGGCGTGATTGTCCAGTTCGGCGGGCAGACCCCCTTGAAACTCGCCCAGGCGCTCGAGGACGCGGGCATCCCGATCCTCGGCACCTCGCCCGATGCAATCGACCTGGCCGAAGATCGGGAACGCTTCGCCAAGCTCGTTACCCAGCTAGGCCTCAAACAGCCGCAGAACGGCCTGGCCAAGAGCCGCGAAGAAGCGCTCGCCGCCGCGCACCGCATCGGCTACCCGGTGCTGCTGCGGCCGAGCTACGTGCTCGGCGGGCGGGCGATGGAGATCGTCGACAGCGACGCCCAGCTCGATTCTTACATCGCCACCGCGGTCAACGTCTCGGGCGATAGCCCGGTGCTGGTCGACCAATACCTGCGCGATGCGATCGAATGCGATGTCGACGCGCTGTGCGATGGCGAACAAGTCGTGATCGCCGGGGTCATGCAGCATATCGAGGAAGCCGGCGTCCATTCGGGCGACAGCGCGGCGACTTTGCCGCCCTACAGCCTGCCGGCCGAAATCGTCGCCGAGATGGAGCGCCAGGCCGAAGCGCTGGCGATGACCCTCGGGGTCATCGGGCTGATGAACGTCCAGTTCGCGGTTAAGGATGGCCAGGTTTACTTGATCGAAGTCAACCCGCGGGCAAGCCGCACGGTGCCGTTCGTCGCCAAGGCGATCGGCCAGCCCATCGCCAAGATCGCCGCGCGGATCATGGCCGGCGAAAAGCTTGCCGACCTGCCGGCGGTCGACTGGCGGATCGACTACATGACGGTGAAGGAAGCGGTGTTCCC
>JANOAH010000021.1:0-22462 GCA_031411075.1 Erythrobacteraceae bacterium
CTGACCGGACAATTTGGTATCGATGGACTGTACCTGAGCTTGCCGTGCCAACTTGGCGCGACTGGAATCGAAAGGGTGCTTACACCCGATCTGTCTCTCGAAGAGCTTAAGGCGATGGGCAAGTCGGCCAGCATTCTCAGAGCCGCTGCTGCGTCGCTTGACAAACAATGGGATCGGGGCGGTTGAGGCACCTACCCCTCTACCGTTTGGGCTTGTTCTTCTTTCGCGCGGCGTATTTTGCGTCGCGGGCGGCCTTGCGTTGGTCTTCTGTAATCTGAGTGGCTCCCGCCGACCGGGCCGCGACCTCGTCGGCCAGCTCTGCCTGCGCGGTTTCCTCGCTCAGCAGTATCGCCTGCCGGGCCGCGCGCTGTTCCTTTTGGAACTGATCGCGAGCCTCGGCCTGGGCCTGGCGTCGCGCCTTTACGGCCTCATCAACCGGAGGCCGCGCCTTGAGCTGTGCTAGCGCCGTTTCCCGCGCTCGCTGCGCTGCCGCGCGGCGTTCGTTGTAGTCGAGGTCTTTGTAACCAGCCATTGTAAATTCCGAACTTGCCCCAGCCTTTTCGCTGAGGGTCGCTATAGAACTGTACTACCTCCCGGCCACCCTTTTGCGGAATTGCGCCGAATGTCCGCTTTCCACCCAAAGCGGACATTGGCTCGGGGTTCGACTGGCCTTCGCTTGGCTGATGACGCCGATAACTCCGAAACGGATGCAACATCACTTGCCAGAATCAGGCGGGCGGCGGCTGTCCTGCGTCATGGGATGGGGACCGCCAACTTGCCACCTGTTACGCGACGAACTGTGCCTGAAACTGACTTGTCAGTGCGGACACACCGCCAGGCCAGATATTCTGGAGCTGCGAGGCGCCATGTGGCGACGATTAGGAGGGGAGCAGTTGGCGGACTTGCATCGCGTCCTGCGTTGCGGGGAATGCAACGATAGGAACTTCCGCCACGAGCTATTGGCTCCTAACGCATCAGCCTCCCCAGCCGTCACATTGGGGGAATGAGTGGGGGAACGGCCAAACTGAAGGCCGCTCTATTGCACCTCTTTTATATGTTTTACAATGCTTTGGCGAAGGCGTGTTATAGTCCAGCTCGGAGCCACTTTTCACATTCCGCGATGTACGCCCATGGCCTGCGTGGGCACGGCGTAGATCGTCCCGGCGATGTTGCGCACGCCTTGCGGGGTGCTCCAGTTATCGCCCGCCGGGGTGTTGGCGCCGAGTGTGCCAATGAACAGCGTCATCCGGTCCGGCCCGCCGAAGGTCAGCGTAATCGCGCGGCGTGGCGTGGGAATGACGCCGAGCTGGCGGCCGCTCGGATCGAATACGACGATCCCGGCACCAGCCGTCACGTAGAGGCGGCCGGCACCGTCCACGGTCAGCCCGTCACCGCCGAAGCTGCCCTCGGGCTCGCCGCTCAGCGTGGCGAAGTCACGCCGGTTGGAGAGTGAACCGTCTGCCGCCACGTCGAACGCCAGCATGGTCAGCCGGTTGGTGACGTAAAGCCGCTTGCCATCGGGGCTGAGCACCAGCCCGTTGGTGAACACCCCGCCCGGCTGCGGTGGCCCCGGCGGCGGGGCGGCAATGATCGTGTCGACCGTGCCATCGGCCTTGGCGTGGAACAGGCCGCGTTCGGTGAAATAGGCCCCGCCATGGCCATCGGCCGCCAGGTCGTTGATCCGGCCGAGCGTGGTGCCGTCGGCAAACTTGCCGGCAACGACGCGGCGTTCGGGCGTCAACTGGACGATCTTCGAGAACTGCGAGCAGGCGACGCCAAGGCCGATCGCCGGATTGGCGGCCACGAACAGCCCCGGATCGGTGCACGCGCGGTCGGCGGCGAAGGCGCGGCCCTGCGCATCGATCGAGACCGAACCGGCCCCGGCGACGAACGGCCATTGCACCCACGAGCGGCCATCGGGCCAGACCTTCATGATCGCATTGCTCTGTTCCTGCGCGAACAGCACGTTGCCATCGGCATCGGCGGTCATTCCGTCGACGATCATCGGGCCGGACCAGAACGGGCGCCATTGCGCGTCACCCGAGATGACACCGGGAATGGCGGCGATGTCGACCTGGGCTTCGGCGGCCGGGCCGGTCTGCGCCAGCGCGGGCACGGCGGCCAGCGCCAAGGCGGCCATCGCGATCAAAGTTCTCATTGGCTTTCCCTCTCGTCTGCGGGCGGTTCGATCGTCAGACCCTCGCCGTCGGTGCGGTCATTGTTCCAATCGACCTGGATCATCCGGTCGAACCCCGGGTCGCGCACCAGGGTCAGGTTGACCACCCACGGCGCGGCCAGCGTGACCGGATCGGTGATGGTGAACTGGTCGTGCAGCGTCTCGCCGTCGAGCCAGATCCGCTCGACGTAGCGTGCTTCCTCGCTGAACGTCGGGTTGCCCTGGAAGAATTCGTTGGGGTTGGTGACCATGATGGTATCGATCACCAGCGCGTTGCCGTCCCAGCGGCCGATCGAATTGCCGGTGATGGTCGGCCACAAGTCGTCGAGCGCAGGGTGCTCGCGGCCCATGTAAACGTGGCGGACCTCGTCATAGGCATTGACGATCAGCACCTCCTCGGGGGTGATCAGGAATTGCACCGGGGTCGAGGCATTCATCATTAGCGGGTAGCCCCAGCCCAGCCCCTTGCGCGTGCCCATACCCGCCTGCGCGGCAGCAGCACGGCGGCGGCCTTCTTCGTTCCACGGAATGCCGGGCGCCCAGATGCCAACCGAAGGTGCTACGGCTTGCGGCGAGTCTCCCTCGCCCCTTGCGCGTGCGCCGATGCCGCTGATCGGCGTGCCGAACGAGCTTTCGGCTACCCAATATCCAGGCCAATAGGGCGTTCGGTCGAGCGCCTGCCCACGCGAGGCCGCCTGATCCTGTGCCGCCGCGGGTTGGCCCGCGACGAGGGCGGACGCGAGCAGCACAGCCCGCCACAGTGGGCCCGGCTCAACCACGCTCGCCAGCATCCCCCCGCTCGTCGGCCGGCGGCTCGATCGTATTGACGCCGTCTTCCCGTCCGGTGCGGTCGTTGGAGAAATCCATCCGCATCATCCTGTCATACCCGGTTTCGCGGACGTGGTTGACGGTCGCACTCCACGGCGCGGTCAGCGTGACCGGATCCTCTACACGGAAATCGAGCACCAGCTTGTCGCCGTCCATGTGCAGCCGCTCGTAATAGTGGGCTTCCTCGGAGAACGTCGGCGCGCCGTGGAAGTAGGTGTAGGGCATCTGCACCTGCACCGTTTCGATCACCAGCGTCTGGCCTTCCCAGTGGCCGATCGACGTGCCCCAAACCGTCGGGAACAGATCGTCCTCCGGCGGCAGCGGGCGGCCGTCGGTGTAGATGTGGCGCGATTCGCCATAGGCGTTGATGATCACCGTCTCTTCGGGCGTGATGGTGACCTGGAACGGCGTCGCCGCGTCCATCATCATCGGATAGCCCCAGCCATCGGCGCGGCGGCCCGGGCGGGTGCGCGCGGCTTCGGCCTGGCGGGCCTTGCCCTCGTCGTTGTACGGCGCGTTAAAGCCGTTGAGGCGTTGCAACGGCGGGCTGCCGGGCGGGCGCGGCGGGGCGGAGCCGCCGATGGTGGTGTTCTGGTACTGCTCGCTGACCCAGTAGCCGGGCCAATACGGCAGCTTGGCGAACGCCTCGACCCGGGCCTGCTGCGCCGCCGCGTCCTGCGCCGCCACCGGCCCGGCGTTGAGAGCGATCGCGGCAGCCGCAAGGGCGGCCAGAATGCGCCTCATCGATTGGTGCCGATCGCCCGGCCGTCGGCGCCCTTGACGTCGCGCACCACGCCGCCGGGGCGGCCGTTGCGCAGCGGGTTGATCGTGGCGCTGATCTGCATGCCCGAACGCAGCGTGCGCGGACGCCAGCCGCGGGCATAAAGGTACATCGGCGCCCCCATCTCGAGGCTGTATTCGACGTCGCGACCCTGCGCGTCCTTGGCCATCAGCTGGATGTAGGCGTGCGGGTTGGTCCACTGGAATTGGCGCACCGTGCCGCTGATCGTGACTTCCTTCGACAAGTCGAACATCGCGAAGCTGTGGTGCGCCTGGGCCGGTTGCGTCATCGCGCTGCCGGCCACGGCCAGCGCCAGCGCGCCTGCGCAAGCTAGTTGAAATCGCATCGAATCCTTCTCCCGGCCGTTGGGCCATCAACTTATGATGGCATTCGCTGGCGCGTTCGTCACTATTTCAAATTGACCAAGTCTGAATGTGCGCTCAGCCGGGCTTGCGGAAGCGATAGGCGAAGCGGGCAGTATGGCCCTGTACCGAACCTTCGCGCACCGCCACGTTGCGCGGATCGCCGCCGCCCATCAGCAAGTCGGACTCAGCGTCGAACGCGAAGCCTGCACCCGTCACTTCCTCCAGCGCCAGCGCCGGGTCCATCCGGTGCAGTTCGGAGGTCACCGCCGCGCCCGCGCCGTTCAGCGCGGCGTGGTCTTCGACGAAGTAAATCCCGCCCGGTTTGAGTGAACGGAAGACAGAGGCGTTGACCCCGGCAATGTTGGCCGTCGGGCCGTTGTGCCAATCGTGATAGTTCTCGGTGGTCCACACCAGGTCGACCGGGGCATCGAGGGAAAAATCGGTGAAAGTAACCGGCACCACGGTGACATTGCCGAGGCTTGTCGCCAACGCGTTGAGCGCATCGAGCCGGCCCGGCGACTGCGCGAAGGCGGCGGGCACCACCGCATAGACGTGGCCGCCGGGGCCGACGGTGCGCGACAGGATCCGCGTGTAGTAACCGCCGCCCGGCGCCAGCTCGGCGATCACGTCACCCGGCTTGACCCCGGCGAAGGCGACGATTTCGGCCGGCTTGCGCGCAGCGTCGCGCGCCCGGTCGGTTTCGGGACGATCGGCATGGGCCACCGCCGCGGTGGTCGCCGCGGTTTGCGCCAAAGCCACCCCGCCACAGGTTAGCGCCAGAGCCATCAAGGCCAGGGAAACACGCCGCATCGATTCTCTCCCGATTGCTGTTGGGCTTGCAATGCCATCACAAGTTGTGAACTGCCAGCAGGTTGCGTCGGTTGGTTACGAGGAATTCCAATGCCGGGTGGATTGGTCGCGTTGCTCGACGATGTCGCGGCGATGGCGAAGCTGGCCTCGGCCTCGATCGACGATGTCGCCGCCGCCGCCGGCCGCGCCGGGACCAAGGCGGCTGGCGTGGTGATCGACGATACCGCGGTCACCCCCAATTACGTCGTCGGACTGTCGCCAGAGCGCGAGCTGCCGATCATCTGGAAGATCACCAAGGGTTCGCTGCGCAACAAGCTCTTGTTCCTGCTGCCCGCGGCGATTGCGCTCAGCGCGCTGGCGCCGTGGCTGATCACCCCGCTGCTGATGATCGGCGGCGCGTACCTCGGCTTCGAGGCGACCGAGAAAATCTGGGAAGCGTTGTCGCACACCAGCCACGGCGAGGAAGTGCTCGCGATCACCGATCCCCATGAGCTTGAGGCGCGGCAGGTCGGCGGTGCGGTGCGCACCGACTTCATCCTCTCGGCCGAGATCATGGCGATCGCGCTGGCCCAGCTTCCGACCATGAGCCTGTGGCAACAGGCCGCGGTGCTGGCGCTCGTCGCGGTGGCGATCACGCTTGGCGTTTACGGCGCGGTGGCACTGATCGTGAAGATGGACGATGTCGGATTGCATCTGTGCGAACGCCGGAACCGATTTGTCGTCTGGGTGGGGCACAAGCTCGTCCACGCCATGCCGGTACTGCTCTCGGCGCTGTCGACGATCGGTACCGCGGCGATGCTGTGGGTTGGCGGCGGCATTTTCAGCCACGGGCTCGCAGAATTCGGCCTCGGCGTGGTGCCGCATACGATCGAGCGCGTGGCGCATTCAGCCGCCGAAGCGGTACCCGCGGTGGGCGGGATCGTCGAATGGCTAGTCGGCGCGATCGGTTCGGCGCTGGTCGGCCTGGCGGTCGGCGCGGTGATCGTGGTGATCCTGCACCTCTTGCCCAAGCGCGCCGCCAAGCCCTAGTCTGCTGAAAAATCAGGGAGAGAGAAATGCAGCGATTCCGCCTCGCCGCCGTGGCCGCGCTGGCCGTGTCCGCCGCCACCGCCGCGCAAGTCCCCCCGTCGATCGCCGAGCAGATCGCTGCCGCCGGGCAATCGATGGACCCGGCGCTGTCTGCGCGGCTCTACGCGCCGATGTTCGGGCCTGAGGCCTGGCGGGGTATCGGGATCGAGCGCGATCTCGCCTACGGCCCCGATCCGCTACACAAGCTCGACGTGTACACGCCCGAACGCCCGGTACGCGCCGCGCCGGTACTGCTGTTCGTCCACGGGGGCGGTTTTGTCCGCGGCGACAAGCACGGCGATTTCCAGCCCGATAACATGACGCTGTGGGCGGCACGCCAGGGCATGGTGGGCGTCAACATCAACTATCGCCTGGCGCCCGGGGCGCCGTGGCCGGCCGCCGCGCAAGACCTGGCCGCGGCGATCGCCTGGACCCGCGCAAACATCGCCCGCTACGGCGGCGATCCCGATCGCGTCGTGCTGTGGGGGCATTCGGCCGGCGCCAACCATGTCGCCGATTACGTCGGTTCGCGCCAGCTTCAAGGCGCCGAGTGGCCCGCGGTGCGCGGCGCGATCCTGCTGTCGCCCAACTATCCGCAGGCCGCGAGCGACACGCTCAACGCCTACTACGGCAGCAATACTGACCAGAACTCGATCGCCGGCACGGTGCGCCGGCTGACCGCTGTCGATACGCCGCTGTTCCTCGCCGACGCGCAATACGATCCCGATATGATGCAAGCCACCGCCGCCGGCCTGCGCCAGGGCTTGTGCGCCACCCCCGCGCGATGCCCGCGTTACCTGCGGCTCGCGGATCACAACCATTTCACCGAAGGCTGGGCGGTCGGCACCGACGACCACTCGTTGACCGGGCCGCTGATGGAATGGATCGCCGCCACGCTTGGCGAACGCGGTTAGCCTGTGGCGAGGCGGCGATAGTTCGCCGCGGTGTCGAGCGCGGCCTGGCGCTCATCCCGATCGTCGAGCTGGCCGGCCAATCGCTCGATATGGTCGGCGGCTTGCGCCAGCAAGTGTTGCAAGGCGAGCTTTTCCTGCCGGCTATTGCCGAGCTCATGCATCATTTCGCGGGGTGACAGCGTGTCATCCATGACCGCGATACGCTTTTGGGCCGGGTTCGTATCCCGTCCGCCGCCCGATTGACGGTTACCGCGCCGTTGAGGTTTCGCCGTGCGGTGGTGCGCTCAGGCCGACCGCGCGCAGCCCCACCAGCATGACCAGCGCGATCAGCCCCGCACCGATATACCACGGCGCGTCATGGCCGACCTGGCCGTAGATCGTGCCGAACGCCGGCGGGGCGACGATCCGAGCAAAGGCATTGCTCGCCAGCAACAGCCCCATCGTGCTGCCCTGCCGTTCGGGCGGTGTGTTGCGGCTCAGGAGCGCGCCCGCCGAGGGGAACGCCAGGCTGTGCCCGGTCATCAACACGAACATCAGCGCCACCCCGGTGAACGGCGTGCGCAGCACCGGCTGCAGCACCATCGCCAACGCCAGCAGGGCCAGGCCGATAACGATCACCCGCGCTTCGCCGAAACGCGCCACCAGGGGGCCGATCAACACGAGCTGCGCCACCAAACCGCCGCCGCCGATGGCGAGGAAGGCGAGGCCAAGGTCATGCGCGCTCCAGCCGAAGTTGGCTGCGGACCACAACCCATAAATCGCCTCCATCGAGGCGAACATGGCGATGCCGAAGAAGCTCACCACGAACAGCGCCAAGAGCAGCGGCTGCCCGCCGACGAAGCGGAACGCCTCCGAATAGCTCGGCAGTGGCGCGCCTTTGCCCTTGGGCGGGACGGCATCCTTGAGCACCACCGCGCACCATCCGCTGGCAAGCAACGACAGCACCCCGGCGATCAGGATCGGCAGGCGGAAGCTCGCCGCCACGGCTTCCTCACCGGCGAACAACCCGCCGAGCACCGGGCCAAAGGCGAAGCCGAGGCTGAACGCGGCGCCGAAATAGCCCATCGTCTTCGCGCGGCGCTCGGGCGCGGAGACGTCGGCGATGAAGCTGGTGCAAACGCTGAGCGTGCCCGAAAAGAACCCACTGACCACGCGAATCGCCACCGCGGCCCAGAAAGTCGGCGCGAAGGCGAAGGCGAAATAGCTGAGCCCCGCGACGAACGTTGTCAGCATCAGTACCTTGCGCCGACCCCACAGGTCGGATTGTCGCCCCCAGTGGATTTCGCCGAACACATTGCCGAAGCTGTAGGCGGCGAACAGCAGCGCGACCTCGGTCGAATCGGCGCCGAACACCTGACCGTAGAAGGGCAGCAGCGGCAGCAGCAGGCTGAACCCGGCAATATTGATGAATACCGCGACCAGCAGAGGCGGCAGGCGCTTATCCACGGTAACGCGGTTCCGGCAGGCCTTGCACCCCAAGCCCGTCGATGACGTAGCAATAGCCGTCTCCCTCTGCCGCCTCGCGGCCGAGGAAGGTCGGGTCGATTGTCGGCACGAACAGGCGGTCGAGGTTCGGCCCGAAAAACATCACGCTGGCGGGAATCCGCGTCGGGAAAGCGATCTCGCGCAGCACCTCGCCGGTGGGCGAAAGGCACAGCACCACCCCGCCTTCGCAGATCGCGCTCCACAGGTTGCCGTCGGCATCGACGGTGGCGCCATCGGGGATCGGGCCCCAGGGCGAACTGTCAAAAATTGGCCGGCGATGCGTGGCGGCGCCGGTCTCGAGGTCGTAATCGTAAGCGTAGATCAGATGGCGCAAGCTGTCGTCATGGTAGAGCGTGCGGTTGTCGGGCGAGAAGCACGGGCCGTTGCCGAGGAAGATGTCGTCGTCGAGCCGGGTGATGACGCCGGCTTCGAGCGAGTACAGCCCGCCGCGCGGTTCCTGCATGGTTCGGTGGCTGGTGCCGAACACGAACCGTCCGGCGCGGTCGACCTTGCCGTCGGCCAGCTGGACGCTCGGATCGGGCGGGTCGAGCAGGACCAGCGGCGTGGTCGCGCCGGTGGCGAAATCGAGTGTGTGGACCCCGTCGCCCAGCGCCACGATCGCCCCGCCGCCTTCACGCAGCGCCATCGAGCCGATGATGTCGG
Organism: Erythrobacteraceae bacterium; assembly: GCA_031411075.1. GTDB lineage: Bacteria > Pseudomonadota > Alphaproteobacteria > Sphingomonadales > Sphingomonadaceae > Croceibacterium_A. The sequence continues at coordinate 9,091 of JANOAH010000021.1, forward strand.
GGACGTCCCAGGTCCGGTGCTCGCCGCTCGCCGGATCCCAGCGGAACACCCGCTTGGCGAGGATGTCGATATAGTAGAGCGCCTGTTCAGCGACGTCCCACACCGGCCCTTCGCCCACGCTGCAGCGCGGCAGATCGAGCCGGGTTATCTCCATCGCCAAGGTCCTCCCCGGCGATGATTGTAACGAGTGTTACGGTTGGGGCAAGTATTCCTCCCCGTTTGGGGGAGGAATTACGCCGCGCCGTGGCAGTGCTTGTACTTGTTGCCCGATCCGCACGGGCAAGGCGCGTTGCGGCTGATATCCATGCCGGCATAGGGATCCTCGGCCAGGCCCGGGCCATCGGCAGGGACACCGGCCGCCCCGATCGGGCTCCCCGCCAGCGCGGCCAGGATCGCTTCGGCGCCCGTGGGCCGCGCGCCGCCCGCGTCATTCGTGCCGAAGAACGGATCGATATGCCCGGTGAGGAAATCGGGCAGTTCGGGCAGATCCATCGCCGCGATCGGCTGCGGCATGCGCAGCGTCGCGGTCATCAGCACTTTGGTCACGTCCTCGCGGATCGCCTCGAGCATCGATTCGAACAGCCCGAACGCTTCCTGCTTGTATTCGTTGATCGGCTGCTTTTGCGCATAGGCGCGCAGGAACACCACCTGGCGCAGCGCGTCGAGCGTGGCGAGGTGTTCCTTCCAGTGGTAGTCGAGCCGGTCGAGCAGGATCGACTTCTCGATCTGGCGCCAGCCCTCCTCGCCGGTTTCGCCTACCCGCGCCGCAGCCTTTTCATCGGCCAGCGCGACCAGCCGTTCCTCGAACACCTCGGGCTCGATCGCCTCTTCTTCCAGCCAGGTCTCCAGCGGAGCGTCGATGCCGAGTACCTCGTCGATCCGCGCCTTGAGGCCGGCGATGTCCCACTGTTCGGGGTACGAGCCGGGAGGGCAGGCAGTGCCGACGATGCCGTTGATGCAATCGACCCGCATGTCGTGGACCACGTCGTCGACCGCATCGGCATCCATCACGTCCGAGCGCTGCTCGTAGATGACCTTTCGCTGGTCATTCATCACGTTGTCGTATTCGACGACCTGCTTGCGCACTTCGTAGTTGCGCGCCTCGACCTTTTTCTGCGCGGTCTCGATCGCCTTCGACAGCCATTTGCTGCCGATCGCCTCACCATCGGCGAGGTTCGAATTCATCATCTTGGCGAACAAGGTGTCCGGGCCGAAGATGCGCAGGAGGTCATCCTCGAGGCAGAGGTAGAACTTCGACAGGCCGGGGTCGCCCTGGCGGCCCGAGCGGCCGCGCAGCTGGTTGTCGATGCGGCGGCTTTCGTGCCGCTCGGTACCGAGCACGAACAGCCCGCCCGCGGCCAAAACTTGCTGGCGCTCGGCCGCGACTTCGGCGCGGATGCGCTCGACTTCGGCCTCGCGCTTGGCGCCGTCCTCCATCTCGCCGAGCTCGTCCTGCAAGCGAAACTCGACATTGCCGCCGAGCTGGATGTCGGTGCCCCGCCCGGCCATGTTGGTCGACACGGTCACCGCGCCGAGCCGACCGGCCTGCGCCACGATATGCGCTTCCTGTTCGTGGAAACGGGCGTTGAGCACGTTGTGCACCACGCCTTCCTGGTCGAGATATTCGCTGAGCAGCTCCGACTTCTCGATCGACACGGTGCCGACCAGCACTGGCTGGCCGATGACCTGCTTTTCCTTGATCGATTTGGCAATCGCCTGGAACTTGTCGGCGGTGTTCTTGTAAAACTCGTCTTCCTCGTCGATCCGCAGCACCGGAACATTGGTCGGGATTTCGACCACGTTGAGCTTGTAGATATCCCAGAACTCGGCCGCCTCGGTGGCGGCGGTGCCGGTCATGCCGGAAAGCTTGGGATACATGCGAAAGTAGTTCTGGAAGGTGATCGAGGCCATCGTCTGGTTTTCGGGCTCGATCCGCACCCCTTCCTTGGCCTCGACCGCCTGATGCAGACCGTTCGACCAGCGGCGCCCGTCCATCATCCGCCCGGTGAATTCGTCGATGATGACGATCTTGCCGTCCTTGACGATGTAATCGATGTCGCGCTTGAACATGATGTTGGCGCGCAACGCCTGTTCGAGGTGGTGGACCACCATCGTGTTCTCGACGTCGTAGAGGTTATCGGTGATCGCGGTGCCTTGCGCGATCAGCGCCTGCTCGACATGCTCGGCACCATCTTCCGTGAGCGTGATGCTCTTCGATTTCTCGTCGGTTTCATAAAACTCGGCCGGCAGCGATTTCACCAGCGTGTCCAGCGTCACGTAAAGCTCCGAACGGTCCTCGGTCGGGCCGGAAATGATCAGCGGGGTGCGCGCTTCGTCGACCAGGATCGAATCGACCTCGTCGACGATGGCGAAATTGAACGGGCGGTGGACCTGCTGGCCGCGTTCCTGCTTCATGTTGTCGCGCAGATAATCGAAGCCGAACTCGTTGTTGGTGCCGTACGTCACGTCGGAGGCGTAGGCTTCGCGCCGTTCGCGCTCGGACAGGTTGGGGACGATCACGCCGACGGTCAGGCCGAGGAACGTGTGGATCCGCCCCATCCATTCGGCGTCGCGGCGGGCGAGGTAATCGTTGACGGTGACGACGTGGACGCCCTTGCCCTCGATCGCGTTGAGATAACTCGCCAGCGTGGCGACCAGCGTCTTGCCCTCGCCAGTCTTCATTTCGGCGATTTCACCGCGGTGGAGGACGATGCCGCCCACCATCTGCACGTCGAAATGGCGCATGCCGAGCGTCCGGCGCGACGCTTCGCGCACCGTGGCGAACGCTTCGGGGAGGATGTCGTCGAGCGTCTTGCCGCCGGCGAGCTGTTCGCGGAACTTGCCGGTCTGCGCCTGCAGTTCTTCGTCGGAAAAGCCTTCGAGCACGCTCTCGATGGCGTTGATATGGGCGACGGTCTTGTCGAGCGACTTGACGTAGCGATCGTTCGACGAGCCGAACACGGCTTTGGCGATGGCGCCGATCATAGGGCGATTCCTGTGATGAATATGCGATAAAAGCCGCGCTGACGGGCGCGGCCGGACTGGGAGGCTGTAATGACGCTGGGCGCGCTATTCGCGCGCGCGGTCGGCCTGCAGCATGACCGTGGGAACGATCAGCACCACCTTGGGCGGGCGTGGGCAACCGCGCTGCTGCGCCGCGTCGCGCTGGTTGCGCAAGGCGCTGCCGGGCTGCGCGCTGCGGCTGCGCGCCTGCGCCGGGCAGCTGTAGCCGGCGACATCGGCGGCGCGCGCGCTCTCGACCGTGAACAACCGCGCCTGCGCGGGCGTACCCGCGGCGGCAAGGCCGGTAACGAGCACGAGGAGGGCGATAAGCTTGCGCAGCATGGTTGCCGAGATAATCGCTGCGGCCGGTTTCGTCCAGCGGCCAAAGCGCGTTTACGCAAAGGGTGTTGCCCGATACACGCGCGGCCATGGAACGCTCTCCGCTCGCGCTGCCCTTCCCCGCCATGCCACCGATAGCCGGCGTCACGCTGCGTGTCGCCCGGGCGCGCTATAAGGACTGGGACCGCTGCGACCTGACTTATGTCGAACTGGCGCCGGGAACGACGGTGGCCGGGGTGTTCACGCGCAACGTATGCTGTTCGAGCGAAGTCGAACTGGGGCGCGAGCAGGCGCTGCTGGGCCAGGCGCGGGCGCTGGTGGTCAACGCCGGCAATTCGAACGCCTTCACCGGCTATCGCGGGCGCGAGGCGGTCGAGGCGATCATGGCGCAAGTGGCCCGCCATCTTGGCTGCGAACCGAGCGACGTGTTCGTCAGTTCGACCGGGGTGATCGGAGTGCCTCTGCCGCGCGACAAAGCCGAGGCCGGCATCGCGTCGGCGCTCGATGCGGCTGAGTGTTCGTGGGAAGACGCCGCGCTAACTATCGGAACAACCGATACGTTTGCTAAGGGCGCGATCGCCACAGCGATGGTCGGCGATCAGACGGTGACGCTGGCCGGGATCGTCAAGGGATCGGGCATGATCGCGCCCGACATGGCGACGATGCTCGGCTATCTGTTCACCGACGCGGCGGTCGAGGCCGAGTTCCTGCAACGCTGCCTCAGCGCCGCCAACACCGATACCTTTTCGTGCATCACCGTCGACAGCGACACCTCGACCAGCGACACCGTGCTGGCGTTCGCCACCGGCCAGGTCGGCAACGCGCCGCTGGCAGGGTTCGACGATCCCGGCGCCGATGCCTTTGCCGCCGCGCTGCACGATGTCTGCCGCCAGCTTGCCCACTTGGTGGTACGCGACGGCGAAGGGGCGCAGAAGTTCATCGAAGTGGCCGTCACCGGCGCGACCAGCGACGACAGCGCGCGCCGGATCGGGCTGGCAGTGGCCAATTCGCCGCTGGTCAAGACCGCTATCGCTGGTGATGACGCCAACTGGGGCCGTGTGGTCATGGCGGTGGGCAAGGCAGGCGAACCGGCCGATCGCGACAAGCTGTCGATCGGCTTCGGTGGCGTGTGGGCCGCACGCGATGGACTGCCGCTGGCCGATTACGACGAGGCGCCGGTCGCCGTTCACCTCAAGGGCCAGGAGATCGCGATCCAGATCGATCTCGGCCTGGGCGAGGGCCGAGCCACGGTGTGGACCTGCGATCTCACCCACGGCTACATCTCGATCAACGCCGATTACCGGACGTGAGCCCCGACACTCTGCATGCCGAGATGCTGGCGCTGCTGCGGCGCGTGTCGGCCGGGGCGATCATGCCTTTTTATCGCAAGCTCGGTGCCGGCGAGGTGATCGAGAAGGCGGCCGATGATGTAGTGACCGTCGCGGACCGGCTGGCCGAGGAGATGCTAGCCGAGGGTCTCGCAAAGATTGCCGACCTTCCGATGGTCGGCGAAGAAGCCGCTTATGCCAATCCCGCGGTGCTTGAGCGGCTGAGCGGCGACTGCTGGATCATCGACCCGATCGACGGGACTGCCAACTTTGCCTCGGGCGAGGGGCATTTCGGCATTCTGATCGCGATGGCGGCGGGCGGTGTCGCGCATACCGGCTGGATCTACGATCCGCGGCGCGACCGCCTGCTCCTCGCGCACCAGGGCAAGGGCGCGTTCTGTAACCGCGAAAAGCTCACCGCGCGGGACAGCGGGCTGACCCCGCCGACGCTGTCGGTGATGAAGCGCTACATGGCGCCCGCGCAGCGCGCGCTGTTCGAAGCCGAGGTGGCGCCCCACTACCAACTCGTCCAGTCGCCAGGTTGCGCGGCCGAGGAATACCCGCTCACCGTGTTCGGCCAGCACGACCTGGCGATCTACGAGCGAACTCTGCCGTGGGATCACGCCGCCGGCGCGCTGTTCCTCAACGAAGCCGGCGGCCGTGCTGCACGGCCCGACGGAAGCGCTTACCGCGTCGACGATGGCCGAAAGGGGTTGCTGGCTGCCGCGACGCCCGAGTTGTTCGAGGCTTTCGCGGTTCACCTTGAAGCGGCGGGTTACCGCCCGAGCGAAGGCTAAAGCACGCTTTCCAGCCACCCCTTGAGCTGGCTCTTCGGCGCGGCGCCGAGCTTCTGGGCGACCACCTCGCCGTTCTTGAACAACAGCATCAGCGGGATGGACTGCACGCCGATCTGCCCGGGGACCTCGGGGTTTTCCATAATGTCCATCTTGGCGATGGTCACCTGCTCGCCCAGCTCGTCGGCGATTTCCTCGAGCGCGGGGGCGATCATCTTGCACGGGCCGCACCATTCGGCCCAGAAATCGACCAGCACCGGAACCTCGGAATCGAGCACATCGGCCTGGAAGCTGGCGTCGGTCACGGCTTTGGTGGGCATCTTCGGACTCCTGTTCTGGTACCGGTACAATCTAGGCGAGCGGATCGCTGGGGCAACGGTTCAGCCGCCAAAGCTTTCCTCGGGCGCGATCAAGGTCGGTTTGTGCTCGGCCACCAAGGCCGGCGGCAGCGCGATCAACAGCGGTGTTTGCGTGTAAAGAATGGCCGCCTCGATGCGCCGCCCCGGATAGATCGCGCCAAGCGCGGCGACATAGGCCGCCATCTGCCGCAGCGTCGAGGCAGGCACCTGCTCAAGCGAGGCCGGCGGCTGCCGCGCGGTTTTGAAATCGGCCACCAGCACGCGATCGGGCCCAACCAGCAAGCGGTCGGCGGTGCCGGCGATCACTTGGCCATCGACGGTGGCGGCGAGAGGCACTTCGGCGAGCGCCTCCGGCCCGAACAGGTCGGCCCAGTGCGGCTCGGCCAGCACCGCGAGCGAGCGGGCGAGGATGTCGGCTCGCTCCCCTTCGTCGAGATCTGCCGCATGCCTCGCCAGCCAGTCAGCGGCGCGACGCTCGCGTTCGGCCAACGGGACATCCGGCAACCGTTCGAGCAGGCGGTGGATCAGCACGCCGCGCCGTGCCGCGGCGGCCAGCGCGCCCGGCGGCAGCGGCGGTTCGGACCCCTGCTCCTGCCCGGCGGATGACGGTGCCAACGGCCGCGGCGGGCGCGGTTCCGCACCGATGGCGTGGTTGACCCAAGCGGGGAGCGCGAGGCCCCCGGCCCGCTCGTCACCGCCGAACAAGTCGGCCTGGCGGTCGAAGGCGCCACGCGCGCGCACCACCTCGAAACCGGCGCGCTGGCCGATTTCGTGCCGCTCGCCCCAGATCGGATCGGCGAGCGGATCGCTCAAGAATAACGGGGCTAGGCGCGCGTACCAGCTGTCGGCGGCAGGCGCGGTCTCCCGCTTGCCCAGCGCGCCGCCGATGAACAGCGCTTCTTCCGCGCGGGTCATGGCGACGTAGAGCAGCCGCCAGTGCTCCTCGCGCTCGGCACGGCGGGCGGTCCCCTCTGCCGTGGCGATACGGCCGACTTTCTCCTCGCCGCGCAGATCGGGCAGCGGCAGGCGCCGGCCGTCTCCGCCGGGCAGGACCTCCTCCAGTGAGAGCCCGCGCGTCGGCGAGGTGTCGGGATTGCCGGTGGCGTCGGCCAGGATCACGATCGGGGCTTGCAGCCCCTTGGCGCCGTGCACCGTCATTACCCGCGCCAGCCCGTCGGCCGCCCCTGCATCGCGCTTCAGCTCGCCTTCGCCCGCATCGAACCAGCGAATGAAGCCTTGCAGGCTCGGCGTATTGCCCGCGGCATAGGCGAGCGCGGCGTTGAGCAGCTCGTCGATCGGATCGTTGGCCTCTCGCCCCAGGCGCGCGACCAGCTTGCTCCGGGCGTCCCACGGGCCGACCAGCAGCCAGTGCAGCAGCGCCTGCGGCGGTTCGAAATCGGCGCGCCCCAGCAGCGGGTCGAGCCGTTCGCGCGCGGCCAGGACATCGGGATGGCGTGAGGCGCGCAAATGGCTCCACAGGCGGCGCTTGTCGGGGCGCCAGCCATGCTCGAGCAGTTGCTCCTGGCTCCACCCGATCAAGGGCGAGACCAGCAGCGCAGCGAGGCTGAGGTCGTCGAACGGCTGCGCGGCAAAGCGCAGCGCCGCCATCAGATCCTTCACCGCCAGCGGCGCGCCCAGGCGCAGCCGGTCGACCCCTGCCACCGGCACCCCGGCGGCATGGAGCCGGGCGACGATCAGCCCGGCGAGCTCTCGCCGCTTGCGCACCAGCACCATGACATCGCCCGGACCGGCAAGGCGCCCGTGCTTGGCGAGCGGGAAACCGCCGTCCAGCAGCGCCTTGATCTGCGTGGCGATCTTATCGGCCATGCGCCGTTCGGGTTCGGACAGCCAGGCATCGGGCCCCTCGCCCTCCTCGCCGTCGTCAGGCTGCGCGGTGATCGGAGCCCACGCTGTCACCAGTCCCGGCCGATCGTCGCCGCGATGACGCTCGGCGTGCTCGCGCAGCCCGAAATGCGCCGGGCCGATCGCCGCGATCGCCGCGTCGACGAAATCGAGCACCGGCTGCGCGCTGCGGTACGACCGGCCGAGGCCCAGCTCGAGCAGCTCGCGCGTCGCGATCGGCTGCTGGGACTGCGCGGCGTTGTCCACCAAAGCGGCGATTTCATCGGCGTAGAGCTGCTTGGCGGCGGCAAAATTGTCCGGGCTGGTGCCCTGAAAGCCGAAGATCGCCTGTTTGTAGTCGCCGACCACGAAGATCGTCCGCAGCCGGTCGTCGCGCTGGCCCTGCCCGGTGAAGAAATCGCCGGTCAGCGCGCGGATGATCGACCATTGCGCCGCATTGGTATCCTGCGCTTCGTCGACCAGGATGTGATCGAACTGGCGATCGAGCTTGAAGCGGATCCATTCGCCCAGCCCGCCGTCCTTGAGCAGCTCGGCGGCGCGGCGGATCAGGTCGTCGAAATCGACCAGCCCTTCGCGCTGCTTGGCTTCGTCCCAGGCCAGCGCAAAGCGCCGGCCGACGCTGAGCGCGGGCGTGAGCAGGTCGACCACGGCCAGCAGCGCAGCGTGCTCGCTGACCCGCTCGATGCACTGCATCACGCTGGCGATGTGGTCGCCGTAGTCGGGGTCGCGCTTGAGCACGTTGGCGAGCTGCTTGGGCTGGCGATCGCCCTTGTTGAGCAGCGTACCGTAAAACTCGGCGACCGCCTCGGCCCGGCCTGCCGGGTCCTTCACCAGCCAGCGGCGGATCGCGGCGGCGCCGTCGCGCCCGGTCTGGCTGTCCCAGGCGTGCAGCGTTTCGAGGCAGCGGGTCAGCGCGGTACAATCGAAATTGTCGTCGTCGCACAGCGCGGCGAGCGTCTCCCGCCCGGCGTCGGCGGCGAGCCCGAGCAACTGGCGCACCCGCGTGTCCATCGGGTCCTGCCACCCGCCCGGCCCAAACCACGCCTCGCGCGCCTCGGCACAGCGCATCAGCCAGGCCCGCGCCTTTTCCGCGCCCATCCGCAGGCTGAGCGCTTCAAGGGCGGTGATCGGCACGGTGTCGCCGGCCGTTTCCCATTCGACCAAGAGGTCGGCGAGGACCCGGTGCGCCAGCAGCTCGCGGTCGCGATCCTCCATCGCCCGGGCGCCGGGGACCAGGCCCGCCTCTTCCGGAAACGCCGACAGCAGCCACTGCGCAAAGGCGTGGATCGTATCGATCCTGAGGCCCCCGCCCGGGCAATCGAGCACGCTGGCAAAGCGGGTGCGGGCGCGCGCCTGCACTTGCGGCGTCGGTTCGGCGCCGATCGCGATAAGGTCGCGCGCCAGGTCCTCGGGCTTCTTGCGCACCCATCCCGCCAGCACCTTGTTGACCCGCTCGGCCATTTCCGCCGCGCCGGCCTTGGTGAACGTCAGGCACAGCAGCTGTTCGGGCTGGACATCGGGCCGCAGCAGCAATCGCAACACGCGCGCGGAAAGAACCTGCGTCTTGCCCGTCCCGGCCGAGGCGGACAGCCACACGCTTTCGCCAGGATCGACCGCGCGGGCCTGTTCGCCCTGCAAAGGGTGGACCGTACTCATCCTTCGCGGCCCAGCCATTCGTCGAGCCGCATCAGATGGTCGTAGGTGGCGTAACCCGGCGCATCGGGATTGAGCCGCGCGGTGAACGGCGTGTCGCCGCTGATCCATTTATCGAGCGCATCGTGGAGGAAATATTCTGCCTGCGGCAGGAATTCGTCGGGCGGAATGCCGCTGCGCTTGGCGCCTTCGAGCAGCGGCGTGGTGACATAGCCGAACCCGGTTTCGCTGTCCTGGCTCGAGCCAAGCGACCAATATTCGAACCGCACCGGCTCACCGCGCAGCGTCTCGAACGCTCCGGCTCGCGCCATCAGCCCCAGCGTGCCGAGTTGCAGGGCGTAGCCGTTCTCCACTTCGCGGCCGCTCGGCGGGGCGCCGGTCTTGTAATCGACCACCGCGAGGGTGCCGTCCGCCAAGACGTCGATCCGGTCGGCCTTCCCGAACAGTTCGACACCTTTGACTTCCATTCGCCCCCATTCCTCGATCACCGTCGGCACCCGCTCGCTGTCCGCAAGCTGCAGCTCGACCCATTCGAGCGCCTTCAACAGCCGCGGTCGCCACAGCGCGCGCATCAGCGGGTGAGCGTGCATCCGCGCCAGTTCCTGATCGGCGAGCACCGCCAGCGTGCCCTCGCCTTTGTGCCAGCGTTCGAGGATGGCGTGCGCCACTTCGCCGCGCCAAGCAGGCGAGGGTTCGGCGTCGAGCGCGTCGAGCTCCTTCAGCCGCAAGATCGAGTTGGCATAGAACTGATACGGATCGGATCGCAGCCGATCGAGCGCGGTGACGCTGACCCGCACCCGCCGCTGCTCCGGGCTTGGCCTGGGATGCGGGCGCGGATGCGGCGGCACCGGTTCGGGTTCGACCAACGCGCGCGCCAGATCGAGCGTGGCCCGTTCGTGGTGCCGGTCGGCCAGGTCCTCGCCCAGCAAGGCCTCGACTCGCAGCCAGAAGCGGCTGGCGATGGCGGGGCCGCCCGCGTCCCTCCGCGCGCGGCTGAGCACGACCTCGGGCGCGCCCAGTGCCCCGGCGAGATCGTGCGCGGCCAGGCCGATGCGAAAGTCAGCGCCCGGCACGCCCAACGCACGCAGCACCGCCGGGGCGAGCAGCGGATCGGGCGCCGCGGCCGCCGGCCAAACTCCTTCGTTGAGTCCGGCGGCGATCACCAGCTCGGCCCGCGTCATGCGCGCTTCGAGCAGGCCGTAGATCGCCACGCGCGGATGGCCGCCGTAAGACGGCCGCACCCCCACCCGGTCCATCGCATCGCGCAGCACCGCCGGCAGCTCGGCCGGGTCGAGCGCCGTGCCAAGCTCGCGCGCCGGCTCGCGCAATTCATCGACCAGCACGGCGAGTGCGCGACCATCCTCGCGGCCCCACAGCGCCTCGCCGCACAAGGCTTCACCCGCCGCCGCCAGCGCATCGAGCTGAGCGGACAGCGGCCGCACGGCGGGATCGAGCAAGGGAGCGAGGATCGCGGCAACGTCGTCCCACCACGCCCCCGGCGCCAGCGCGGCCAGCGGCTCCAGCCCCGGCGCCAGGCGCGGGCCGCGCAAGGCCAGCTCGAGACCGCGCGCCGCATCGAGCCAGTCCGCCCGCCCCTCGCCGGCGCGGACCAGCGGGTGTTCGAGCAGCGCCACCAGCGGCACCGGCGCGGCCTGTTCGGCGCCGACCTCGGCCAACAGCAGCAGCAATCGCCCGGCCGCAGTCTGCGCCAGCGGGCGCCCGGCGCTGTCGTCCGCCGCGATGTGCCAGCGCCGCAAGTGCTGAACCACTCGCGCGGCGAGACCGCGATCGGGCGTGATCACGGCGATGCGCTTCTCCGGCACCTCGAGCGCTTCACGCACCAGGAGCGCGATCGCCTGCGCCTCCTCCTCGGGGTGCGCGCACTCCATCAGCCGCACCCCGGCGAGGCGGCGCTTCTCGGGCGGCAGATCGACCCACGCCCGGCTCGCCTCGGGCGGCAGAAACAGGCTCGAGATCGCATGGCTGCGCTCGGGCGGGCCCTTACCGAGGCCCGCGCGGTGCCACGGCTGCACCTCGTCGCGGTTCACGCCCATGCGATTGAGCAGCAGCTTGAGATGGTATTGCGGGTGCGTCACCGCCTCGCCCCGCGCGAACGGGGCCGTCGCGGTGCCGAGCTCGTCCCACACCTCACGCGCAAGCGACAGGTCGAAATCGGGCAGCACCAACGCGCCGTGCGGCAGGTCCGCGACCGTCCGCATCAGCGCAGCGATGGCTGGGGCCGCGCTGGTCACCCCGGCAGCGACGATCGGCGTGGCCGGCGGCGCTTCGCGCCAGCGCGCGGCGGCATGGCGGAACAGCCGGTTGCGCCGCTCGGCGGCGTCGACTTCGCCGCGCGCGCCCAGCTCGGCCAGCCACTTGGCCTGCACGGTCGCGAACAGATGCAGGCTGTCGATCCAGTGGCGCGACAGATCGCCCAGCAAGTCGCCGACGGTATCGCCGAACAAATGATCGGGCGCGATCTCCTCGGCGAGCAGCCGATCGATCGTGCGGCCCAGATCGAACGCCAGGCGCAATCGCGCGCTGCCGCTGAGCTGCGGCCGGTCTTCGGCGATGAAGGCGGCGAGCTGCAGCCAGCGCCGCACCGGATCGGCGGCCGGGGGGATATCCGGGGCGCCGAGCGGATCGAGCAGGGGCCCGAGGGTTTCGTCGAGATCGAGATCGCCAACCACCGCCATGCGCGGCAGCAGCAGCCCGGCGCCCGACACCCGCACGAAGGCTTCGGTCATCGTGCGCACCGCGCGTCCGCTCGGCAGCAGCAGCGTCAGCCGCGCCAAGCCCAGGTTGGGATCGGCGTAGCGCGGGATCAGCCCGGCGACCAAGGCATCGGCGAACCCGCGATGCGCGGCGATAGAATAGACTTGCGGCGCGGTGTCAGGCACCCGCGAGGGCCGCCTCGGTCGGGGCGATCGCGCCGGGATCGCCCACTTCGAACCATGCGCCGGTGAACACCGTGCCATAGAGCCGGCCTTCGTCGATGGCGCGGTTCCAAAGCACATTGGTGGAGAACGCCCCGGCCGGGGCATGGCGCAGCAAACGCTTGGCGATCAACTGAATTCCCGTAAACACGAACGGCGCGATGCGGCCCGAGCGGCGGCGCGTCAAGCGCCCCGTCCCGTCCATCATGAAATCGCCCTTGCCGCGAAAATTGGCCGCGCGGGTGTGCGGTACCAGCAGCAGCAGCGCGTCCATCCGCGCGGCGTCCCACACCGCCGAAAGCTCGGCAAAGGCATCGCGAGGGCCGTCAAGCCAGACATTGTCGCTGTTCACGCAGAAGAACGGATCGGGCAGCAGCCCGGCGGCATGGACCAGTCCCCCACCAGTTTCGAGCAGCAGCGCGCGCTCGTCCGAAATCGTCACCGCCGGGGCGGTGCGGCGATGGACATGGGCTTCGAGCGCATCGGGGAAATAGTGCACGTTGACCACCGCGCGCGCCACGCCCGCCTCGGCCAGCTTATCGAGCGTGTGATCGATCAACGCCTTGCCGGCGACCGTGACCAGCGGCTTGGGCCGATCGTCGGTAAGCGGTCGCATCCGCGTGCCGAGCCCGGCGGCGAGCACCATCGCGGTGTCGGAGGCGAGCCTAGTCACTGGATTTCACCGCCCCCGTTGTCGCGCAGTACCTGCGGCACGTTGGCGGCGAACCAGGCGGCCACCGGGGCCAGCTCGGGATGCGCCAGGTCGCGTTCCATGGCCTCCCACACACGCGGGATCATGGCGAGATAGCGCGGCTTGCCGTCGCGCTTCCACAGCCGGGCGAAGATACCGACGATCTTGGCATTCCGCTGCGCACCGAGACGGGCGTAGTCCGCTTCAAAGTCGGGTCCGGCGTCGATCGCCCCCTGATAGCGGTCGAGCATTGCGCGCTCGAGCGCGGGCGCCACGTCGCGGCGCGCGTCCTGCAGCAGCGAGACCACGTCGTAGGCCGGGTGGCCGACCAGCGCGTCCTGGAAATCGATCAGCCCCTGAGCGCCGCCTTCAAGCAGCATGATGTTTTCGGCATGGTAATCGCGCA
>JANOAH010000022.1:0-5961 GCA_031411075.1 Erythrobacteraceae bacterium
ACGATACTGACGGGGAAAAAACAAATTACAAGTCTTGCGTTCCGTTTGTTGCTGACTCACATATTGCGCAGGTCAGCGGTGAACGCTGGCTCGGCCGGCGGTGACACGACGGCGTGGCTTTTCAAGCGCGAAAGGAGGTGATCCGATGTCTCATGGTTCAGCAGGGAGGTCGGTAACGACCCGCGCGGAGCATTATCGGTAATATCCTTTGGCCGATAAAGGCTGCGCAGCGGTCCTTTCGACCGCTGACCATGCGGAGGGCGGTTCTCGGGTTACCGGGGCCGCCCTTCTCATATGAGTCAGCCCGGACTCGTTTCGGGCCAGGGCTTTTCTTCAATGCGCCGCTCCGCAAGAAAGCACCGCCCCGGAACAAGTCCGGGGTGACAAACGAAGGTTCGGCCATACACACCCCCGCTTGCCTCATTTCGCGCTTCGGCTTACCGCCCGGCCCATGAGCCTGCTCGATACGACCCTCGCGCCGCCGCTTGAATTCGCGCGGCTGCCGCACCCTTCGCCCACCCCCGACGGCGATCGGGCCAGGGCGGTCGAAGACCCGGGTTTCGGCAAGGCCTTCACCGATCATATGGTCTCGATCGACTGGTCCGAGGGCCCAAATGGCGTTGGCCGCTGGCACAATGCCACGCTCGGCCCGCGCGGGCCGATCAGCCTCGATCCGGCGGCGGCGGTGCTGCATTATGCGCAGGAAATCTTCGAAGGAATGAAGTCCTACCGGCTCGACGACGGCGCGATGGCGCTGTTCCGGCCCGAAGAGAACGCGCGGCGCTTCAACCGTTCGGCGCAGCGGCTGGCCATGCCCGAGCTGCCCGAGGACCTGTTCATCGAAGCCGTGCGTCAGCTGGTACTGGCCGATCGCGGCTGGTTTCCGCCGGTCGACGGCGGCTCGCTGTACTTGCGCCCGTTCATGTTCGCGAGCGAGGCGTTCCTGGGCGTGCGCCCGGCGAAGGAATACAAGTTCCTGGTCATCGCCACCGCCGCGGGCAATTACTTCAAGTCCGGCGTGCCGGCGGTGTCGATCTGGGTGTCGCAGGATTACACCCGCGCCGCGCCGGGCGGCACCGGCGCGGCCAAGTGCGGCGGCAACTACGCCGCCAGCCTGGTGCCGCACGCCGCCGCGGTGGCCAAGGGCTATGACCAGGTCTGCTTCCTCGACGCGGCCGAGCACCGCTGGGTCGAGGAACTGGGCGGCATGAACGTGTTCTTCGTGATGGACGACGGGCGCGTCGTCACCCCCCCGCTCGCCGGCACGATCCTGCCCGGCATAACCCGCGAAAGCCTGATCGCGCTGGCCCGCGATGAAGGCCTCGCCGTCAGCGAAGAACGCTACAGCCTCGACCAGTGGCGCGCCGATGCCGAAAGCGGCCGGCTGGTCGAATGCTTCGCCTGCGGCACCGCCGCAGTGGTAACGCCCATTGGCAAGGTCGCCAGCCACGAAGGCGAATTCGTGATCGGCAGCGGCGGACCCGGGCAATTGACCGGCGCGCTGCGCAACAAGCTGGTTGCCATCCAGCGCGGCACCGCCGCCGATCCGCACGGCTGGGTCCACCGGCTCGGCTGACCTTGGTCGAAGCCCATTGGCCGCCGGTCGAGCGGGCTTCGCATAGCCTCGCGGTCATGCGATTGCGGGTGTAACGACTTTGGGGGACTGCATGATGCACCGTCGACTATTTGCCGCGCTCGCCGCGCTCACTACACTTACCGCCGCGCCCGCGCTGGCCCAGGGCCAGGCCGCGCCCGTCGCCGCCGCCGCCCCGGCCGACCGCGCCTGGATAGAGCGCAGCAATGCCTACACCCGGCAACTGCTCGAACTGCAGGCGCGGTTTTCGCCCGAAGGCGCCTCGCAGACCGGGCTCGAACAATTTGATGGCCTCGCCATCGATCTCGGCCCCAATCTGTCGCAGCGCTTCATCGCCGCCGAAGACGCCCAACTGGCCGAATTCCGCGCTGCCCACGCGCGCGAGACCGATCCGCTGCTCAAGCAGGATCTGCAGATCCTGATCACTTCGATCGAACAGGATATCGAAGGCACGCAGCTCACCGACCGCCTGCAAATGACCTGGATCGACGTGCCGCAGCTGATGTTCGGCAACCTCAATGCGATCCTCGACGATCAGGTTTCCCCGGCGCGGCGCAACAGTGCGGTGCAGCTGCTGCAGCGCTACACCGGGCTCTATCGCGGCAGCACGCCGCTGGTGGACCTCGCCCGCGCGCAGTGGGCCGAAAGCCAGGCGCCGGGGCGCATCGGCCCCTTTCGGGGGCGGGTCGAGGACACGCTCGGCAAGACCGACACGTACATCGCCGGCATCCGCGCGCTGTTCGCCAAGTACAGGATCAAGGGCGCCGAGCGCGCGCTCATGGCGATGGAGCGGCAATTCCGCGACTATACCGCGTGGGAACGCGCCACCGTGCTGCCTGCCGCGCGCGCCGACTTCCGCCTTCCGCCTGAGCTCTACGCCTTCCGGCTCAAGGCAATTGGCATCGACTTGCCGCCCGAAGACCTGATCGCCCGCGCGCGGCGCGCTTTCTACGAGACCCGCCAGCAGATGGATGCGCTGGCCCCGCTGGTCGCGGCCAAGCTTGGCCTGCCCAATTCCGATCTCGCCTCGGTGATGGCGGCGCTCAAGGCGCAGCGGGTGCCCAACGATCAGCTCGAAGCGCGCTATGCCGAGGTGCTCGGGCAGATCCAGAGCATCGCCGCGCGCGAACGGATCGTGACGCTGCCGGCCTACCCGGTGTCGATGCGGCTTGGCTCAGATGCCGAGAATGCCGCCAGCCCGGCGCCGCACATGAACCCGCCGCGGCTGATCGGCAACGTCGGCGAAAAGGGCGTGTTCGTGCTGACTACCGGGAATTATCCGGGCGCGACCATTCCTGCCAACGACTTTGATTTCGCCGCCGCGGCGTGGACGCTGAGCGCCCACGAAGGCCGCCCGGGCCACGAGCTGCAGTTCGCCCGCATGGTCGAAACTGGCGTCAGCCAGGCGCGCGCGCTCTACGCGTTCAACAGCACCAATGTCGAAGGCTGGGCGCTTTATGCCGAGGCTGAGATGCTGCCGTATGAGCCGGTCGAGGGGCAGCTGATCGCCTTGCAGCACCGGCTGCTGCGGCAAAGCCGGGCAATGCTCGACCCGATGCTCAACCTCGGCCTCACCGATACCGCCAGCGCCGAACGCATCCTGCGCGACGAGGCGTTCTTCTCCCCGGCGATGGTCAAGCAGGAGGTCGACCGCTACACTTTCCGCTCACCCGGACAGGCCGGCAGCTATTTCTACGGGTACAGCCAGCTTGCCGACCTGCGGTTGAAGACCGAACTGGCGCTCGGCGACAAGTTCGACCGCATGGCATTCAACGACTTCATCGTCGGCCAGGGCCTGTTGCCGGTGAACCTCTTGTCCGAAGCGGTCGAACGCGAATTCATCCCGGCGATGCGGGCGCGGTAATCAACCAAACGATCGTCTTAATCGACCAAAAAATCGTCATTCCCGCGAAAGCGGGAAGCCAGTCACAGAGCTGACTGGGTCCCCGCTTTCGCGGGGATGACGATGCCGTGGATCGTTCCTTCAGTGATTAACGGCACAGCCCCGCAGCGCGCTCCGCAATCCCGCGCAAACCGCGGCAGCGCGGCAGGGTCTGGCCGGGTGCGGTGGCCTGACCCTGGCCTTCGCCTTGGCCTGGCCCGTCCATCCCAGGCATCCCCGGCATGATCGTAGTGCTTGAGCGGAAACGCACGCGAGCGATCCATTCGGGCCGCCACGCGGTGCGGGCGCTCGCCGGGCGTGGCGGATAGGCGAAATCGGCCTGCGGGCCGTAGCCATAGAGGAAGGTCATCATCACCGGCCCGCCGGCGGCCTTGACCTCGGCCGGGACGGTGCAGCTGGTCTGGCTGGGCGGCATGACCGTGCCGGCCGCGACCAACCGCGCCACCGCCGCCGGGCTCAGCCAATCGGCCAGCGCCCCGGCGAACTGCTGGGTCGAGGCGGACGACCACCACACCATGTCGCCTTCCCGTCCGCCCTCGGCGCCGGTGGCGATGCCCCAGGCGTAATAGCCGGTCGCCTTGGCCAGCGCACCCCAGCTCAGCGTCGTCGCCCCGCTCGGCAGTGCCTGCCCGCGCGCCTGCAGCGGCGGCATGAAATCGTCGGCCAGGGTGAAGCTAATCTCCGGCGCGTAAGTGCTGGCGACGCGGTGCGGGCCGAGCAGCGAAGCGTTGCCGCCGACGCTCTGCGACGAGCGGTCGTTCGGCCATTCGCCATACGTGGTGCTGTTGGCCTGGGTGATCTGCCAGTCCTCGGGCAAGGCTTGCATCGTGGCGTAAAGTCCCGGCGGCACCTGGCCGCGCGCGAGGCGCGAGAAATCGATCACCACCGGCTGGCCCGCCGGCGCATGTTCGCCGCAGCCCCAGAACAACAGCAGCCGGCCGCGCGGCATCTGTCCTTCGGGTACGCCGCCGGGCTGGCCCGGCGTTCCGGTCTGACGCGGCGGGGTGACCAGCGGTACCGAGGCGCCGAGCGTGGTGGCCGGAGGCATGAAGTGATCGGCGCTGGGGCTGGTCGAAGCGCGGGTCGAGCCGAGCCGCAGCATGAGCTCGTGCGCGACCTGGTTGCCGCCGCCGCGCAGCGCGCCAATCGCCGCGCCGAGGCCGCGGCCGGCGTTCGCCCCCATCGCCATCATGCCCGAGGTGGTGCCGGCATCGATCGTGTAACGCGCCACCGGCGCCGCCGCGCCCTGCGAAATCGCCGGCACCGCGACGATCGCAGCCAGCCCCGCCGCCAGAATCGAACCCGCCAAGATCCGCGCGCGCCGTGTCATGTCATGCCCCTATGATAACCGTAACCGGCGCGAACATACTGCGCCAGGCTGCCCGGCCGCAAGCGCTGCGACTGGCAAGTCACCCGCCCGGAACGAATCCTGGTAAACACCGCGTTAACGCCATGACGCCCGTTCATCCCGTTCCGGGACGTGGTCCCAAGGTCGGCTTGAAGCCCGGGGAAGTGGCGCGCTTTATGAAGGTCATGTTGATCGAAACCGCCTCGCTGGCTCTCAAGCTCGTGCTCGCCATCCTCCTCGTGGTGGCGGCATGAACGACGATCCCACCCTCTACGACGGGCCGGAACGGCGCGTCGCCGAGCGTTTCGCCGCGTCGCACGCGATCAGCCTGCGTGAAGCCGGCAAGCACCAACTGCCGGCGACGCTGCTTTCACTGTCGCCGCTTGGCTGCAGCGTCGGCAATGTTACGCCGATGAAAAGCGAAGGCACGGTCTGGGTCCGCCTGCCGGGCCTTGAAAGCCAGCCCGCGCGGTGCCGCTGGAGCACCTATGGCGCGGCCGGGTTCGAGTTCGAGCGGCCGCTCTACCCGGCGGTGATCGAACGGTTCCGCGCCGATCATCAGGCTGCCGCGCCCGCGCCGGTACTTGTGCCGATGCTGCCGACGCTCGGCGAGGAAGGCTGGCCCACCTCGCGGCGCGATCAGATCATGATCGGCCATGCCGAACCCGATCTGGTCGTCAGCCGCAAGGCGCCGCGCGGCGAAGATGCCTCGGTGTTCGGCTTGATTCGTCGCACCGCGCTGCGCCGCACCGATCACCGCCACGAGGCGCGCTTCCCCGCCCCGGCCGACGCCGAGACCGGCTTCCGGCTCGACGGCGAGGCGGCCACCGTGGGCAATATCTCGGCCAGCGGCCTTCGCCTTGCCGGGGAACTGGGCCACGCCATCGGCCGCGAAGTGAAGGTCGCGTTCGGCGACTTCCCCGAGATGACCGGCACTGTGGTGTGGATCCGCGACGGGATGACCGGGATCAGGCTGCCCGAAGGCTCGCTCCAGCTCGACGAAGCGGCCTAAGCCGGCACCCGCACGGCCGCCAGCACCAGGTCGCTGGCCCTTTCGCCGATCATGATTGCGGTGGCGTTGGTGTTGCCTTGCGGCAGCGTCGGCATGATCGAGGC
>JANOAH010000023.1:0-31879 GCA_031411075.1 Erythrobacteraceae bacterium
CTGGCGCTGACCTTCACCGCGCCGCACTGGCCGTGGGAAGGGCCGGCGGACGAGGCCGAATCGCGCCGACTGGCGGCCAAGAGCGGTCCAATGCCGATCATGCACTGGGACGGCGGCAGCCAGGCCCAATACGCGGCGATGGTCGCCTCGCTCGATGCCGCGGTCGGCAAGGTCCTGGTGGCGCTCAAGGCGCTGGGTCTCGCCGACGATACTATCGTCGTGTTCACCAGCGACAACGGCGGCGAGCGGTTTTCCGATACCTGGCCCTTCACCGGCAAAAAGACCGAGCTGCTCGAAGGCGGGATCCGGGTGCCGGCGATCGTCCGTTGGCCAGGGGTGACACGGCCGGGATCGACCAGCGATGTTCCGGCGATGACGATGGACTGGCTGCCGACCTTCCTTGCCGCGGCCGGCACCAGGCCCGATCCAGCCTATCCCAGCGACGGCGTCGACCTCGCGCCGGTGCTGGCCGGCGGGACCCTGCCCGAACGAACGCTGTTCTGGCGCTATTCCAACCACGCCCAGCGCGCTGCGCGGCGCGGGCGGTTCAAGCTGCTCGAGCTAGCCGGCAACCGCTTCCTGTTCGACGTGGTGGCCGACCCGCTCGAACGAGCCAACCTCAAGGAGCGCGAGCCCGACACTTACGCTGCGCTCGACGCCGAATGGCGGTCCTGGGACGACACCATGTTGCCTCCCGATCCCGAAGCGCAGACGCATGGGTTCACGGGCCGCGACCTGGCCCAGTATTACGGAATCGACAGCTGAGCGTATTCGTCGGCGAACACCGAGATCGTGCGATAGGCCGGGTCCTGAAGCACACTCGACATCAGGAACGCCTGCACCGCGTCGCAACGCGGATCGCTGCCGGCATCCTTGCGGAACCACAGCAGCCGCCAGTTTTCGAGCGGGAACAGCAGAATCACGTCGTCGCGCATTTCGGGCGGGATGATGCAATCGGCGAACGACGAGACCGCCACCCCGCGTTCGAGCATCGCGGCCATGACGTCGTAATACTGGGTGTGGCCGATCACCTTGCGCGGGCGCACGCCGTGCTTTTCGAACAGGCGCAAGATGTCGTCTTCCTGCTGGCTTTGCGCCAGCGGCATGATGAACGGCATCGCGTTGAGTTCGTCGGCGCGCAGCGGCAGTTCGCGCCCTTCGGCGAACCGGCGGTGGCCGTAAATGCCGCCGCGGACCATCGCCAGCGGGCGCAAGTACGGTTCGATCGCGCGGTCGGCACGCTGGTGGATCAGGGCGAAATCGAACCGCCCGTCCTCGACGTCGCGGGCCAGCTGGCGGCTCGGCGGGTGCGCTTCAAAAGCCAGCTCGATCTGCGGATTGACTGCAAAGAAGCGGTCGAGCTTGGGGCGGACATAATGGTCGAGCAGGCCCTGGCCGATGAGCACCCGGAACCGAACCTGCTGTGCCAAGGGTTCCCCACGGCCGCGGCGATGCGCGGCAAGCGCCGCGCCCGCCGCCTGGAACGCGCGCAGGTCGTCAAGGAAGGCGAGGCCTTCGGGCGTCAGCACCGGACGCTGGCCCGGACGCCGCATGAACAGCGTCAGGCCGAGCTGGTCCTCCAGCGCCTTGGTCTGGTTGCTGACCGAGGCCTGCGAAATGCCGAGGTTTTCGGCGCTGCGGCGAAAGCTGCGGGTGGCGCAAAGGCTGGCGAACACTTCGAGTTGGCGGAGGGTGAAGGGCAGAGCGTTCATTATCGGTCTTCGTCGATCCCATAACCTGGAAATTATATAATGTCATCACCTCGGGATGCGTTGCCAAGGCGCAGCGTCCGAGCCAACAAAGGCCGACAAGGCGCGCCGGCGCCACAGGGGGGATACTATGTCGATCACGTCTTTCGCTCGTCGTACTCGCTTGCGCACGGTCTTCGCCGCCGGGACCGGTCTCGCCGCGCTGACCCTTGGCGCCGCGCCGGCGCTGGCGCAGGACGAGGCCGCCGAAGAACCGGCCGACCCGACCATCGTCGTCACCGGCTCGCGGCTCGTCACCACCGGGATGGACACGCCGGTGCCGGTCACCGCGGTGCAGGCCGACGAGCTCGAGGCGATGGACCCGGCCTCGCTGATCGCCAGCGTCACCCAGCTGCCGCAGTTCTACGGCAACCAGACGCCGAACAATTCGGCCTTCTTCACCCGCTCGGGCACCGGCACGCTCAACTTGCGCGGGCTCGGCGTCAACCGCACGCTGACGCTGCTCAACGGCCGCCGGTTCCCCTCGTCGAGCGCGTTCGGCGGGGTCGACGTCAACGTCTTCCCCGAAGCGATGATCAAGGGCATCGAAGTGGTCACCGGCGGCGCCTCGGCGGCCTATGGCACCGATGCCGTGGCGGGCGTGACCAACTTCCTGCTCAATACCGATTTCGAGGGCCTCGAGGCGAGCGTCCAGGGCGGCGTGACCTCGCGCGGTGACAACAAGAGCTACGACGCCGAGATCGCCTATGGCATGGCGCTGGGCGATCGCGGGCACCTGCTCGTATCGGGCGCGATTGCGCATGGCGACGGCATCCATAACTACGACGGGCGCGACTGGTATCAGAGCTGGGGCGCGATCCAGGTCGGCACAGTGTGGACCGATTTTCCCAATGTCGTCTCGAGCAACGGATCGTTCGACGGCATCATCGAATCGCCCAATGTGCTGATCGACAACCTGCAGTTCCGCCGCGACGGCAGCTATGCGCCGTTCGTGCTCGGCTCCCCCTCGAGCGGCAACATCGGCACCGCCGGGGCGCGCACTTCGGGCGGCAGCGGCGATGATCTCGGCGCCGAGGTTTTCACGCTGTGGCCCGACACCAAGCGTTATTCAGCGTTCGCCTATGCCGACTACGATGTCACCGACAGCCTGACCTTCTTCGCCCAGTACGTGCGCGGCGAAAACGAGCAGTACCAGTACAACACCCCGCGCGGATCGTTGATCGGGCAGCCGACCGCGGCCACGATCTTCAACGACAACGCTTTCCTGCCCGCCGCGCTGCGCACCACGCTGCAGGCCAATAACATCGCCTCGTTCGCGTTCCGGCGGATGGGCAGCATCGAAGACATCGGTCAGTCCGATTTCAACGATCGCGTAACCCAGGACGTCGGCACGATCGGCTTCAACGGCGAACTCGGCGGTGACGGCATTTTGGCCGGGTGGAAGTATGACGGGTTCTACCAGTACGGCCGCAGCCGCCGGGTGTGGGACCAGTACGCGCTGCGGGTGGACCGGATCTTCGCCGCGCTCGACGCGGTGGACGAAGGCCAGTTCCGCACCGGCAGGGCCAACGGCAACGTGGTTTGCCGGGTCTCGCTGTTCGCCGCCGGCGCCGCCGCGTTCCCCGGGTGCAAGCCGCTCAACCTGTTCGGCCGCGGCCGCGCCACGCCCGAGGCGGTCGATTACGTCCTCGGCAACGATCCCGGTGTCCACATCACCACGCCGCTCTATTTCGCCAACCTCGGCCTCACCGGCGAAACGCTCGATTACACCACGGTCGACGCCAAGCGGAACATCACCACCTTCAACCAGCACCAGGCCGAACTGTCGGCGCGTGGCGACTTGTTCGAAGGTTGGGCCGGCCCCGTCAGCCTGGCGCTGGGCGGATCGTGGCGGCGCGATTCGATCTATCAGGTGGTGCAGGACCAGGCCAACCAGCAGTCGAACCACGACGGACCCTATCACCCGTGCTCGACCAACGCGGCGACCAACGCCACGCTCGGCCTGCGCGGCGTCAATGCGGCGGATTGCAACAACACCGTGGCGCACCAGTTCTCCAAGGTTTCGAACATCCAGGGCACGACCACGGTCAAGGAAGCCTTCGCCGAACTGCTGTTCCCACTGATCAACGGCGATACCTTCATCGACAACGCCTCGCTCGACCTCGCCGCGCGCTATGCCGACTATTCAGGCGCGGGCGGGATCTGGGCCTACAAGGGAGGGCTCGACGTCGCGTTCGTCAACGGCATCCGGCTGCGCGGCACCTATTCGCGCGACGTGCGCGCCGGCAACCTGTCGGAGCGGTTCGACAAAACCGGCGGCGCCGGCAACGTGCTCGACACTCGCATCACGAATGCCGACATCGCCGCCTGCACCGCGCGCAACAACCCGGCGCTGGTGTGTTCCAACACCTACAACGTGACGATCTTTTCGGGCGGCAATCCCAATATCCAGCCCGAGCGCGCCGATACCTTCACCGCCGGCATGGTGGTCGAACCGCACGGTGTGCCCGGCCTGTCCGCTTCGGTCGACTGGTTCAAGGTCAAGATCGCCGATGCCATCGCCACGGTGGGCACCAACGAAGTGGCGCGGCGCTGCCTGCAGGACAAAGAACAGCAGTTCTGCGACCTGCTTACTTACGACACCGCGGCGCTGACCGATGCCGGCAACTATCCCAGGATCGTGCTGGTCGGGAACCAGTTCGTCAATGTCGCCCGCAGCCAGGTCGAAGGGATCGACATCGAACTGGCCTATCGCCACGGCATCGATCTGGTCGGCGGCGACGAGACGCTGTCGGCGCGGTTGTTCGGCACCTACCTGCTCAATCGCAAAGATGTCGGCGCCACCGGGGTCACCACGCGGTTCGACGGGTTGACCGGGCTCGCGCCCGACACCGGCGCCGCCGGGCAGTTCCCCAGCTTCAAGGCCACCGGCAACCTCACTTACAGCAACGGGCCGTTCACCGCGTTCCTGCAGGGCCGCCTGATCGGTGAAGGCACGCGGACCTACCGGATCGGGGCGGCCGATGCGGTCGAAGGTCTCAACATTGCCGACAATTCGGTGCCGGCGATCATCTATCTCGACACGCGGCTCAGCTATCGCTTCCACATCGGCGGCAGCGAGATCGAAACCTTCCTCGCCGTCACCAATCTGCTCGACAAGGATCCGCCTGTTACCGGCACCTACAGCGCGTTTCTGGGGTATTCGGGCCAGGTCAACACGCAGTTGTTCGACGTGCTCGGACGGCGGTTTACGGTCGGCGTCAAACTGCGCATGTAGCGCACACGGTATCGCGGGAGAAATCGAGATGGGATTGACGCGCCGCACGGCCCTGGCCGGGGCCATCGGAACTGCGGCGCTGGCCGCAGGTCGGCCGGCGCTGGCGCAACGCGCGCGGCGCCAGCCGAACATCCTCTACATCATGGCCGATGACCTCGGGTACGCCGACTTGAGCTGTTACGGACGGCGCGATTACCAGACCCCGGTGCTCGACCGGTTGGCCAGCGAAGGGATGCTGTTCACCCATGCTTATGCCAACAGCGCGGTGTGCACGGCCACGCGGGTGGGCCTGATTACCGGACGCTACCAGTATCGCCTGCCGGTGGGGCTGCAGGAGCCGCTCGGGCTCAACGACATCGGCCTGCCGCCCGATCATCCGACGCTGCCCTCGCTGCTTCGCCAGGCGGGCTATCGCACCACGCTGGTCGGCAAATGGCATCTGGGCGCGCTGCCGACCTATGGCCCGCTGAAGAGCGGGTATGACGAATTCTGGGGCCTGTATGGCGGGGGGATCGACTACTTCAATCACGGGTTCGGCGGCCGCTCGGACCTGTGGGACGGTGAAACCCGGATCGAGGCGGCGGGCTACACCACCGACTTGATCGCCGATCGCACGATCACCACGCTCGAACGGCGCGCGGCGGACCGCCGGCCGTTCTTCATCAGCTTGCATTTCACTGCCCCGCACTGGCCGTGGGAAGCCAATGACGAGGACGGCCGCGCCACCAGCCAGCGCCTGGCCGATAATCCCGGCGCCGGCGCCGGGGGCCTGCAGAACTATGATGGCGGCACGCTTGAAACCTATGCCGGGATGATGCGCTCGCTCGACAGCAATATCGGCCGGGTGCTGCTGCGACTGCGCCAGCTTGGCCTGGCCGGCAACACCATCGTGGTGTTCACCAGCGACAACGGCGGCGAACGGTTTTCGGACACCTGGCCGTTCACCGGCAAGAAGACCGAACTGCTCGAAGGCGGACTGCGGGTGCCGGCGATCGTGCGCTGGCCCGGGGTCGTTGCGGCCGGTTCGCGCAGCACCTTGCCGTTCATGACGATGGACTGGCTGCCGACGTTCGTCGGCGCCGCGGGCGGCACCATCGATCCGCGTTTTCCCAGCGATGGGGTCGATATCCGCCCGGCGCTGGCCGGCCGCACTGTGCCAGATCGGCCGCTGTTCTGGCGCTTTGGCCACAAGGCCCAGCGCGCGCACCGGCAGGGCCAGTACAAGTACCTGAAGATCAACGAGAACGAGTTCCTGTTCGATGTCGTCGCCGATCCGCTCGAGCGCGGCAACCTCAAGGGACGCGAGCCGCAGCGGTTCGCGGCGTTGAAAGCGGCCTGGGAAGCGTGGGACGCAACCATGCTGCACGATCCCGCCGCGCCGAGCTCCGGAAATTCGCCCGGCAACCTGGCCGATCACTTCGCCCCGCCGGCCGCTCCGCCGCCGCGGCCGCCCGACTAGGCGTTGACGCGGTCCTTGCGCAGCGTCGGGGCGACGAAGTTGAGCACGATCACCAGCAGCCCCACCAGCACCGCCAGTCCCGCCACCAGCGTCATGATGGTCGACAAGGGCAGCATCATTCTGAGCGCCGCGGCGCCGGCGAATGGCGCCATGACCATGCCCGAAATGCGTCCCCATCCGCCGGCCCAGCCGATCCCGCTCGAGCGCATCTCGGGCGGATAGCTAAGGGTGGCGAGGTTGTTGAGGCCGGTCTGTCCGCCGACCTGGGTGAAGTTCCACATGATCAGCGCGCCGAGGAATACACCCGAGCTGAACGCCACTTGCCCGAGCACGAACAGCGCGACAGCCTCGACGAAATAGAACAGCGCGATCAGGAAATACGGGTTGGTGCGGTCCATCAGGAAGCCCATGATCAGCGTGCCGGTGGCGCCGCCGATGAATGAGATCATCGCCGAAATGGCGAATTCCTGGATCGGAATGCCGCCGATCTCCTGGAAGAACGTGGCCATCCAGTTTTGCAGCAGGGCGATGTTGCCGAGCGAGAGGAAGCAGGTCAGCCACAGGATCAGCGTCTGCGCCAGATAGCGCTTCTGCAGCAGCGCCAACGGCCCGAGCGCGCGGTTGGGCGGCGGCGCATCGCCAAGGTGAAACGCTTCGCCGCCGAGCACGCCCTGGCCGGGATCGATGGCCTTGATCGTTACCGGGATCTTCGGATCGGCCGGATCGCGGGTGACGCGAAACGCGAGCGATTCGGGGATCATGGCCAACAGTGGCAGCGCCACGAACCCGAGCACCCCGCCGACCCAGAACCCGATCTGCCAGCCGTAGAGGTCGAGCAGCCAGGCCGCGATGATCCCGCTCGCTGCGTTGCCGGCCGAAAACCATACCAGCGCGATCGCCATGAACGCCGCGCGCAGCCGCCGCGGGGTCATTTCGGACAGTAGCGCCAGGGCGATCGGCAGCATGGCCGAAAAGAACACGCCCGAAATGCCGCGCACCCAGGCCATTTGCGTGGCGGTCTGGCAATAGGCGCCGAAGATCGACAGCACGCCGAAGCCGAGCGCGCAAATTGCCAGCACCGGGCGGCGGCCGATGCGGTCGGCCAGCGGCGGCATCAGGAACGCGCCGATCGCCATGCCGACGTAAGTCCAGAAGATCACGAAATCCATGTCCGCCGGGGCCGTGTTCAGCCCCGCGGCGATGGCCGGCAGAATCTTGCCGAAGAAATACATGTCGAAGCCGTCGATGAACAAGACCAGCGAACACACCGCGAGCATGACGAACTCGCGCCAGCCGATCGGCCGCTTGTCGATGAACGCGGCGACGTCGAACCGCGCCTCTGCCGTGCTTGCCATCCGCTGCTCTCCCTTGCCGCGCAGAGTGGCGGGGCAAGGCGCTCAGGTCAACGAGGCTCCAATTCGGGCTGCGGATGGTTGGGGACCAGCACCATCGAATTGCCTTCGAGGCGCACCGAAGCGAGCCGCGACAACAAGTTCATACCGATAACGTTCGTCGGCCCCAACCCCGGGGCGATGATCGCATCGAGCCCGCGCGCGGCGACATTGCCGAAGCGCAGCTCGTCTATCGTGGTCATCTGCGCCGCGACCGAGCCGTTGGCGGTCTGCATTCGTACCGGCAGGCTGCCTTCGCGCGGGCGCAACCCGGCGGCCTCGGCCGTATCAGTCGAAACTGCGGTGAGCGTTGCGCCGGTATCGACCAGGAAATTGGCCGGGTGGCCGTTGATTTCGGCGCGCAGCCAGTAATGCCCATCGGGCGCTCGGGTGAGCCGGGTTTCGCGTCCTTCGACCACCTGTTCGGGCAAGCCGAGCTCGGGCAGCGCCATTTCAAACCGCGGATCGAGCCGCGACAGCTGCAGCACCACCAGCACCAGAATGCCCACCAGCGACAGCGTGCTCGCCGCGCGCAGCAGGCGGCCGAGCACCGGCAGCCGGCGCACCACGATCGCGCCCGCGACCCCCACGACCATCGCCGCGACGGCCGCCAGCAGCAGCCCCGAGCGCGGCACTTGCGCGATGCTGTTTGCAAGCTGATCCCAGACCGGGGCGAAGTCCATGCCGGCTATATAAGACGTGGCGGGTGCAGACCGCTAGGGCGCATCGCGCCGCCGCGTCGCCTCGGCGAGGATCAACGAGAACTGCCCGGCGGCATCGGTCCAGCGCTGGTGCGGGGTCCAGCCGCCGGCGTGCAACAGCAGGTCGCCGCTGCGGGCCGAAAACTTGTGGCTGTTTTCGGTGTGAATGGTTTCGCCCGCGGCAAGATGGAAGGGCCGCCCGGCGACCTCGAAGTCGATCGGCTCGATAGCCTGGAGGTGCATCTCGATCCGCGCTTGGCGGTCGTTCCAGCGTGCGAGGTGGCGCAGTTTGTCCAGCGGCAGCGTCCCGCCAAGCTCGCGGTTGATCCGGGCCGGGAGGTTGAGGTTGAACGCCGCGGTGACGCCGGCAGCATCGTCATAAGCGGCCTCGAGCACCGCCGGGTCCTTGATCACGTCCATGCCGATCAAGAGCTGCGATCCATCGCCCAGCGTGGCGCGCATCTGCCGCAGCAGGTCGACCGCGGTCGGCGCGACCATGTTACCAATCGTCGAGCCCGGGAAGAAGCCGAGCTTGGGCAAGTCGGCCACGGCTTCGGGCAGCCGTACGGGCTGCATGAAATCGGCTTCGACCGGGTGGATCGGCAGGCCCGGGAAATTGGCCGCGAGCTCGGCCGCCGACGCGCGCAAAAAATCGCCCGAAATGTCGAGCGGAACATAGGCGGCCGGGCCAATCGCGCCGAGAAGCAGCGGGGTCTTGAGCGAGGAGCCCGAGCCGAATTCGATCACCGCGCGCCCCGGGGCGATCAGCCGGGCCAGATCGTCCTGGCGCTCGGTCAAGATTTCGGTTTCGGCGCGGGTCGGGTAGTATTCGGGCAGCCGGGTGATCGATTCGAACAGCCGCGAACCTTCGTCATCGTAGAACCAGCGCGCGGGAATCGCCTTGGGGTTTTGTGCCAGTCCGGCGAGCACGTCGGCACGGAACGCGCGATTGATCCCGGCTTCGTCGAGTTCGACCAGCCTCAGGCCCGGGTGCGGGCTTGTCATGCGTCTTTCGCCAGCCTGAGGCCGGTGAACTGCCAGCGTTGGTGCGGGTAAAAGAAGTTGCGATAGCTGGCGCGCGAGTGGCCGCGCACCGTGGCGCAACTGGCGCCCTTGAGCACGCACTGGCCGGACATGAACTTGCCGTTGTATTCCCCCACCGCGCCATCGGCCGGGCGGAATCGCGGATACGGCAGATAGGCCGAGCGGGTGAATTGCCAGACATCGCCGAACAGCGAAGCGCCGCCGCGCGGCAGCGGCGGCACGGCCGCATTGAGCTGATTGCCGGCGAGCGGATCGTGGCCTTGCGCGATCGCCTCCCATTCGAATTCGGTCGGCAGCCGCAGCCCGGCCCAGGCAGCAAAGGCATCGGCCTCGAAATACGAGATATGCGTCACCGGAGCGGCGGGATCGCGGGCTTGCCAGCCGGCGTGAGTGAACTGTTCATCTGCGCGCCAATAGAGCGGCGCGGTGACGCTTTCGCGACGGACCCAGTCCCAACCCTCCGACAGCCACAGCGAGGCGGTGCGATAGCCGCCGTCGGCGATGAACGCGTCCCACTCGGCATTCGTCACCAGCGCGCCGGCGAGCGCGAACGGTTCGAGCAGCACACGATGCGCCGGGCCTTCGTTGTCGAACGCGAAGCCAGTGCCCTGGTGGCCGATCATGGCGATGCCGCCGGGGTGGGAGTGCCAGTCTTTCGAGACGCTCGGACTACGTCCTCGCTCCTCAGGAGGTTTCGAAGCCGCAGGCTGAGAGTCCGTCTCGAAGGACCACATCGCCGGACCAAGCGGGTTCTGGAACAGTGCGTGTTTGATATCGGTCAGCAGCAGTTCCTGGTGCTGCTGTTCGTGGGCAATGCCCAGGTCGATCAGGCCGGAGAGCGCCGGATCGGCGAGCAGCGGCGCCATCGCCGCGTCGACATGCGCGCGCCAGTCGAGCACTTGGTCCAAGCTGGGCCGCGACAGCAGCCCGCGGTCGAACCGGGCGATGCGCGCGCCTTCCGCCTCGTAATAGGAATTGAACAGGAACGGCCAGGTTTCGTCGAACAAGGCGTAGCCGGGCCGCCGATCGCGCAGCAGGAACGTCTCGAAAAACCAGGTCGTGTGCGCCAGATGCCACTTGGTGGGCGAGGCGTCGGGCATCGATTGCAGCGTGGCATCGGCATCCGACAGCCGCGCGGCCAGCGCCACGCTGAGCGCGCGGGTCGAGGCAAAGCGATCGGCCAGCGCCGCACCGGCCGACACGCGCAAGGCTTCGGGCAAAACAGCCTCCCTCGGCTCGAACTGCGTCGACGATGGCGCAGTCGAGTTGTCATGGAAAGGGCTGTGTGCGCGAAATGTTCCGCGCTTAACGCAGATTAGGCGGCGGCCTTGTGCCGATCGGCGAGCTCGAGATTGAGCCGTTCGGCCAGCAGGAACGCCAGTTCAAGCGATTGCGCGGCATTGAGCCGCGGGTCGCAATGGGTGTGATAGCGGTCGGCCAGCCCTTCGTCGGTGATCGCCACTGCGCCGCCGGTGCATTCAGTCACGTCCTGCCCGGTCATCTCGATATGGATGCCGCCGGCGTGGGTGCCTTCGGCGCGGTGGACGGCGAAGAAGCCGCGCACTTCGCCCAGGATGCGGTCGAACGGACGCGTCTTATAGCCGCTGTCAGCCTTGATGACGTTACCGTGCATCGGGTCGCAGCTCCACACCACCGGGTGCCCTTCGCGGGCCACGGCGCGGACCAGCCGCGGCAGGCCGGCTTCGACCTTGTCGTGGCCGAAGCGCGCAATCAGCGTGATCCGCCCCGCCTCACGCGCCGGATTGAGCGTATCGAGCAGGCCGAGCAGCAGATCGGGCTCGAGGCTCGGCCCGCACTTGACGCCGAGCGGATTGCCCACCCCGCGCAGAAACTCGATATGCGCGCTGCCGGCAAAGCGCGTGCGATCGCCGACCCACAGCATGTGCGCGCTGGTATCGTACCATTGCCCGGTCAGCGAATCCTGCCGCGCCATCGCCTGTTCGTAGGGCAGCAGCAGCGCTTCGTGGCTGGTGTAGAAGCTGGTCGACTGCAATTGCGGCACGGTTTCGGGATCGACGCCGCAGGCTTCCATGAAATCGAGCGCTTCGCCGATCCGGTCGGCGACGTCCTTGAATTTGTCGGCCCAGGGGCTGCGGCCCATGAAATCGAGCGTCCAGCGATGCACTTCGCGCAAGTTGGCATAGCCGCCGGTGGCGAAGGCGCGCAGCAGATTGAGCGTGGCGGCGGCCTGACTGTAGGCGCGGATCATCCGCTCCGGATCGTTGGCCCGCGCCTCGGGGCTGAAGTCGATGCCATTGACGTTGTCGCCGAGATAACTCGGCAGTTCGACCCCGCCGATCGTCTCGGTGGGCGAACTGCGCGGCTTGGCGAATTGCCCGGCCATCCGCCCGACCTTGACCACCGGCAGCTTACTGGCGAACGTCAGCACCACCGCCATCTGCAGCAGCACGCGAAACGTGTCGCGGATGTTGTTGGCGTGGAATTCGGCAAAGCTTTCGGCGCAATCGCCGCCTTGCAGCAGGAAGCCCTTGCCGGCTGCGACTTCGCCCAGCGACGCGGTCAGGTTGCGCGCCTCGCCGGCGAACACCAGTGGCGGAAAATTGCCCAGCGTCGCCTCGGCCGAGGCCAGCGCGCCGGCATCCTGGTACACCGGCAGATGCCGTGCCTCGTGCTGCTTCCAGCTGTCGGGTGCCCAGGTCTGTGCCACGTGGAAAAATCCGCTTCTGTCGCTTCGAAGGGCCGCGCCCCTACGCTGCCCGGGCACGGCGGGCAAATGTTACATCGGTTATCGCTTTGCCGCCAGTGCGGTAGAGGCTCAGCGCCCGCCGGCCGCCGCGCCGGCTTCGGGCAGCACCGCCACCCGCCAGCCATCGCGCCCGCCGAAGTACCGCGCCGCCAGCGCCTGGATTTCCTGCGGGGTGACCGCGGTGTAATCGCGCATCAGCGATGGCAGATAGCCGAACCGGTTGCGATCGAACGCCGCGCCCTGCAACTCGTTGAGCCAGAAGCCGTGGCCGGTCTGCACGCGGTTGAGCAACTGGCGCATCGGTTCCGTGACGCGCGCCAGCTCGTCGGCGGAAGGAGGGGTGGCGGCGAGGTCGGCGGCAATCTGGTTGGCGGCGGCGAAGAACGCCGACACCTGGCCCGGCGGCAATTGCGCCAGCGCAATGATCCGCCCGCCGCTGTCGACGTCGAGCGGCCAGCTCGACCCGACGGCCGGCGAATAGCTGGCTCCCGCGCGTTCGCGCATCGCATCCATCAACCGGTTCGAAAACACCTCGGCCAAGACTTCCAGCTTGCGCGACTGCGGCAGCGCCGCCGATCCGCCGCCGGTCGGCCAGGCGATCACCGCTGCAGCCTGGTCGGGATCGCCGCTGTGGCGCAGCACCAGCGGCTCGGCATTGGCGGCCGGGAACGCGGTCGGCGGCGCGGCCGGAGTCTTCACCGTCTCGCGCGGGGGCAAGGCCCCGAATGTGCGAGACAGCGCCTCGATCGCGGTCGCGCGGTCGAAATCGCCGAACACGTCGACTTCGACCGGCCCTTCGGCCAGCAGCCGGGACCAGGTCGCCTGGAAGCCTTCGGGCGTCGCCTGGCGCAGCGCAGCGGGATCGGGGGTGGCATAGCGCGGGTCGCGATCGTGCAGCAGCCACTCGAGGTCGCGGCCGAGAATGCCTTCCGGATTGCCGTTATAGCTGTCGTAGGTCAGCAGCGCGCCGGCTTTGGCGCGTTCGACCGGCGCCGCGTCCCAGCGCGGCGTGGCGAGTTTGGCGGCGAATAGGTAGAGCTGATCGGCGACGTCGCTGGCACGGGTCTGTCCCTCGAACACGAAGCTGCCGTCCTCGACCTTGAAGTCGAAGCCGAGCTTGCGCCCACTGGCCAGCCGGTCGAGCTCGTTCTGGCCAAGGTTGCCGAGACCCGAACCGACCAGCGCGGCCTTGCCGAGCTGGAGATAGGCCCCCTCGTCGGCGCGCACGCTTTGCAGCCCGCGGCCGAAGCGTACCCGCACCGTCGCGCGGCCCGGCTCGTTGTCGGTCGGCCACAACAGGGCGCGCACGCCATTGGCGAATTCGATCCGCTCGACATCGTTGTTGACGAAGACCCCGAGCGGTTCGCGCAACACCGGCTGGCCGGGCGTCCCGACCGGTGGCAGGTCGGCGAAGCGGATCGCCTCGCCGCTGCCTTGCGACCCCACCGCCTCGACCGGGGCGAGCATCGCCGTACGCACCGCGTCGGCATCGCCCTCGCCCGCCTCAGGCGTCAGCAGCAGCGCGCGCACCACCTCACCGCTAAACAGCGCGCGGGTGTGCTCGTGAATCGCCTGCGGGGTGAACCGCGCGCGCATGTCGCGGAACACGTTCAGGATCGTACCGGGCGCCGCCACCGCTTCGCGGATGTCGACCGCGTTGACGATGTCGTTGGCCAGGCTCGATCCGGCCTGAATCCGTTCCTGTTCGACCAGGTTGGCGAAAGCGACGTCGAATTCGGACAGTTCGCGGTCGATCTCGGCCTGGCTCGGCGGATTGGCCACCGCGCCCGCGATCACCGCGCGGACATCGGCCAGCGCCTTGCGCCAGTCACCGGTCAGCGGCGCCAGGGTGACGAACGTGCCATCGGCGGAACGGCTGGTCTTTTCCTGCTGCACCGCGGCGAACAGATAACTGCCGCCAGCGCGCGCGGCTTCTTCCAGCCGGCGGTTGATGATGGCTTGGGCGATCGCGTCAATCAGCAGCCCCCGGTTGTACTCGATATTATCGGTGACCTGGCGCCACGGGCGCAGCACCGCAAAGGTCAGCGCGCGGGCCTGGCCGGGTTCGACCACGACCCGGGTTTCGCCGACGGGATTATCGGCCGTGGCGCCGCGCGGCGGCTGCGGATCGCCGAAATCGGGTTCGGCCGGCGAAGCGCCGGCCACACGCCAATCGCCGAAGTAGCGTTCGACCAGCGCGGCGAGGACTTGCGGATCGGCGTCGCCGGCGATGACCACGGTGGTCTTGTCAGGACGATACCAGCGATGATGAAACGCCTCGACCGTGGGCGCGGTGGCCGCCTCGAGCGCCTCGACCGTGCCGATCGGACTGCGCACCGCCAGCCGCTGGCCGGCGAAGAACATCTCGCGCGTGGCTTCCTCGATGCGCCGCTGCGGGCCGTTGCGCTCGCGCCGCTCGGCCAGCACGATCGGCACTTCGGCACGGATGTTGGCCGCGGTCAGCCTGGGTTCGCGGATCATGCCCGAAAACAGCCGCACGCTGTCCTCAAGCGTGGCCGGCGTCGCGTTGGGCAGATCGAGCTGATAGACCGTCGCGGTGGGGCTGGTGGTGGCGTTGGTGTCATTGCCCAGGCTCGCGCCCAGCCGCTGGAAATAGGGGATCGCCTCGCCCGGCTTCAGATACTTCGATTCGCGGAACAGCAGATGTTCGATCAGATGGGCAAAGCCGCGCTCGTTATCGGCTTCGTGCAGCGAACCGGCATCGATCCGCACGCGCATCGCGATCTGCCCGGGCGGCACTTCGTTGCGCCGGACCGCATAACGCACCCCGTTGGGCAGTTCGCCGAACAGCCAGTCCTTGTCGACCGGGATGTCGGTGCCGCGATAGATCCACGGATCGTTCGGCTGGGCATAGCGCGGCGCCGGCAGCGGCGCGGGCGCAGCGGCGGGTGCCGCCTGTTGCGCCGCCAACGGCAGCGACGTGACGAGAAGGAGGGGGGCGAGCGCGCGTAAACTGCGCATTGAGAGCGTCATCACGCGGCTCAATAGGAGGCAAAGGCATGAAGGGACAGTGAATGTTTGCCTTGGCGCAGGCGAAGGGGCGATTGCTTGCTTGCGCCCATGGCCGCGCCTACATCGCAGCCATGTTCATCGAGACCGAAACCACCCCCAACCCGCAAACGCTCAAGTTCCTGCCCGGCGAACGGGTGATGACCGCGGGCACGCGCGATTTCGCCACCCTTGAAGAGGCCGAGGCCAGCCCGCTGGCGAGCGCGCTGTTCGACACCGGCGAGGTGACGGGCGTGTTCTTCGGCGCCGACTTCGTCTCGGTCACCGCCGCGCCGGGCACCGATTGGGGCGTGCTCAAGCCGCAGGTCGTGGCGCTGCTGCTCGATCACTTCGTGTCGCAGGCGCCGCTGTTCGCCGGCGGCGACGCCAGCGGCTTTTCGGTGCCACAAGAAGATGAGATCAGCGACGACGATCCGGCCGATGCCGAGATCGTCGAACAGATCAAGGAATTGCTCGAAACCCGCGTCCGCCCGGCGGTGGCCGGTGACGGCGGTGACATTCGCTATCGCGGTTACCGCGACGGGGTGGTCTACCTCGCCATGCAGGGCGCCTGTTCGGGCTGCCCGAGCTCGACCGCGACGCTCAAGCACGGCATCGAAGGCCTGCTCAAGCACTACGTCCCCGAAGTGACCGAAGTGCGCGCAGCATGAGCGGCGCACCGCTCGGGGACGCCGCGCTCGACCAGTTGTTCCGCACCGCGCGAAGCTACAATGCCTGGCTGCCGGGCGAGATCAGCGATGCCGAAATCCAAGCGATCTATGACCTGATGAAGATGGCTCCGACCAGCGCCAATCAGCAGCCGGCGCGGCTGGTGTGGTGCAAGTCGCCGCAGGCCAAGGCCCGGCTGGCCGCGCATGCCATGGACAAGAACCAGCCCAAGATCACCGGCGCGCCGGTCTGCGTTATCGTCGGCATGGACCTCGAATTCCACGAACAGTTGCCGTGGCTGTTCCCGCACGCCGACGCGCGCAGCTGGTTCTTCGACGAGGGCGTTCGTGAGCGCAACGCGTTCCGCAATTCCTCGCTCCAGGGCGCCTACCTGATGCTGGCGGCGCGCGCGCTGGGATTCGATTGCGGACCGATGTCCGGATTCGACAACGCCGCGGTCGATGAGGAATTCTTCGCCGATCAGCCCAACGTCCGGTCGAATTTCATCTGCGCCATCGGCCACGGCGATCCGGCGAGCGTGTTCGGCCGCAGCCCGCGGCCCGAGTTCGACGTGTTCAATACGCTGCTCTAGGCACGCGCGATGCGCACGCTGGCGATCGAAACCGCGACCGAGGCCTGTTCGGTGGCGCTGTTCGAAGAAGGCGCGCTGGTGGCGGGCGACTATGCGGTGATCGGCCGCGGCCATGCCGAACAGTTGGTGCCGATGATCGCGCGCCTGCCGGGCAAAGGCCGCGCGGAGCGGATCGCGGTGTCGCTCGGACCCGGCAGCTTCACCGGCGTGCGCATCGGCCTGGCCACCGCGCGGGCGCTGGGGCTGGCGTGGCGGGCCGAAGTGCTCGGTTATCCGACCCTGGCGCTGGTCGCAGCGATGGCGCGCCGTGAGCATCCGGGCCCGGTGTCGGTGTGCATGACCGGCGGCCACGGCGAGTGGTTCGTGCAGGACTTCGGCGCCGACGGCTTGCCCCAAGGGAAGGTCGCTTCGGTCAGTCCCGAAGATCTTGGCACGGGTTGGAACCACCCGGTCGTCGCAGGCAGCCAGGCGCTGGCAAAGGCGCGGCTTGCCGGCGCTGGGAATTTGGCCCTCGACATCCTGCCCGATGCCCGCGTCTTCACGGCGCTGCCGGACGCCCTGCTCACGCCCGACCTCTCGCCGCTATACGGTCGGGGTCCGGATGCGCGGCTGCCGACATGATCATTCGGCAAGCTCAGGATGATCGCGATGGCGGATGATCTCGACCGGATCATGGCCGTGATGGACACTGCGTTCGAGCCCGCCTTCGGCGAAGCGTGGACGCGCGCGCAAGTCGCCGATGCGCTGGTCTTGCCGGGCACCCATTACCTGCTCGCCGGACCCGGCGGCCGGCCGCTGAGCAAAGATGAGCCGGCGGCGGGGTTCGTCCTGTCGCGCGGGGTGGTCGATGAACAGGAGCTGCTGCTGATCGCCGTCGACCCGGCCCATCGTGGTCAGGGCATCGGCGGCGCGCTCATGGCCCGCTTCATCGAGGCGGCGAGCAGGCGCGGCGCCCGCAAGCTGTTCCTCGAGATGCGCGCCGGCAATCCCGCCGTCACGCTCTACGCCCGTCACGGCTTTGCCGAGATTGGCCGGCGCAAAGGGTACTACCGCCGCGGCACCGGCGGGCCGATCGACGCGATTACTTTTGCCCGTAGCCAATAAACGCACCTACGCAACGACCACATATTTGGCGTGTCTTGCTTGTCATTAGTTGCGCGAAGGCGCAAAGCGCCTGTGCTGGCCGCATGAACCCAATAAGCGGCGAGTAGAGAGCCAGGGTTCACAAAAGAAAACGAGGGCAAAATGACAGGTTTCGAAAACGATATGGCGGAAACGCTTATCACGTTGACGAGCGACATCGTCGCCGCGCACGTCAGCAACAATAGCATCTCGGTCGACGATGTTCCGGCATTGATCACGAATGTTTATGGCGCGCTCGCCGGCCTCGGCACAGCGCCGGCCCCCGAAGTTAAGCTCGAGCCTGCAGTCTCGGTGCGCGCTTCGGTAAAGGCCGATCACATCGTCTGCCTCGAAGACGGCAAGAAGATGAAAATGCTCAAGCGCCACCTGATGACCGACCATGGCATGACCCCGGCCGAATATCGGGCCAAGTGGGGCCTGGCTGCCGATTACCCGATGGTCGCGCCCGACTATGCCGAACGGCGCCGGGTGCTGGCCAAAGAGATCGGCCTCGGCCGCAAGCCCGGCCAGCGCCGCGGACGGCGCAAGAAGACCGCCTAGCGGCGCCGGTTGCAAGTGACGCCCGCCGCTCGCATAGTGGCGGGCGTCCTTGCCGCTGTACGGTCCCCGATTTGCATCAACTGATCGATCTCGAAGCGCTGTGCACCGAACGCGGGCTGCGCATCACCGAACAGCGCCGGGTGATCGCCCGCGTACTGTCCGAGGCCGAGGATCATCCCGATGTCGAGGCGCTGCACGCTCGCGCTTCGGCGATCGACCCGAAAATCTCGATCGCCACCGTGTACCGTACCGTGCGCCTGTTCGAAGAAGCCGGCATTCTCGACCGGCACGATTTCGGGGACGGCCGCGCACGATACGAAGCCGCCCCCGAAGCGCACCACGATCACCTGATCGACGTCGAAACCGGCCGGGTGGTCGAATTCGTCGACCCTGAGCTCGAGGCGTTGCAGAAGCAGATTGCCGAAAAGCTCGGCTATCGCCTGGTCGACCACCGGATGGAGCTTTACGGCGTGCGCATCGACCGCGAGGACTAGAGCCTGTCCTGGTAAGGCGGATGCGCCGGCACGGAGCCGATTTTGGCCCAGCGCGAGGAGTGAGGAGGGAGCCATGCCTGAGCATAGGGACCGACGAGCGACGCAGCGATGCCTGTCCTGAGCGGCCGGCCTGCCGGCCAGCCGAAGGGGGCCAAAAGCGGCCCGCCCCTGCGGGGTCGCCGGGCGTATCCGCCTAACCAGGACAGGCTCTAAGCTGACACCGCTGCGCCGCGCGATACGGTGGCTGGGTGTCATCCTCGGCTTCTTCGTCATCGTCCCCCTGCATGTTCTGGTCAGGCCGTTGGCCGGGCGCGAGGTCGTCCCGCCGCTGTTCCTCGCGGTAATGGGCCGCGCCGCCGGGCTCCGCGTGCGCACCACCGGCACGCCCCGGCGCGGGGCGCTGCTACTCGCCAACCATGTCAGCTGGCTCGACGTGCTGGCGCTTGCCGGCAAGAGCCGGGCGATCTTCGTCGCGCACAGCGGGCTCACTGCGCACGGCGCGCTCAAGTGGCTGTGCGACCAGAACGACACCGTGTTCATCACCCGCCACGAGCGCGGTTCGGTGACGGGGCAGGTCGAACAAGTGCGTGCCTCGCTCGGTGAAAGACCGGTGACGATCTTCCCTGAAGGCACGACCAATGACGGCACCGCACTGCGGCCGTTCAAGAGCGCGCTGCTGTCGGCGGTCGAGCCGCTGGCGCACAGCGTACCGATCCAGCCGGTGGCGCTCGCCTATCGCGATGCCGCCGAGATCGCCTGGTTCGGCGACGAGCCCGGCATGGCCAACGTCAACCGCATCCTCGGCCGGCCGGGCCGGGTCGAGCTGACGATCCATTTCCTCGAACCTTTGGCGGGCGCGGCGCTCGCCAACCGCAAGACCATGACCGCCGCCGCCGAGGCCGCGATCGCCGCGGCCTTGCACCTTCCGCCCGCCGGGCAAATGGCCTAAGGGCGCGGCCCATGCAGCCGATCCGCCCCCCGCAGACCTTCCGGGTCAAGAGCTTCGGCTGCCAGATGAACGTCTATGACGGCGAGCGGATGGGCGAGTTGCTGACCGAGCACGGTCTGCGCGCGGTGTCCGCAGGCGAAGCTGCCGACTTGGTCGTGCTCAACACCTGCCACATCCGCGAGAAGGCCGCGGAGAAGGTCTATTCGGACATCGGCCGGCTGGCCAAGGGCGGCACGCCGATGATCGCAGTGGCCGGTTGCGTCGCCCAGGCGGAAGGTGAGGAGATCATGGCCCGCGCCCCGGCCGTCGGCGTGGTGGTCGGCCCGCAGGCCTACCACCGGCTGGCCGAACTGGTCGCCGAAGCGGCTGCCGGACGCCGCGCGGCGGATACCGAGATGCCTGCCGACGCCAAGTTCGCCGCTTTACCCGCGCGCCGCCGCAGCGGGCCAAGCGCGTTCCTGACGATACAGGAAGGGTGCGACAAGTTCTGCACTTATTGTGTGGTGCCGTACACGCGCGGAGCGGAAATCTCGCGCCCGTTCAATGATCTGATCGCCGAAGCGGAGAGATTGGTCGAAGCCGGTGCGCGCGAGATCACGCTGCTGGGCCAGAACGTCAACGCCTGGGCCAACGATCAAACCGGTTTCCACGATCTGATAAGGGCGATTGCCAAGCTGCCGAAATTGCAGCGTATTCGCTACACCACCAGCCATCCCAATGACGTTGGCGAAGGCCTGATCCGCGCGCATGCCGAAGAGCCCAAGCTGATGCCGTACCTGCATTTGCCGGTGCAGAGCGGCAGCGACCGGATTCTCAAGGCGATGAACCGCAGCCACACCGCCGATGGCTATCTGCGCCTGCTCGACCGTTTCCGCGCCGCGCGGCCTGATATCGCGCTGTCGGGCGATTTCATCGTCGGCTTCCCCGGCGAAACCGAGGCCGACTTCGCCGCCACGTTGCGGCTAATCGATGCGGTCGGCTATGCCCAGGCGTTCAGCTTCAAATATTCGCCCCGTCCCGGCACCCCGGCCGCGACGATGGCCGATCAGGTTCCGGCCGAGGTGATGGACGAGCGGTTGCAGCGCCTACAGGCCGCGCTCAATCGCGATCAGCTGGCCTTCAACCAGGCCTCGCTCGGCCGGCGCTGCGCGGTGTTGATCGAGCGGCGCGGCAAGAAGCCGGGGCAATGGCTGGGCAAATCGCCGTGGCTGCAATCGGTGGTGATCGACGAGGCGGCGGCGATCGGCGAGCTGGTCGAAGTCGAGCTCACCGCCGCCGGCCCCAATTCGCTCGCCGGAAAAAGAACCGGGCCCGCCGGCGCGATGCCAACCGCCCCGCTGATCGCTGCTGACGCTTAGCGCCACTTGACGTTGCGATACACGGTTATCACCCGGCCGTTTCGCGTATTCATCAGCAGGATGTCGTTGCCGTAGACGTAGACCGGCGAGCTTGCGACAATCGCGAATGGGCCGGCAACGCTCGCCGCTTGCAGAGCGGCCGGGGTGGCCTACAGTTGCCGGCGATGCCAGCTCGACCTGCACAGACGCCGCCCGCCGCAGCGAATGCGTTTTGGGAGCGCGGCTATGCCTTGGTCCCCGACCTGGCCGATGCGGCCATGCTGGGATACGTCCGCGCCGCGATGGACCTGTCGGTACAGCGGGGCCGCATGCGCTGGGCGAGCGGGTTGGTGCCGCAGGGCGCCCTCAACGAATACGGCGCGCCGGTTGCCGAGCGCCTGTTGCGCCATTGCCTGCCCGGGATCGAAGCGGTCGTCGGACGCGCGCTGCTGCCGGCCTACGGGTTCTGGCGCCTCTACGAACGCGGCGCCCAGCTGAAACGCCACTTGGACCGCGAGGCGTGCGAAGTGAGCGCGACCATGACGATTGCCTCCGAAGGCGCGGACAGCGGCGGTTGGCCGATCCATCTTCGCGACCTGGGCGGCGACGATGTCGCCCTGGCCCCACCCCCGGGGTCGGCCGTGCTGTACCAGGGCTTTCGAGTACCGCACTGGCGCGAACCTTTGGTCGGAGCGCGGCAATATCAGGTATTCCTGCACTATGTCGTCGCCGGTGGCCCGTTTGCCGGCCATGCCGAGGACCGCGTGGCAATCGAAGCGGTTGATGCAGCCGGGCCGCACCTGTGATCGCATCGGCGCTTTTCCACCACCGCTGCGCGGGGTGCGGGTTGCACGCCCTTTCGACGGCTCTATTTTCGACATCGGCAGTCAGCCTGACTGCAGCGAAAGGAGCGCATGGCCCGCAAACCTGCCCGCGCCTATGACATGGCGCCAACCCGGTCCGAACCGCAGCGGCGCGCCCGCGCCGAGATCGAGTTCGACGATGCGAGCGTGCTGGGGGCGCTGTTCGGGCAGTTCGACGCCAACCTGGTGCAGATCGAAAACCGGCTCGGCGTCTATATCGCCGCGCGCGGCAACCGGGTGCAGATCGAAGGCAGCGACGAAGCGGTGGCAAGGGCGCGCGACGTGCTGCGCGGCTTGCATCAGCGCCTGCTG
This sequence comes from Erythrobacteraceae bacterium, assembly GCA_031411075.1. Lineage (GTDB taxonomy): Bacteria > Pseudomonadota > Alphaproteobacteria > Sphingomonadales > Sphingomonadaceae > Croceibacterium_A. The sequence goes on from JANOAH010000023.1 coordinate 22,218, forward strand.
CAAGGCCACGAGCTCGATCCCGGCGCGGTCGAAGCGGTGATCGCGATGACCAGCGAACCGACGCTCGACGGGATCATCACCGGCGACGGCGATACCCCGCCAATCATGATCCGCACGCGCAAGAAGACGATCGTTCCGCGCACCGCCGCGCAGGCCGAATACATGCGCCAACTCGCCAGCCGCGACATCATTTTCGCGCTCGGCCCGGCGGGCACCGGCAAGACCTATGTCGCGGTGGCGCAGGCGGTCAGCCAGCTGATCACCGGATCGGTCCAGCGCCTGATCCTCAGCCGCCCGGCGGTCGAAGCGGGTGAACGGCTCGGCTTCCTGCCCGGCGACATGAAGGAGAAAGTCGATCCGTACCTGCGCCCGCTCTACGATGCGCTGTACGATTGCATGCCGCCCGAACAGGTCGACCGGCGCATCGCCAGCGGCGAGATCGAGATCGCCCCGATCGCCTTCATGCGCGGCCGCACGCTCTCCGATGCGTTCGTGATCCTCGACGAAGCGCAGAACACCACCCGCGAACAGATGAAGATGTTCCTCACCCGCTTCGGCCAGAACAGCCGCATGGTGGTGTGCGGCGATCCCAAGCAGATCGACATTCCCGGCGGCGGCAGCCACAGCGGGCTGATCGACGCGGTGGCGCGGTTGACCGGGGTCGAAGGCGTCGCGGTGGCGCATTTCTCCACCGCCGATGTGGTGCGCCACCCGATCGTCGGACGCATTGTCGCCGCTTACGAAGGGGCCAACGCCTGAGTATTGCGTACCGGTCATGAGCGAAGCCCAACCCACCGTCCTGATCCTTGCCGGTCAGCGCCTCGGCAGTGTCGATCCCCTGGCTGCGGCGCATGGGCTCGAGCACAAGTGCCTGGTGCCGCTGCTCGGGCGGCCGCTGCTCGGCTATGTGCTCGATGCGGTGGACGCCGCGTTCCCCGGCGCGCCGATCATGGTTTCGATCAACGATCCCGCCGCGCTGGATGGCCAACCCGAAGTGGCGCCGTTGCGCGCCAGCGGCCGGCTGAGCACGGTCAAGGCCGAGAAGAACCTGCTCGAAAGCGTGCTGGCGGCGGCCGGACAGGCGGCGTTCCCGATCCTCGTCACTACCGGCGACAACGTGCTGATGACGCCCGAAGCGCTGCGCGCGTTCCGCGATTACGCGGTCGGCCGCGATGCCGATGCGGCAGCGATGTTCGCACGCAAGGAAGATATCCTTGCCGCCCACGCCGAAGGGCAGCCGCGTTTCTGGCGGTTTCGCGACGGCGAATTCTCGGGCTGCAACACGTTCTGGATCAAGGATCGCGACGCGCTCGGCGTTGGCGAGATCTTCCGTGGCGGCGGCCAGTTCCTCAAGTTTCCCAGGCGTTTCATCGTCGCCTTCGGTCTCGCCAACCTGATCGGCTTCCGGCTCGGCGTGTTCACCGTGGCGCGGTTCCTGGCGCGCGTCTCGGCGCGGTTCGGCAAGCGCATCGACGCGCAGATCGTTAGCAACGGCGAGTTGGCCATCGATGTCGACAACGCCTTCAGCCACCAGGTCGCCGAACGCCTGCTGCAGGCCCGCGCCGGCTGAGGTGGACCTCGATCTCGATATCGAAGCGCCCTGGCCCGATGCCATCGGCGAGCTAGCCGAACGCGCTGCCGGGGCGGCGCAGGCGTTGGCGCCCGCGATCGCCAACACGCGCCTTTCGGCCAGCGTGCTGTTCACCAGCGATGCCGAAATCCACGCGCTCAACCGCGAATGGCGCGGGCGCGACAAGCCGACCAACGTGCTGTCATTCCCGATGCTGGCGCGCGACGAACTGCTGGCGCTGGAGCCCGACGGGCCGCCGGTCCTGCTGGGCGACGTAGCGCTGGCGCACGAGACCTGCGCGCGCGAGGCGGCGGATCGCGGTATCGCGCTGGCCGATCATGCCGCGCACCTGGTGATCCACGGACTGCTCCATCTCGCCGGCCACGATCACGAGATTTCGGCTGAGGACGCCACCGCGATGGAAGCGCTGGAGACAAAGGCGCTTGCGCGGATGGGTATCGCCGACCCATATGCGGGTCACGATTAAGGGAGCTTTTGAGGGCGATGCCCGACAGTTCGAGGCCCGGCGGCAGTAACGGCGACGCGGACAGTAAACGCGGCCTGTGGAACGCCATCCGCAAGTTCATGGGCGACGAGGACGACACTTCGCTGCGCGCGCAGATCGAAGAAGCGATCGCCGAGCACGAGGACGAGGCGGCGGGCAGCGACGAGCCGGCGGCCGATGGCGACATGTCACCGGCCGAGCTCACCATGCTCAGGAACCTGCTCCAGTTCAGCGCACACGACGCCGACGACGTCGCCATTCCGCGCGGGCAGATCATCGCGCTGTCCGCCGATGCCAGCTGGGACGAGGTCGTGGCGCAGTTCGCCGAGCACGGCCATTCGCGCGTTCCCGTTTATCGCGACACGCTCGATTCGGTCGTCGGCATGATGCACATCAAAGACGTCTTTCCCTTCCTCGCCACCGGCAAGGCGGCCCCGCGCGACTGGACCGTCCTGATGCGCCAGCCGCTCTATGTCCCGCAAGCGCGCCGCGCGCTCGACGTGCTGGCCGACATGCGCGCGCGGCGCACTCACCTCGCCATCGTGGTCGATGAGTTTTCCGGTACCGACGGGATCATCACGATCGAGGATCTGGTCGAGGAGATCGTCGGCAATATCGAGGACGAGCACGACGACGCGCCGGTCGATCTGGTGGTGCCGGTCGGCGAGGGAATGTGGGACGCCGACGCCCGCGCCGAGCTTGACGACGTGGCCAAGACGGTCGGCGATCCGCGCATCGCCGAAGTCGATGAAGCTGTCGACACGCTCGGCGGGCTGGCGTTTGTGCTGGCCGAACAGGTTCCGGCGGTCGGCGCGGTGCTGCACCACCCGAGCGGCTGGTGCATCGAAGTGACCGGCGCCGATGATACGCACGTCACGCGCCTCAGGCTGCATCGCCCGGCCCCGCGCGAGGTAACCGCGGAACAATAGCCGATCGGGAAAATCGCCTATTGTGCGTTGCAGCATAGCTCTTACCTTGCACGGCGATCATGCGCGCTCTTCCCCCCTTGCGCGCCCTCGAGGCGTTCGTGCGCACCGTCCGGCTGGGATCGGCGCGGGCCGCCGCCGCCGAACTGGGCCTGAGTGCGTCGGCGCTTTCGCGGCGCATTAGCGGGCTCGAAGAGTTCACCGGCCGCAAGCTGTTTTCGCGCAGCGGACCGGCGATGAAGCTGACCGATGAAGGGCGGCAGTTCTACGACACCGTCACCCCGCATCTCGAAGCACTGGCGCTGGCGATCGACGCCCAGTCCGAGAACCAGCGCCTGCTTCGTCTGCACCTCGGTGTGCTGCCGCTGTTCGGCACCCAGCGATTGTTCCCGCGCCTGCCCGACCTGCGCCAGCGCCACCCGCGGCTGCACATCGACATCGACACCGGCCCGCACCTGATCGACCGAGTCGGCGATACGCTCGACGCGGCGATCCTGCTGGCGGTCGACCCCAGCCCCGGCTTCCACAGCGTCCGGCTCGACCAGAACAAGGTCCACGCCATCGCCTCCCGGGCGCTGGTCGACGAGCTCGGCCCTGAGCCCGACCTCGCCCGGCTCAATCGCCAGACGTTCCTCGTCCACACCGACATGACGCTGAGCTTCGAGGCGTGGAAGGCGGCGCTGGGGCTGAAGCGATTGCGCCCGGCAGCGATCGACCATTACGATTCGGGCCAGCTGACGCTCGAGGCGGCGGCGCAGGGCCTGGGCATCGCGATCATGCACGACGATCACCTGCGCCGGCACAACGACCCGCGGCTGGCACCGCTCTATGACATCGAAGTCGACAGCCCCTACAGCTATTGGTTCGTCTGCCGCCCGGCCGATTTGGAGACCCGCCCGGTGCGGCTGTTTCACGATTGGCTGGTCGAGGCTCGACTCTAAGGCCGCTCTTCGGCAACATCCCCGGCAAATCGAACCAGGGGAGAGACTGCCATGAAGAAAATGCTGATGCTGGCCGCGCTGGCCACCGCGCTGCCCACCGTTGCCGCCGCGCAGCAGCGCGCGCTGAGCGATCCTGTGGTCGGTCACCCCGATCCAGAATCGCTGTTCACCAGCCCCGATCCGGTGCTCAACCGTAACAAGCAGGCGGCGCTGCACATCCAGCGCGAGCTGTTGAAGTGCAACGAGTGGGGCCGCGCCGCCGAATGGCTGACGCCGCGCTACATCCAGCATAATCCGGTCGCCGCCTCGGGCCTCGATGGGGTGATCTACTACTTCACCCAGGTCGCCCGCCGCCAGCCGCTCAGCCCCTGCCCGGCCTTGAGCGCCGCCGATCCCAACGCGGTGGTCGCGGTGGTGGCCGAAGGCGACTACGTCACCATCCTGACCCGCCGGGCGATGCCGTACGCCGACGATCCGAGCCTCAGCTACACCACCACCTGGTTCGACACCTGGCGCTTCGTCGACGGCAAGGCCGACGAGCACTGGGACCCCGCCACCCTGCCCCCGGCCCCGCCGCCGCAGGCCGCGGCGCGTTCGGGAGAGCGGGGGTGAGGCTGGCCCTTGCCGCCGCGCTGCTCGCCGCCGCGCTGCCGGCCGTTGCCCACGCCCAGGCCGCCTCGGCGCTGACCCACGAACAGCTGCTGCAACGCTATGCCGACCGCGAGGCGATCGAGGCGCTGATGTGGCGCTATGACCGCGCGCTCGATAACTATGACGCCGATGCCTATGCGGCCAACTTCACCCCCGACGGGGCGTTCGGGCAGACCCGCGGGCGCGATGCGCTGCATAAGATGATCACCGACCTCAAGGCCGGCCAGGATCAGCGCCGCGCCGCCGGCGAGGCGATCGGCAAGATGCATCATTTCACCATGAACCAGTGGCTCGAATTCACCGGGCCGACGACGGCGCGGTTTCACTATTACCACCAGACCGTGTTTGGCACCGGCGGGGCGCTCAACAACCCCAACGCCCCGCGCATCGCCGCAGCCGGCCAGGGGGTCGACGATCTCGTCAAGATCGACGGCAAGTGGTACATCCAGCTCCGCAACGTCGCCCCGACCCGCGAGCAGGAGTAGCGTCCTTCGAGACGGGCCTTGGTGACGGCCGCTGGCGCGGCCTCCCCAGTCCCTCCTCATGACGAGCGGACTTTGAAAGAACCCCGCTCATCCTGAGGAGCCGCTGAGGAGCTGCGCAGCAGCGTCTCGAAGCGGCGTCTCCGAGGACCTAGCTAACGCTCGCCTTGACGATCTTGCCCGGCTCGCGCGGGGGTTCGCCCTTGGGTAGCGCGTCGACGTGTTCCATGCCGCTCTCGACCTGGCCCCACACGGTGTACTGGCGGTCGAGGAAGCGGGCGTCGTCGAAGCAGATGAAGAACTGGCTGTTGGCGCTGTTGGGATCGTTGGTGCGCGCCATCGAGCAGGTGCCGCGGACGTGCGGTTCGGCGCTGAATTCGGCCTGCAAGTCGGGCTTTTGGCTGCCGCTCATGCCGGTGCCGGTGGGATCGCCGCCCTGGGCCATGAAGCCGGGGATCACGCGGTGGAACTTGACCCCGTCGTAGAACCCTTCGCCGGCCAGCTCGGCGATCCGCGCAACATGGCCGGGGGCGAGATCGGGGCGCAGCCGGATCACGACATCGCCGCCCCCGCCATTGCCGGTGTCGAGAGTAAAGGTGAGCGTGTCGGCCATGATCGTGTCTCCTGTGAACTGGGCGGCCATATAGGCGCGCCCGCGCCGATGTCAGCTTGCTTTTGCGCCCCAGCGGCATAGACCGCGCCGCATGGCCGACCAGGACCTCTCCGCGCTCGCAAGCGACGTCCTGAGCGACGACGACGAGGAGCTCGACGAGGACAACCTGCTCAAGCCCGGCTTCGTCCGCTCGGTTGCCGCTGCGCTCGACGCCGGTGACGAGGCGCGCGCCTACGACCTGGTCGAGCCGCTCCACCCGGCCGATATCGCCGACCTGTTCGAGCTGCTCGAACCCGGCGAACGAGCCCCGCTCGCTGCGGCGATAACCGACCTCTTGACCCACGAGGTCATCGCCGAGCTCAACGACCACGTCCGCGAGGACATGATCGAGGCCCTGCCGCCCGAAGCCGTGGCCGACATCGCCGAGCAGCTCGACACCGACGACGCGGTGCAGCTGATCGAGGATCTCGAGCCCGCCGACCGGGCCGCGATCCTGGCCGAGATGGAGCCCGAGGACCGCGCCGCGATCGAGAGCGCGCTGGCCTATCCCGAAGAGTCCGCCGGCCGCCTGATGCAGCGTGAGCTGGTGGCGGTGCCCGCGCACCTTAGCGTCGGCGACCTGATCGACTACCTGCGCGACCACGACGAGCTGCCGACCGAGTTCTGGGAGGTGTTCATCGTCGATCCGGGCATGAAGCCGGTCGGCACCTGCGCCCTTTCCTGGATCCTGCGCACCCCGCGGCACGTCGCGCTGGCCGACGTGATGATGCGCGACCAGACGCTGATCCCGGTCGAAATGGACCAGGAAGAGGTGGCGCTGCGGTTCCAGAAATACGCCCTGATCAGCGCCGCGGTGGTCGACGAGAGCGGGCGGCTGGTCGGCCAGATCACTGTCGACGACGTGGTCCACATCATCCAGGAAGAAGCCGGCGAGGACACCCTGCTGCTCAGCGGCGCGGGCGACGGCGACATCAACGAGCCGATCCGCGAGGCCTATGCCGCGCGGGTCCGCTGGCTGGTCGCCAACCTCGGCACTGCGCTTGTCGCCAGCCTGATCATCGCCCAGTTCGGCTGGGCCATCGAACAGCTGGTGGCGCTGGCGGTGCTGATGCCGATCGTCGCCTCGATCGGCGGCAATGCCGGCACCCAGACCATGGCGGTGACCGTCCGCGCCATCGCCACCAACCAGCTGACCCGGTCGAACACCCGCCGCATCCTGTGGCGCGAACTGCGCGTGGCCATGCTCAACGGCGCCACAGTGGCGGCGCTGATCGGGATCGCAACTGCGCTGGTGTTCAGCCCGCTATTGGGCGCGGTGATCGCCGCGGCGGTGGTGATCAACATCCTTATCGCGGGCCTGGCCGGGGTGGCGGTGCCGGTATTGTTCGACCGCATGGACCAGGATCCGGCGGTGGCGAGTAGCGTGTTCGTGACCATGATCACCGATTCGATGGGCTTCTTCGCCTTCCTCAGCCTGGCCGCGGCGAGCGGGCTGGTGAGCTGAAAGGTTACACAAAAGATACACTACCGACAAACTCTCCGGTATCCAATTCTCCCCTTTTTTCAGCGGTTTGGTTCTTCCACGTGAACCGGCCCGCTCTCCGCTCGTCACTCCCCCCGCAGCTTCGGAAGGCCACGATCGGGAGCAGGCTAGGCCGATTACGGGCTTGTAGGACAGCGAAATCTTGCCCTCGCCGCCCGCGCGCCTATCTGGCGAGGGCCATGCCGCTCTCGATGACCAAAATCGCCTATCGCTCGGGCAGCCTCGCCAACTTGCGGGCGTGGGTCGAAGAAGGCCCCGAAGCGCACATGACCACCCGCTACCTGCCCAAGCGCCACGCCGAGATGATCGGCGGCTCGCTGTACTGGATCCTCGATCACGCGATCGTCGCGCGCAGCGAAATCCTCGGCTTCGAACAGCGCGAAGACCGGCGCTGGACGATCCGCCTGGCGCCCAAACTGATCCCGGTCCACCCCAAAGCCAAACGCGCGCACCAGGGCTGGCGTTACCTCACCGAACGCATGGCGCCGCCGGACCTGGCGGAAGGCGAAGTGGCGAGCGACGCCATGCCCGGCAAGCTGATCCGCAAGCTGGCCGCGCTGGGGCTGGCATGAGAAAGCCGGGCTGGGCCCTCGCCCTCGCTATGCTGCTGGCCGCGTCTCCGGCCGCCGCGCAGGCGCCTGCGGTCGAGGGGCTGTGGCTGACCGACGATGGCAAGGCGGTGGTCCGCGTCGCGCGCTGCGGGGCGCTGATGTGCGGCACGATCGCCCGCGTGCTGGCGCGCGGCCCCGGCGTGCCCACGACCGACGTCAACAACCCCGACAGGGCGCGGCGCCAGCGCGCGCTGGTCGGCCTGCAGATCCTGGCGGGCTTCCGCCCCGCCGCGCGCGAATGGCAAGGCGGTCGCGCCTACGATCCGCAATCGGGCAACAGCTACAACGCCAGCCTGCGCCTTAATCCCGACGGCTCGCTGCGCGTCACCGGCTGCGTGCTGTTTGTATGCAAGTCGAAACACTGGACGCGGGCCGGTTGAGTCTTCCCGGAACGGGGATGAATTGGTTTCGCGCAGAGGCCGCAGAGGAAAGGAGGACGCAGAGATTTGGCTCTGTTCCTCTGCGGTCTCCCTTCCTCTGCGATCTCTGCGTGAAACCCTTTCCTTCAAGTCGCTTCGCGGCCCCGGGTCGGCGTGACTCCCGACACGTGAAACGACATTCGCCCCGTCACCGGCTGCGTGCTGTTCGTGTGCAAGTCGAAACACTGGACGGGGGCCGGTTAATTGCTTCCCGGAACGGGGAAGAATTGGTTTCGCGCAGAGGCCGCAGAGGAGCAGAGGGCGCAGAGAGGTTGCGCCAAGATCTCTGCGATTCTCTGCGATCTCTGCGCGAAACCCTTTCCTTCATGCCGCTTCGCGGCCGCGGTTCGGGGTGACGCCGGCACGGGAAGCGACCCTCGCCGCGTCAGCGCGCGGCCGGCTCCGGCGGGCGCATGATGCCACCGATTATCCTGCCTTGCGCGTCGAGCGCGGCCGACATGATCACCTCACCGTTGGCGAATTTGAGGCTGTAGGCGTCGTCGCCCCGCGGGCCGCGTTCGCGAAAGGTCACCGATTGCAGCTCGCCGAAGGCGCTGAACATGCCGTGCGTCATCGGCAGGTCGCGGCGGACAATCTCGGCGAACTGCGGCGACAGCTTGGCGTAATCGGGCGCGCCGCTGGCCAGGCCCGCCACCAGCGTGCGCAGCGCGGCTTCGGTGCCGGCCGCCGGCACGGCGCTAGCCGATGCCGGGGTCGCCACCGGCTGGAACATGCCGCCGACCATCCGCCCTTCACCGTCGAGCGCGGCCGACATGATCACCTCGCCGTTAGCGAAGACCAGCCTGTAAACGTCGTCGCCGCGCGGCCCGCGCTCGCGGAAGGTGATGGTCTTCAGCTCGCCCAGCGAAGCGAACAGGGGCCGCGTCATCGGCAGGTCCCGGCGGACGATCTCGGCAAACGGCGGTGACAGCTTAGCGTAGTCCGGCGCACCGCTTGCCACCCCGGCGACGAGGGTCCGCAACGCAGCCTCGGTGCCGGCGACTGGCGCTGCGACGGCGGCAGCGGCCGGGCTTGCCGGGGCTGCCACCGGCTGGGCCTGCGGCACTTGCGTGGATGGCGCGGGCTGCAACAGCAAGGCCAGCGCGATGGCTCCGGTAAGAATCATGACGATTGCTCCGAGGACGGCTTGACGAGAGACGCCCATGTGCCGTGGAGGCGCCACGGACACGAGGTCCGGCGAGTGGGCTACCGTTTGCCCGTACTGTTCGGTGTCGCGCAGCATTCGCGCGGCTTCCAGCGAGGACGTCGCGCCCAACTTGATGCGCGCCATCTTGAGCCGCTTTTCGACTGCATGGTGCGAAATGCCGAGCTCGGCGGCGATTTCCTTGGCCGACTTGTGCTGCAGCCATTGGCGCAGGCAGACCTTCTCGCGATCGGTCA
>JANOAH010000024.1:0-27481 GCA_031411075.1 Erythrobacteraceae bacterium
GCGCCGAACCGTTCGCCGATCGATCCGCCCCACACATCCTCGACGTCGACCGGCTCACCGTCGATCTCGCCCGATTGCTGGTAGCCGCCGATGACCAGGATCGTCGGGATGTCGAGCCGCGCGGCCGCCATCAGGTGGCCGGGCGGGGTCTTGTCGCAGCTGGTCAGGCAGATCATCCCGTCGAGCAGCGCCGCCTCGACCTGGACCTCGATGTCGTTGGCGATGATGTCGCGCCCGGCGAGGATGTAGCTGCCGCGCCGCGCCGCGCCGGTGATGAAGTCCGAAGGCGCGGCGGTGCGCACTTCGAACGGCACGCCGCCCGCCGCGCGGATCTCCTCCTTGACGATCTTGGCGATGCCATCGAGGTGGGCATAGCAGATCGCCAGTTCGGACGAGGAGTTGACCACCGCGATCTTGGGCTTCTCCATATCCTCGAGGCTGAGGCCGAGCGCGCGCCAGTTGGCGCGGCGGCTGGGAGAATTGGCGGCGAGGGAGCGCAGCGCCATGTCAGGCGGCCACCGGCGCGGGATCGGCGGGGATTGCCTGTTCGGCGAGCAGGCGCCGGGCATAGACCGCCAGGACCAGCAGCCCGATCACCACGCCCGCCAGGCACAGGCCGGTGAACAGATAGCCGTCGAGCACCGCCTGGTCGCTGCCGAGAAAGTACCAGCCGCCCAGGATCGGTGCCGCCACGGCGGCGAACTTGGCCATGAAACTGGCCCAGCCGCCGCCGGTCGAGCGCACCGCGCTGGGATAGTAGATGCTGGTGATCGAAATCACCGCGGCATGGCCGGCGCCGATCATGATCCCGCCGAGCATGATGACCGGAATGAACAGCGGCCCGTCGACCAGCGTGCCCGAGCCGATCCACAGCGCCAGCGGCACGCCGAGCAGCGGGGCGATGGCGATCAGCGCCGGTCCGCGCTTTTCGGTAAACCACAGCAGCAGCACCCCGCCGATCGCGCCGATCATCCCGCCGATCGAGGCGAGGTTGGCGGCGGTCATGCGGTCGATCCCGAGCTGCTCCATGAACAGCACGCCGAAGCTCGCCTTGAGGTAGATCGCGAAGGAGGAGAAGAAATAGGTGATCCAGATCAGCGGGGTGATCACCGCCAGCGTGCCGCGGAACAGTTCGGCGGACTTGGCCCAGGGCGACACCCGGCTGCCGAGGTCACGCTCGTCGGACAGCACCACGCGATCATAGGCCTCGGCGCGCAAGGTCGGGTCGAAGCGCTGCAGCGCGGGCATGACTTCGCTCACCGGCTTGCCCTTGGCGGTCATCCAGCGGGCGGATTCGGGCATCAGGAAGAACAGTGTCAGCGCCAGCACCCCGGTCGCCGCGCCGCAGAAGAAGAACACGCCTTCCCAGCCGTACTGCGGGGCCAGCCAGTTGGTCACTTGTCCCGCCATCGCGCCGCCGAACGAAAAGCCGAGCATGATGATCGTCACCGCGCGCGCCTTCTTGCCGGCGGGCATCGATTCGATGTTGATCGACCACGCCGGGGCAAGCAGCCCGCCGATGGCGAGGCCGCCGATCAGCCGCAGCACGATCAGCATTTCGGGCGTGTTGGCAAACCCGGTGACGAAGGTCAGCACCGCCGACAGGATCGTGCACCAGATGATCACCGGGCGGCGGCCGTAAATGTCGGCGAGGTACGATCCGACCAGCGAACCGATCATCTGCCCGGCAAACGCCGCCGAACTGACATAGCCGGTCATCGCGTCGCTCAGCCCCATCTCGTCGCGCAGATAAGGGAGGGTGAACGAGATCAGCGAGAAATCGAGCCCGTCGAAGAAGGTCACCAGCGAACTGACGATCAGCAGCGTGACGTGGAAGCGGGTGAACGGCAGCCCGGCCAGGAAGCTGGCGACATCGAGCGTTCGCCCATCCGTACCCGAGCCGCCTGCGATCGTTTGCGCCATGCGATCCATCCTCTCATGAGCCGTCGTCGCCTGTGCGGTCGATCGATACGAGTCCGAAGGGACCCGCGTAACAGGAAAAGCCCTAGGCAAAAAGCCGCTGATCGACGCGCGGCGCCGTCGTGGCGGCGGGCGCCAGGCAATAACCGCCCGTCGGCAGCGTGGCGACCAGCCCGGCGATCCCGGCGGCGACCAGTTTTGCGCGCAGGCGCGAGACATGGACCTCGACGCTGTTGGTGCCGGGCTCGTGCTCGAGCCGCCAGACTTCGCGCAGCAGCTGGACGCGGGTCACCGCTTCGCCGGGCTGTTCTGCCAGCCGCCACAAGAGAGCGAATTCGCGCGGGTGCAGCGCCAGCCAGCGGCCTGCGGTGCGCGCATCGCGATGGATGAGGTCGAGCGTCAAGGCGCCCACGCGCCGCCAGCGCGGCAGCGCTTCGCGCGCGGCGAGCAGGCGGCGGGCGCGCTGGTCGATCTCGGCCAGGGTGGCGGCGGCGGGCAAGGCGTCGCCGACGCCGGCTTCGAGCAACCGGGCGCGATCGGCGCTGGCGGTTATGCCGAGGTAGAGCCGGTCAGGGGCGTCGCCGGCCACCGCGCCGTCCTGGCCGTGGCCTGGCTCGACCAGCCAGACCGGCGAGCCGATCGCCAGGAGTTGCCAGCCGCAATGGCGCAAATCCCAGGGCCGCGGCGGCTCTGCCCCCGCGCCGATCCATCCGAACCCGGCCACTTGCGACTCCCCTTGTTTTGGGGAACGAGGCCAGCACAGCGGTAGCCACCGGGCCAGCGGCGCCAAGTGACATACGAGACAGCCGTATTTCTACTTAGTCGCCCCGGGCCAGGACTCAGGCAGCGGACGTATTGACGCCCATCGACTGCAAGTATCGTTTCACATTACGGGCGGCCTGGCGCAGCCGTTGCTCATTTTCAACCAGCGCGATGCGCACGAAGCCTTCGCCGTCTTCGCCATAACCGACGCCGGGCGCCACCGCGACTTCGGCGTGGGTGAGCAATTGCTTGGAGAATTCGAGGCTGCCCATGTCTTTCAACGCCGGCGGCAGCGGCGCCCAGGCGAACATCGAGGCCGGCGGCGCGGGGATGTCCCACCCGGCGCGGCCGAACGCGTCGACCAGCACGTCGCGCCGCTTGTGATAGAGCTCGCGGTTGCTCTCGACGATGTCCTGCGGGCCGTTGAGCGCCGCGCAGGCGGCGGCCTGGAGCGGGGTGAAAGCGCCGTAATCGATGTAGCTCTTCACCCGGGTCAGCGCCGAAATCAGCGTCTGGTTGCCGACCGCAAAGCCGATCCGCCACCCGGCCATCGAGAACGTTTTGGACAGCGAGGTGAACTCAACCGCCACGTCCATCGCGCCCTTGGCCTGGAGGATCGAGGGTGTTGGCTTGCCGTTGTAGTACAGCTCCGAATAAGCGAGGTCGCTGAGCACCCACACCTTGTGGTCCTTGGCCCATTCGACCAGCCGCTGGTAGAATGCCAGGTCGACGACCTCGGCGGTCGGGTTCGACGGATAGTTGACCACCAGGATCGTCGGCCGCGGGCTGGTAAACCGCATCGCCCGGTCGAGCGATTCCCAATAGCGTTCGTCGGGCGTCGTCGGCACGCTGCGGATCGTCGCCCCGGCAATGATGAAGCCGAAGGTGTGGATCGGATAGCTCGGGTTGGGTGCGAGGATGGTGTCGCCCGGCGCGGTGATCGCGGTGGCGAGGCTGGCGAGCCCTTCCTTCGAGCCGAGCGTGACCACCACTTCGCTTTCGGGATCGACCTCGACCCCCCAGCGGCGCTGGTAATAAGCCGATTGCGCCTTGCGCAGCCCCGGGATGCCCTTGGACTGCGAATATCCGTGGGCGGCGGGGTCCCGCGCCACCTCGCACAGCTTGTCGATCACGTGCTGCGGCGGCGGCAGGTCGGGGTTGCCCATGCCGAGGTCGATGATGTCCCTGCCGCTGGCGCGTGCTGCGGCCCGCATCGCGTTGACTTCGGCGATGACATAGGGCGGCAGGCGCTTGATGCGGTAGAAATCGGTTTCCATGACCTCACTTCCGGCGGGTATGACAAAAACGCCGCGGCCCGAACGGCACACGGCGCAAGGTTTGTGGCGGAATCGCGCCGTTTACGCAATCAAACGATACTTTGCGCGCGTGAAGGCCATACCAATCGCCGCATTCGTGCCTATGCTAGCGGCATGAGCGACACCGCCCCCCCGGCCGAAAACCTGTTCACCGAAATGCTCCGCATCCAGGGCGAAGCGGCGCGCGACATGATGCGCGCGGTGCTGCCCGAGGCGGTCGAGACGGCGGCGCCCGACGCGGCGCTGGTGCAGTGGGGCGAGGCGGCGACCAGGCTGCAGCAGATGTGGATCGATTATCACGAACAGCAGGTGGTGCCGCAGATGCCGGTGCCGCTGTTCGCCGATCCGGCGCAGTGGTTCGGGATCATGCAGGGGTGGTACAGCCAGGTACCGTGGCTCGACCCGCAGCGTCAGGCGGCGCTGCTGGCCGAAGGGGCGGCGCTGTGGGAACAGATCATGGCGCAATACGGCGTGGGCGGAGGTGCGCGCGAGGCAGACGCCGCGATCGACCTGCCGCGCCAGGATCGCCGCTTTGCCGATCCTGCGTGGCGCGGCCAGCCGGTGTTTGCGCTGATCCACCAGACTTATCTGCTGCTCGCCGAACGCGTGCTCGAATCGGTCGATGGGCTGGACGGCCTCGATGGCAAGGAACGCGAGCAGCTGCGCTTCGCCACCAAGAGCGTGCTCGACGCGATGAGCCCGGCGAACTTTCCGCTGATGAACCCGGTGGTGCTCGAACGCACGCTTGAAACCCATGGGCAGAACCTGGCGACCGGGATGGAGCGGCTGATGCGCGATCTCGAGCGCGGCCAGCTCACCCATACCGATGCCAGCCAGTTCAAGCTGGGCGAGAACATCGCCTGCACGCCGGGCAAGGTGGTGCACGAAAGCCCGCTGTTCCAGCTGATCCAGTACGCACCCTCGACCGAGCAGGTGCTGGCCACGCCGCTGGTCATCTTCCCGCCGTGGATCAACCGCTTCTACATTCTCGACCTCAACCCCAAGAAGAGCTTCGTAAAGTGGTGCGTCGAACAGGGCGTGACCGTGTTCATGGTATCGTGGCGCTCCGCCGATGCCAGCACCGCCGAGGTGACCTGGGACGATTACGTTCGCGCGCAGATGGAAGCGATCGACACGATCCGCGCGCGGCTCAAGGTGCCGGCGGTGCATGCGATCGGCTACTGCGTCGCCGGCACCACATTGGCCGCGACACTGGCGATTCAGGCCCGGCGCGGCCAGGCCGACAAGGTGGCGAGCGCGACGTTCCTCACCGCGCAGGTCGATTTCGAACGCGCCGGCGACTTGTCGCTGTTCGTCGACGATACCCAGCTTGGAATGATCCGCCGGGCGAGCCAGGGCGGCTATCTCGACGGCCGCTACATGGCCGCGACCTTCAACCTGCTGCGCGGCACCGACCTCATCTGGAATACGGTCATCAACCACTATCTGCTGGGCGAGGACTATCCGGCCTTCGACCTGCTGCACTGGAACGGCGATGTCGCCAACCTGCCGGCCAAGTGGCATGAAGAGTACCTGCGCGATTGCTATCGCGACAACCGCCTCATCACGCCCGACGACCTCAGCGCCGACGGCACCCCGATCGACCTCCGGCTGATCGAGACCCCGGCCTATGTTCAGGCCGGCCGCGAAGACCACATCGCCCCGCCCGACAGCGTGCTCAAGATGCTCGACCATCTGTCGGGCCCGACACGGTTCGTGCTGGCGGGCAGCGGCCACATCGCCGGCGTGGTCAACCCGCCGTCGGCCGGCAAATACCAGTACTGGACCGGCGACCCGCAGCCGAGCATCGCGGCCTTCCTCGACACGGCCACCGAACACGCCGGCAGCTGGTGGCCCGACTGGCTGGCCTGGCTGCGCGACCAGGCCCCCGCCACGGTCAAAGCCAGCGGCAAGCGCGCGCCGGGCGGCAAGGGCGACAAAGTGCTCGAGGACGCGCCCGGGCGTTATGTGACCATGCGTTAGGGCGCACCGCACCGCGTCAATGGTGCACTGCACAAAAAGTCGTTGACATCGCATTGCAGCGCACCTATTTGTGCAGTGCAACAACGAATGGCGCCGTGTGGCGCATGGAGTTTGACGATGGCCGACACGCCCGAAGCTAACGCTGCTGACGCCGAGAAGGCCTATGCCGCGGCCGCTGCCGAAGCGAAGCCGACCAAAGTCGAAACTCCGGCTGAAAATCCGGCCCCCGTTGTCGCGGCAAAGGTGGCCGAGCCGATCAAGAAGCCGGTGCCTGCGCGCAGGACGAAAATTGCCAAGCCGGCCGCCGCGCCGGTGAAGTCGATTGCCAAGGCCAAGGCGGCCAAGCGCGCAGCGCGCGTCGCCAAGGCCGCGGCCGCCCCGGCGGTCGTCAAGTCATTTGAACCGAAACACACGCTCAGCGAATTGAAGGACAAGATCATGGCCACTGCCAAAACCACCGATTTCTCCAAGCCGATCGTCGATGCGGTCAGCGAATTCCAGACCAAGGCCAAGGCCGCCTACGACAAGGGCACCGAAGCGATGACCGAAGCGACCGAGTTCGCCAAGGGCAACGTCGAAGCGATGGTCGCCAGCGGCAAGATCCTCGCCGCCGGCGCGCAGACGCTGGGCAAGGGCTACGTCGCGGAAGCCAAGTCGGCTTACGAGACCATGACCGGCGACATGAAGGACATGGCCGCGGTCAAGAGCCCGACCGAGCTGTTCCAGCTGCAGGGCAAGATCGCCCGCCGCAACTTCGACATGTTCGTGGCGATGAGCTCGAAGCATTCGGAAGCGATGATGAAGCTCGCCAACGACACCTTTCTCCCGCTGACCGGCCGCGTGAACATCGCTGCTGAAAAGCTCGCCAAGGTCGCCTGACACGCGCTCTCTTCCGCCGGTCTCCTCTTCCCCCGGCGGATCGTTCGGGCCTGGCAGCATGCGCTGCCGGGCCCGATTGCGTTGCGGGCCATAGCGCCGGCAGCAACTCTGTGGCGCGCTGCACCTTGCAGCAGCGCCGCTCGATACGATATTTGCGCCCTATGCAGCGGATTCCCGCCTTTTCCGATGATCTGTCCCGGCCGGCTGTGCGCATGGCGGGCGAGGACAACGATGCCGGCATCGGCGTCGACGATACCGACGGCCAGGCCGGCGTCGCCACCAAGACCCGCACCCGCTCCAAAAAGCCGAGCCAGTACAAGGTGCTGATGCTCAACGACGACTACACACCGATGGAATTCGTCGTCATGGTGCTGAAGCGCTTCTTCCGCATGGACCTCGAACAGGCCACCCGCGTCATGCTCCACGTCCACCAGAGGGGCGTCGGCGTGTGCGGCGTCTATCCATACGAAGTGGCCGAAACCAAGGTCAACCAGGTGATGGACTGCGCCCGCGAAAACCAGCACCCGCTGCAATGCACGCTGGAGAAAGTTTGACTTAGCTAAGGGGCTTAGCTAAGTCGGGACGATGACCCAGGCCTATTCGATCCATGTAGCCAAGACGCACCTCTCGCGGCTAATCGCCGCCGCGCTGGCCGGTCAAGAGATCGTTATCCGCCGCGGTAAAGAGCCAGTGGTCAAGCTCACCCCGCTAAAGCCTGTAGCACCGCGCAAGCCGGGCGCATGGAAGGGCTTGATCGACATCGGGCCCGAGTTTTTTGAACCCTTGTCGGATGAAGAGATGGCGCTTTGGGAAGGCAATGACGACTCCCTCTGATGCGGCTGCTCCTCGATACGCATGCTCTGATCTGGTGGCAGAACGGTTCGGATCGGCTTCCTCCGCAAGTCCGTGACACACTGGCTGCGCCCGAACACACGGTGTTTTTCAGCGCCGTGAACGCGTTCGAAATCGCGTTGAAATGGCGGCTGGGCAAACTGACGATGGCGGCCGAACTCATCGATCGATTTGAAGTCACGTTGGCCGAACAGGGCCTGGAAGAATTGCCGGTCAGGGCGGCGCACGGGCTGGCTGCCGGCATGCTGCATTTTAGCCATCGCGATCCGTTCGATCGGCTTCTCATCGGCCAAGCCACGACGGAAAATCTTGTGCTGATCTCCAACGAAAAGATTTTCGACCGCACCGGCGTGAAGCGGCTGTGGGACTAGTCGGGCGCACCTGAGCGGGATAGAGGCCGCGCACCGTGAAACTCTTCACCGCAATCGACCGCTACATCTTCCGGCTGGTGATCCTGCCGATGTTCGCGGTGTTCGTGCTCGCGGCCTCGCTGCTGATGCTCGAGAAGATGCTGCGGCTGATGGAATTCGTCTCGACCGAAGGCGGGCCGGTGGGGATCGTGTTCCGGATGCTGGTCAACCTGGTGCCCGAATATGCCGGGCTCGCCATCCCGCTGGGTTTGATGCTCGGCATCCTGTTTGCGTTTCGCAAGCTCGCCACCACCAGCGAACTCGACGTGCTGCGCGCGGTGGGGTGGAGCTATACCCGGCTGCTGCGCGTGCCGTACCTGATGACGCTGGCGCTGATGGTGCTCAACTTTGGCATTGTCGGCTATTGGCAGCCGCTCGCCCGCTATGGCTACGAACAGCTCGATTTCGAGCTGCGTTCGGGCGCGCTCGGAGCGGCGATCAAGGTCGGCGAATTCACCGCGATCGAGGACCGTGTGGCGCTGCGGATCGAGGAGAGCGAGGACGACGGACGCAAGCTGATCGGCATTTTCGCGCGCATCGCCAATCCCAAGGGCCAGGTGCTGTCGATCTCGGCGAGAGAAGGGCGGTTCCTGGCCAATCGCGAGAACCGCAACACCATCATCCTGCGCCTCAGCGATGGCACGATCGTCCAGGACATGCCCGGGCAGACCCCGCGCGTGCTCAGTTTCACCGAGCACGACCTGCCGATCGACCTGCCGCGGATCGAGGCGTTCCGCACGCGCGGCGACGAGGCGCGCGAATACCTCTTGCCCGAGCTGTTCGAGCTCGGCTGGCGCGACGACGAGGCGGCGCGCGCCACGCGGATCGAAAGCCAGGCGGCCTTCAGCTATCGCATGGTCGAAGTGATCATGATGCTGATGCTGCCGCTGATGGCGGTGGCGCTGGCGATCCCGCCCAAGCGCTCGACCTCGGCCTTGGGCGTGTTCGTGTCGATCGTGATCGTGGTCGCCTATCACAAGATCAACCAGTACGCCGAGGAAGTCGCCTCGCTCGGCCGGCTCGATCCGGTGCTCTCGCTATGGGGCCCGTTCCTGCTGTTCGCGGCGTGGATCGGCTGGATGTACTATCGCGTCGCGTTCGTGCCCGGCGGGCAGGCGATCGGCGGGCTCGAGGCCGCCTATGCCAAGCTGATGCGGCGGATTCGCGCGCTGTGGCGGCGGCGCAGCCGGATGCGCGACGAACCGCCTTCGCGGGACGAGGAAGAGGCGTTCGGTGCTGCTTGATTTCTTCCCTTCGCGCACGCTGACCTGGTACCTGGGGAAGACCTTCATGGTCCGCATCTTGGCGGTGATGGGCATGCTTGTGCTGGTGCTGATGATGCTCGACCTGCTCAGCAACACCGGCGACATCCTGGCCCATCCGGGCAATGGCCAGGCCGAGCTGCTGCGCTATGCCTCGTTGCGCGTGCCGCAGCTCGTCGCCCGGTTCCTGCCCTATTCGGTGCTGCTGGCCACAATTATCACGCTGGCCACCTTCAACCAGAACTCCGAAGTGATCGCGATGAAGGCGGCGGGCCTCTCGGCGCACCAGATCCTCGCCCCGCTGGTGCTCGCCGCGCTGCTGATCGCGGGCGTCTCGTTTGCCTTCAACGAACGCGTCGTGACCCGCGCCACCGGCTCGCTCAAGGCCTGGGAAGCGGCCGAATACGGCCCGGTGCCCGACGATCCGAGCCTGCGCAGCAACATCTACCTCAACGACGGCAACGATGTTCTGCTCGCTTCGAGCGTGGCGGGGACCGGCCAGGCCACCGTGATGCGCGGGGTGACGTTTTATGAACGCGACGATGCCGGGATGATCGTGCGCCAGCTGCGCGCGCCGCTCGCCCGCTTTGCCAACCCCGGCTGGCGGCTCGAACAGCCGCGGCTGTTCAACGTCAGCAACGCCGAAGCGCGCGCTCTGGCCGCGCCGATCGTGGTGGGTCCGGGGATCACCCTGCGGCAGATCGTGCTGCGCAAGGTCGATGCCGATGCCGAACCGATCGGCCAGCTGGCCGGGTCGATCGAAGATCTTGGCGCCGCCGGACGCCGCACCGCCGAACTCGAAGGCAAATGGTGGCACAAGCTGTCGGGGCCGCTGTCGGCGGTGCTGATGCCGCTGCTCGGCGCGGTGGCGGGGTTCGGCCTGGCGCGGTCGGGCCACCTCCTGGCCCGCGCGGTGATCGGGATGGCGCTCGGCTTCGCCTTCTTCGTGGTCGATAACGCCGCGCTGGCGATGGGCAGCTTCGGCGGCTATCCGCCGCTGCTCGCCGCCTGGGCGCCGTTCGTGCTGTTCTTCCTGATCGGCGAGACCGTGCTGATCCGCACCGAGGAATGAGGCGAAAATTCGCACACCCGCTTGCGCTGCCACATTTTTGCCATTATTTGAGGCGCGCTCGCACCAGGCGAGTGGTGTGGACCCCGTCCCGCTCTTGGAGGAATAGTTATGAAGAAGATTGCTCTGGCCGCTGCCACTGCTCTGTTCGCCCTGTCGGCTTGCGCCGACAACGATGCTGACGATGCCGCCGCGACCGACGCCGTTGCCGCCGACGCTTCGGCTGACGCTGCCGCGACCGACGCGATGGCTGCCGACGCTTCGGCTGACGCCGCTGCTGCCGACGCTTCGACTGCCGACGCCGCTGCCGGCGTTGCGACCGACGCCGCCGACACCGCGACGACGGAAGCTCCGGCCGAAGAACCGGCTGCCGAGTAAGCCCCGTTCGCCCGGCCCGCGGCGCTTCGCCGGGGCCGGGCCAAGGCTATCGGAACAGGGCGCGCAAGCCATCCGGCTTGCGCGTCCTGTCTTTTTTCGGGCTTCAGCGCCGCCGCATCGTCGAGCGGGCGATGCGCAGCACCAGCGGCGTCATCCCCGGATGGATCGAGCGGCCGTAAGTCGAATCCGCGCCCAAGTGCGCGCTGATCCGCCGATGCGCTTCGGGCAGCGCGTGATAGGGGAGCGAGGGCATCAGGTGGTGCAGCGCGTGGAAACGCAGCCCCACCGGCGCCCACAGCGCGGCGAGCGGCGATTGCACATTGACGCTGTCGAGATACTGCCCGGTCACCGTCATCGCTTCGCCTTCGTTCTCCCACAGGTGCGCCACCAGCGTGCGCAGCTGGTTGAGCACCGCCACGGCCGAAAATACCGCCAGCGCGATCAGCAGCGGCCGCCAGCCCAGCCACAGCACACTGGCCGCCAGCAGCAGCGCCCACAGCGCGGCGCCGGCTTCCTGCCAGGCGAACCTCGCGCGCAGCTCGGGTTCGGCCGGGCGGCGGCGGAAGTCGGGGTTGATAGACAGCGCGGAGAACCGTTCCCACACCAGCCGCCGCAGCGGCGGAAACAGCGCGCCGAGCGGGGCGAGCAGGCCAAAGCGGATCACCAGCGCCGGCGGCGCGAGCAGCGCGATCAGCAGGAAGGCCGGCAGCGCCCACGGCTTCATCAGTGCCAGCGACAGGTATTCGGGATCGTCGGCGGTGCCATAGCGGGTGCGGGCATGGTGCAGCGTGTGCACCGCCTCGTACATCAGCGAGGGCGTGAGCATCGGAATGCCGACCAACAGGTTCCAGCCGAGCGTGAAGCCCGGCACTTCGTCACGCCGGAAGTGCGAAATTTCGTGGATGAACAGCAGCGCACGGTATAACAGCAGTACCGCCACGACGCCGCACGCCCACGCCGCCCCGCCTCCAAGCACGACCGCCCCGGCCAACGCCGCGTAACCCGCCAGCGCGCTGCCCAGCATGTCGGCCCAGTAGATCGCCGGGCTGTGCGCGGCGATGTCGCGGGTCAGGTCGGCGGCGGCGCGGAACATCGCCTTGTCGTCGGGCGTGCCCGACAGCGCGATCTTGGCCGCACGCGGCGGCGCGATGGGCTCTGCAGCAGGAATGGCGTCGAGCGCGGTCATCATTCGATCCTAGTGTGCTTGCTCCGGCCGGGCAAATATTCGCCCAGGGTGCTTGTGGCCCCGCGCGCGGCGTGACAATCCGCCGCAGTCCCATCGCGGTGTCCAAACGGGGCGGAACGAGGCCTGAACGTGAGCGCTGAGATAGAGATCACTGCGGTGAGCGGCAAGGCGGACCTCGCCGCCTTCGTCGACTTCGCCTATGCGATCAACGCCGCCGATCCGCACTGGGTGCCGCCGCTGCGCAGCGAAGTGGTCGAACTGCTGACGCCGGGCAAGAACCCGTTTCACGAACACGCCAAGGTGCAGCTGTTCCTCGCCCGCCGCGGCGGCGCGGTGGTGGGCCGCATCTCGGCGCATTACGACGAACTGGCGCTGACCCAGCCGCCGGAACAGGGCATGGGCACCGGTACCGGCAACTGGGGCCTGTTCGAAGCCCGCGACGAGGCGGTCGCCCATGCGCTCATTGCCCGCGCCGAACAGTGGCTGCGCGAGCAGGGCATGACCCGGGTCCTCGCCCCGATCAGCCTGTCGATCTGGGAAGAACCGGGCCTGCTGGTCAAAGGCCACGATCATGCGCCGATGGTCATGATGGGCCACAACCTGGCGGTCTACGAACGCTGGATCGAAGCCGCCGGCTACGCCGTGGCCAAGCGCCTGCTGACGTACCGCCTCGATGAAGTTCGCCACGGCTTCCCCCCGCTGATCGAGCGCATCGTCGCCTCGGGCGAAAAGAACGCGCGGATCACCATCCGGCCGATGGACAAGAGCCACCTCGCGCGCGAGGTCGGGATCGTGGTCAGCATCCTCAACGATGCCTGGTCGAACAACTGGGGCTTCGTCCCGTTCACCCAGTCCGAAGTCGAATATTCGGCGAAGAAGCTCGCCCCGATGATCATCGAAGGCGCCAACATGGTGGCCGAATACGATGGCGAGCCGGTGGCGTTCATGCTCTCGCTGCCCGATGTCAACGTGCTGTTGAAGGGGATGGGCGGACGACTGTTCCCGTTCAACTGGGCACGGCTGTTGTGGTGGCTGCGCCATCCGCAGAGCGCGGGGTTCCGGGTGCCGCTTATGGGCGTGGTCACCCGGCTGCAGAACTCGCGCCTCGCCAGCCAGCTTGCCTTCATGATGATCGAGCACATTCGCCGCTACGCTGTGGCGCACCACGGCGCGCGGCAGGCCGAAGTCGGCTGGATCCTCGAGGACAACCAGGGAATGGTGGCGATCGCCGAGGCCATCGACAGCTACGTCAACCGCGAATACCGTATCTATTCAAAGGACTTGTAAGCGACCGCGCGGTGCGGAACCGCGCCGCCCCTGGTCCGTTCCAGAACGCGGCTGCACGGCCGCTGCAGCCGAGGATGCCGATGCCCCGTCGCCCGCCCAAATCGTCACGCAAGGCGCCGACGCTGGCCCGCGTGCTGGTGGCCGAGGACGATCCGATCCAAGCGCTGGCGCTCGAAGACGCGCTGCTCGCCGCGGGCGTGGGCGAAGTGGTGATCTGCCCATCGACTGCCGACATGATGGCGGCGCTCGAACAGGGGCCGGCCGATGCCGTCGTGCTCGACGTCCATCTCGAGGATCGCAGCGATGGCTGGGCGGTGGCCGAACTGGTCGATCTGCTCGGCCCCAAGCGCCCGATGATCGCGTTTTCGACCGGCTCGCCCGAAGCGATCCCGGCCGATGTGGCCGAAATGGGCCCGATCTTCGAAAAGCCCTATGATCCGGCGCAACTGGCGCTGGCGCTGACCAGCGGGGCAAAGAAGGGCCTGTTCGCCAAACTGCGCGGCGTAATCGGGTAGGCAGTAGCCTTAGACATTAGGCATTTGCATTAGGCGTGAGGCATTAGGCACATTTAGATCGATGTTGGTGGCGGTTCTGGCGGTCGCCCAGAGACCCAATTGCCTACTGCCTACTGATCACCGCACAGAAAAAAGGCCTCCGTTCATTGGAACGGAGGCCTTTCGGGATCGTATCACCAGCCGCTTGGACGGGAGGGGGGGTCTCGGCGGTGACAACCTTAAAATGGGCGGGCCAAAGTTCGGTTCCCGGGCTTGCGAAATTTTTTTCGCCAGGGTCGCCAGTCCTTGCCAAGCATGGTGTCAACGCGCATGGGCGCGAGGCATTTGGAACAAAGCGCACACGCTATCGTTCCGTGCCTGATGGTCCTCGGGAAGGGGTTTTATGTCAATTGGCGCCGAAGTTGCCGCGCACCTACCGTTCCTCCGCCGTTACGCTCGCGCGCTGACCGGCTCGCAGCATACGGGCGACGCGTTCGTCCAGGCCACGCTCGAAGCCGCGCTGGCCGATCGCGAGCTGGCGGAATCGCTGCGCGGCGGCCGTGTGCCGCTGTACCGCGCCTTCAACAAGGTATGGTCGAGCGCCTATATGGAAGTCGCCGACGCCGACGATGATGGCGGTCAGGGCCTGCACGAAGTCGCCGCGCGCGATCGGCTGCGGCGGATCACCCCGCTCAACCGCCAGGCGCTGCTCCTGACCACGGTGGAGGACTTCTCGCCGGCCGACACCGGCGAGATCATGGAGCTGGCCGAAGCCGACGTGAACTCGATGGTGGCCGAAGCGGTGGCCGAGATCGAGCGCGAAAGCACCACCAGCGTGCTGATCATCGAGGACGAGCCGCTGATCTCGATGCAGCTCGAAGACCTGGTCCGCTCGCTCGGCCACGATGTCTGCGGCACCGCCGCGACGCGCAGCCAGGCGCAGGAAGTGATCGCCGAGACCACCCCCGGGCTGGTGCTCGCCGACATCCAGCTCGCCGACGGCTCTTCCGGCCTCGACGCGGTCGACGACATCCTCGCCATCGACAGCGTGCCGGTGATCTTCATTACCGCCTATCCCGAACGCCTGTTGACCGGCGACCGGCCCGAGCCGACCTACCTGATTACCAAGCCGTTTCAGGAAGAAACCGTCCGCGCGGCGATCAGCCAGGCGCTGTTCTTCGGCTCAAGCCGCCCGCTGTAGGGCGCGCCGGCGCGTCCGCTCAGTCGACCGGTCGTTCCAGCAGTTCGGTGGCGCGCCGTTCGGCGCGGATTTCGTCAGCGGTGATCCGGCCGCGATCGATCGAGTGCTGGCGATCGGCCATCTCGCGCCACGCCTTGGCGCTGCGCAGGGCGCGGTCGCGGACATTGGCCAGTACCGCCTCGCCGGCTTCGGCCTCGGCGGCCTGAGCGCGGGCGGCGTAGAATTCGAACGTCTGGCTCATCGCGGGTAGCTCCTCGGCAAGGTCCGGGCGCGACGGTAATCGCCGCGCCCGGGAAGCGGGGTCAGGCCTGCTGCAGGTTAACCGCGGAGGCCTTGCCGTTGCGGCCGGTTTCGACCTCGTAAGACAGGCGCTGGTCCTTGGTCAGCGTGGTCATGCCGGCGGCCTGGACGGCGGTGATATGGACGAAGCTGTCGGCCCCGCCATCTTCCGGCGCGATGAATCCAAAACCCTTGTCGACGTTGAAGAATTTAACAATACCAATAGCCATTGTGCGTTCCTTTCGGGATACGGCGGGTGGACGGCAAACGTGCCGTCCGATCGTGCGTCTGGTCGTCAATCGAAAGGAAGTCGTCGTCAGGGGCGAGGCTCGACCGCCGAAGCGATTTGGCCGGGTCTTGGCACCGAAGTCCGTCAAAAAGTTCGACGTCAGCGAGCGGGCTCTAGCACAGTATCTGCCGAACACCTAATCGGCTCTGCGCCGGTCGGCTTACAATCGACCCGGGCGCATGCTATCTGGGCGCCATCACAGGCTGTCGCTTCGTAAGCGCCTGTGGCTGAGAGACAGCGCGCTCCCGCTTACTTGAGGAGCCGATCATGAATATCCTTCACGTTCAATCCGAACGCCATTCGCTCGGCGGAAACCGCGCTTGACCGAGCCCGCAGAGGCATCGGCCCGCCCCAGTTCGATGCGCTGGCGCAAGCCGTCCGCACCCCGGCTCGATCCCGATCAAGCGCGGCGCCAGGGCGACATCACTCGCACCGCCTTCCTCCACCTCGGCCGCGACGCGGCGATCGCGTTCCTCAACGCGCCACACTCGGGCCTCGGCGGCAGGCCGCTCGACCTTGCCACCGCCAGCGACCTGGGCCGCAACAGTGTCGAGGACGAGATCGACCGGATCGCTACGGGCGCCAAGCAGGCGCGGCGAGACCGCCCGTGACGGCGCCGAGCTAGACAGGGTCTAGGGCGCGATCAGGACTTTGCATTGCTGGGTGCGGCGTTTGAGGCTTTCGTAGACTTCGGGTGTTTCGGCGAGCGAGATGGTGTCGGTGACCAAGAGCCGCGGCTCGATCGCGCCTGAGGCCAGCGCGTCGAGCGAGGCCTGGTATTCGCCCACGGTGAAGAACGCGCTCGTCACCAGCCGTACTTCCTTGGTCAGCATGACGAAGCTGTTGATCGGATCGGGCCGGGTGCACAGGCCGAGCAGCAGCACGGTGCCGCGGTTGCGCACTTGCTGCACCGCCTGGTCGATCAACCCGGGAATGCCGACGCATTCGAATACGATGTCGGCCTTGCCGCCCAAGCCTGCCTCGGCGCTGCCGACGGGATTGGCCGGATCGACCACGAACACGTCCGCCCCCATGCCCAGCGCGCGTTCCTGCTGGAAGGGGGCCACGTCCTGCACCGCGACCATGCCGGCGCCCATGCGCTTGGCCCAGAATGCCACCGCCAGGCCGATCGGCCCGGCGCCGAGCACCAGCACCTTGTCGCCGGGCCTGAGGCCCGACAGGTTCACGCCGTGCAGCGCGATGGCCAGGGGTTCGATGATCGCCCCGTCGGCCAGGCTCAGGTCGGCCGGCAGCTTGAGGCACTGGTTGGGCCGGGTCAGCGCGAATTCGGCATAGCCGCCGCCCTGCAGGCCGAACTGCGGGCACCATTGCACTTCGCCCTTGCGGCAGGCCTCGCAATGCCCGCAGCTCATCATCGGGATCACCGAGACCAGATCGCCGGTGTTCAGTCCTTCGACCTCGCGCCCCAGGCCGACCACCTCGCCGGCGAATTCATGCCCCAGCACGTCGCCATGCTGGCAGCCGTAGGCGGCGTCCTCGGTCATGTGCAGGTCGCTGCCGCAGATGCCGCAGCGGCCAACCTTGACCACCACCTGCCCGGCGTCGGGCGTGGGATCGGGCAGCGTCTCGAACTTGAGCGGCGTGTGCAGCGCCTGGAAGGTGACGGCTTTCAATTCACAAATCCTTCGTCATTGCGAGCGCAGCGAAGCAATCCAGGGTTTGCTCGGACCGCCCTGGATTGCTTCGTCGCTGCGCTCCTCGCAATGACGAAGGGGCGGGGCGTCAGTCATTCAGCGGCTTGACCGGCCCCAGCTGCATGCCGCCGTCGATCATCACGTGCGCGCCGGTCATGTAGCTGCCGGCGTCGCTGGCGAGCAGCAACGCGAGCGGCTTGATCTGATAGGTTTCGGCCATCTTGCCGACCGGCACCAGCTCGTCCCACGCGGCCTTGGCGGCGGGGTTCTTCTTGACCCAGCCATCGCCGATGTTGGTCACGAACGGGCCGGGTGCGATGGCGTTGACGCGGATGCCGTAGGCGGCGAGCTCGTAAGCCGAATGGCGCATGAAGTGCTTCACGCCGGCCTTGGCCGCCATGTAGGGCACCCCGACGATCGCTTCGTTGACTTCGGCGGCGTTCGAGCTGGTGATGACGATCGAACCGCCGCGGCGCTGCGTATTGGCCTTCATCATCCGCGCCGCCTCGCGCACGGTGTGGAACACGCCGGTAAGGTTCACGCCGATCGACTTGTACCACCGCTCGGGGTCGTAAACGTCGATCTGGCCGTCGGGATTGCGATCGCCGTTGGGGGTCCAGAAGCCGTTGCCGACATCGAGCCCGGCGTTGGCAAAAGCGATGTCGCAGCCGCCATAGGCCGCGACATGCTCGTCGAAGGCCTTGGCGACCGGGGCGAGATCGGCGACATCGCAGGTTGACCAGCGCGCTTCGTGGCCTTCACCCACCAGCCGCTGCGCCTCGCGCGCCGCGCCTTCGGCGTCAATGTCGGTCAGGGTCACCTTGGCGCCGGCCTCGGCCATGCATTCGGCGTAGGCGAGGCCGATGCCGCTGGCCGCGCCGGTGACGAGTGCCGACCGGCCGGCAATGTCGAACTGGTCGAGCGTTTTCATGCGGGTTCGGTCTCTTTCATGGCTTGGCGGCCTTCGATGAAGCGCTTCATCGCCGCGTCGTATTTGAACAGCGCCTTGTCCATGGCGAGCGGCATGACCTTGGTTCCGGTCGCCTGCATCGTGCGCCACTGCGCCTCGATCATCCGCTTGTCCTCGGCAAACGCCTTGCCGCCGAGCTCGACGAAGAAGTCCTTCTGCTCGTGCTTGTCGGCCTGCGGACCGAAGGCCCAGAAATAGCAGGTGGTATCGGCGGTCAGCGGCGTCACCGCCTGGCAAGTGAAGGTCGAGAACAGGTTATCGTCCGGACACCGGCCCGGCGCGGCGGGGTCCATGGTGCCGGCGGCATAGCGCTCGGTGGTCTGGATGAACACGCCCGGGATCAGGAAGTCGTAGCAGCTCCATACGTCGGCACTTGCGTCACCGCGGCCGCCGCCGGCCGGATTGGGCGGCATCCCGCCCATCGCGCGTTCGACCGTCACCCCGCGGTCATGGCCGCGGGTGTCGACCTGCGCCTTCATCCAGCCGTCGGCAGAAGCCTGGCTGCCGCCCCCGAAGCTGTCGGCATGGACATAGGCGATGTGCGTCAGATCGAGCAGGTTGTCGTGGATCAGCCGCGCCGGGGCGTCGTAATCGACCCGGCCGGTGCCGAGCGCCCAGGCCGGATCGCGGTGGCCGACGAACGGCGGGATCAGCGCCTCGTCGGCCAGCGGCGGATCGCCCATCCACACCCACAGCGCCGAATGGCGTTCCACCGCGGGATAAGTCCGGGCCTTGAGCTGCGGCGGGATCGTGTCCTGACCCGGGATTTCGACCGCATGGCCATCGGCGCCGAAGCGCACACCGTGGTACAGGCAGCGCAGCGTCTCACCCTCGCAACGGCCGAGACTGAGCGGCGCGGCGCGGTGCGGACAGCGGTCCTCGAACGCGGCGATGCCCTCGGCGGTGCGGAACAGCACCAGCGGCTCGGCCAGGATCGAGATCGCGTGCAGCGTGCCGGGCGCGAGGTCATGATCCCACCCGGCCATGTACCAGGCTTGGCGCGGATGCACCGCGCCGACCGCATCGGTGAACACCGGTTGCTCGGTCGCTTTCATGTTCGACCTCCTTTTTCGTCATTCCCGCGTTCGCGGGGATGACGAGAGGGTAGGGTTACAGGTACAACTTGGGATTGATCGCGATGCCCTGTTCGCGGCAGTAGCTTTCGTAGTGGTTCATCATCCACCAGACGTCGCCGGTTTCGACCAGCACCGCGTTCTCGTCGTAGAATTCAATCGGCCCTTCCATCCAGCCGAACAGTTTGACCCCTTCGGGATGCTCGGTGACGAGGGTGTGGCTTTCGCCCGGCACCTCGAGGATCAGCCCGCCCGGCGTCGCCACCCAGTCGTATTCGAGGTAGCGGACACTGCCTTCGAGCACGACCATGGCGATGGTGCCGCGGTGGAAATGGGTGCCGATCGTGCCGGGGCCTTTCATCCACAGGATGTTGGAGAACAGGTTGCGGCGCACGTCGAACGCCAGGTGCTTGATCGCCGCGGTCGGCCCGAACGGCACCCACGGGCTATCGACCTCGCTTTGTGCGTCGATGTAGCGCCCCCCGGGCGAATGCCTGGTGACGAGATCGCGGAAGGCGAACGGGACGTCGACGATCTCCTTCTTGGTCGAAGGCGGGGCTTTCATCTGGCTGGCCATGAGGGCTTTCCTAACGGATAAGGCTGTCGAGATAATCGTCGGCGATGCCGACCTCGGCATAGTGGGCGCGGGCATCGCGCATGTAATCGAACACGTCGTAATGGCCGACGCTATTGCCCTGTTCGTCGAGCCACATCAGCGGGCCGGAGACGACGAAGAACACTCGCATCGGGTCGTCGTGCGCGTAGCTGACCAGGGTGTGGCTTTCGCCCGGAGTCTCGAAGATGAAATCGCCCGCAGTCGCGGTCCAGTCATGCTCGAGATAGGCCCACTTGCCGCTGATGGTGTAGGCCCAGATCGGCTTGGGGTGGTAATGCCGGTTCACGATGCACGGCTTCTTCGCCATCAGCACGTCGGCCCACATGTTGAGCGTCGGGCTGATCCACACCGGCTTCGAATAGACATCCTCCACCATCGGCCGGCCGATCGGCACCCACAGCCGCTCGTCGCCTTCGGCGATCTTGGCCATGTAGGCTTCGGGCAGGGCGCCGGGGCGCAAGCTGTGGGGCACGGGCGGGGTGCCCGCCCAGGGTTCGGTCGTCGGGGTTTCGGGCATCGTTATCCTCTCGAGGTGTGTCTTAAGCCGTTGCGGCGCGGCGGGCCAGCACCGCGGGGGCGGATTCGTGCAGGAACAGGCTGCACACGAACGCCAGCACCGTCAGCGCCAAGAGCAGCCACACCGGTGCGGCGAGGCCGTAGATGTCGGCCAGCTTGCCGGCGAGCGAAGGGCTGACCACCCCGCCGAGCACTTCGCCGATCCCGCCGACAAATCCGGCGAGGCTGGCGGTGAGGCGCGGGTCGACGCTTTCGGCCGGGACGGTGGCCATGAACAGCGGGAACATGCCGTTGAAGAACCAGCCGACGAAGAAGATCGCCGCCATCACGACGGCCGAGCCGGTCCACAGCAGCGCCCCGAGCGGCAGGATCGCGCCAATCAGGCAGGAGACAAGGAACACCGGCTTGCGGCCCCAGCGGTCGCTGAGTCCGGCGAGCACGAACGCGCTGATCGCGCTCGATACCCCGAGCACGGCCATGACGTTGCCCATCTCGGCCGGGGCGTAGCCTTTGAGGTTGACCAGGAACAGCGGCAGGAAAGTCCAGGCAACGACGAGGTAGCTGACCAAGAGCACCGCGATCGCCGAACACAGCAGCACGTTGCGGTGGCGGATCGCCTCGAGGAATGTGATCGCCGGGGCGGCGTGGCCTTCGGCGACCAGCGCAGCCGGCGGTTCGCGCAAGGTCAGCCAGATCAGCCCGGCGGTGACCAGGCCGGGAATGGCGGAAAGATAGAACCCCGCGCGCCAGCCGTAAGTCGTCGCCAGCCACACCAGCACCAGCGGGGCGACGGTCGAGCCGAGCAGGCTGGAGCCGAGGTTCTGGCCGACGCCCATGCCCAGGCCCCGGCGTTCGGGCGTGACTTCGGCGGCGATCATCGCGTGGCTGACCGGCATGACCCCGCCTTCGGCCGCGCCCATCAGCAGGCGCGCGGCGAGCAGGGCGAGAAACCCGCCGGCGAGGCCCGACAGCACCGAGCAGGCGCAGAACATCAGGGTGGCGGCGAGCACGATCGGCTTGCGGCTGCCGAGCCGGTCGCTCAGCGGCCCGACGGTCAGCGCGGCTAGCGCCCAGGTCAGCGACAGGCCCGAGGCGATCATCCCGACCTGGAAGTTCGACAGGCCGAGATCGGGCTGGATCTGCGGCATCATGAAATTCGCCGCCTGGCGGTCGAAGAACAGGATACCGAAATTGAGGCTGAGCAGTCCGACCAGCCATGCCTGGTAGCCCCCTGACTTGCGCAGCGCGGTCATGCCCAGAGCGCCCCAGCGTGCGCTAAGGCGAGACGACCGACAGGCTGCCGCGCCGCGCCAGCGCCTGCGGGGCGGTTTCCTTGAGGCCCATCGCCACGAACCCGCTGATTACGGCCAGCACCAGCAGCAGCCACAAGAAGGTATCGGGTCCGAAGGCGTCGTTGAGCATTCCGGCGAGGGTCGGGCCGAACACGCCACCGAGGATTTCACACGCGCCCATGGCCAGGCCGAGCACGGTGGCATGGTGGTGCGGGTCGACGCTTTCCGACGGGATCGTCGCCATGAAGATCGGGAAGATGCCGTTGACCGCCCAGCCGACGAAGAACATCGCCACCAGCACGATTGCCGGCCCGTCGTAGTAGAGCGCGGCGAGCGGGCCGACGACCGACAGGAACGGCAACCACACCATCACCGGCTTGCGTCCGATCCGGTCCGACAGGCCGGAAATCGCGAACGCGTAAATTGCCGCGGCGATGCCGAGCGAGCTCATGATCCAGCCGCCGGTGGAAATATCGAAGCCTTTCACCTGTGTCAGGTACGTGGGCATGAACGCCCAGGTGATCACGAAATGCGCGACCATCAGCACGCCGACCACCACCACGATCCAGATGTTGCGGATTTTCATCGCGTCCCACATCGACATCGTGGCTGTGGCTTCGGGCGCCGGGGGCAGCTTGGCCGGCTCGCGCAGCAGGAACCACATCAGCGCCGCGCTGATCAGGCCGGGCACGCCGGCAAGGAAAAATGCGCTCTGCCAGCCATAGGCCAGCGCTAGCGGGACGAGCAGCGCGGGTGCCAGGAAGCTGCCGAGCAGGTTGGAGCCGAGGTTCTGCGCCACCCCCTGCGCGAGGCCGCGCTTGGCCGGATCGACTTCGCTCGCCACCATCGCATGGCTGATCGGCATCACCCCGCCTTCGGCCACGCCCATCAACAGCCGGGCGCCGAACAGCAGCGCGAAACTGGTGGCGAGGCCGGTCAGGAACGAGGTGAGCGAGAAGGCGATCGTCGCCAGGATCAGCAAAATCTTGCGCTTGCCGAGGGTGTCGGACAGCTTGCCGACAAAGAACGCCGCGATCGCCCAGGAAAAGCTCAGCCCGCTGGCAATCAGCCCGATCTGGGTGCCGGTCAGCATCAGATCCGGCTGGATCTGCGGCATCAGCACGTTGTGCGCCTGGCGGTCGAAGAACACGATGCCGAAATTGAGGCTGAGCAGGAACACCAGCAGAGTCTGATACCCGGCCGAATTGTTCATCCAGTTGCCGTGCGAAGTCGGGGTGGCGGGCTGCATCGGATTCGCTTTCGTGACTAGATGAATGAGCGGACCGGGTCCGAGCCGTCCCAATCGCGGCTCGCTTCCCAGAAGCGGGTGAAGGTCTGGTCCATGCCGGGCGTCACCGGCAGCAGTTCGAGGAAGCCCAATTGCGGGCCGGTGCCGTTGTCGAGGTACACGACTTCGCCGCCGGTCGGCACGCTGGCGCGGAACGCTTCGACAAAGCCGCGCGACTGGTAATCGCGGCTGGCCGCATCGACATCGGCGCAGGCGATGCCGAGGTGGTGGAAACCGTGGCCGCGCAGGTCGATCGTTTCCTTGTACACGCTCGGTTCGTTGTCGAGCGGCTGGATCAGTTCGATCAGCATATGCCCGGCAAAGCCCATGCCGATGGTGATGTCGGCAGTGCTTTCGGTGCCGCGATAGGTCTGCCCGGGAACGAGGAAATGCGGCAGCACGAAGAACGGCCCGGCGCGCATGTCGGCAATCCAGCGCTCGATCGCGGCCTGCAGATCGGGGACGATGAACGCGGTTTGCGCAACGCCGCCCATCGGCTGGCCGTAGCCGAGCAAGTCCGCCATCGATTCTCTCCCGCGCGGCTCGAACCGCTTGCCGCACTGGCTCGCCGACCGGGGCGACAAAGTCAATCACGCGGTGAATCTTGCTATCCTGTCTTCGTCATTGCGAGCGAAGCGAAGCAATCCAGGGCTGTTGGCGCGACGCCCTGGATTGCTGCGTCGCTACGCTCCTCGCAATGACGAGAATGTTGGGTTAGGACTCTCGCAGACAGGAGAGACGCATGGCCACCCAGCTCAAGCAACGCCCCCACTGCAGCGAAGCCGAATGGGCGGCGCGGCTGGAATTGGCGGCTTGCTATCGCATCTTCGCCCACCTCGGCTGGTGCGAGAGCATCTACAATCACATTACCCTGCGCATACCGGGGGAAGACAACGCCTTCCTGATCAATCCCTATGGCCTGTTGTGGGACGAGGTCACCGCGTCGAACCTGGTCAAGATCGACGGCGAGGGGCGCAAGGTCGGTGACAATCCCTATCCGGTCAACCTCGCCGGTTTCACCCAGCATTCGGTGTTCCACAAGCACCTGCCGCATGCCCACGCCATCGTTCACACACACACTCCCGATACGATGGCGGTGTGTTCGAGCGAAGGCGGGCTGGAAGCGTCGAACTTCTATTCGTGCTTTTTCGCCGATGCGATCGGCTATCACGATTTCGAAGGCATCACCGTGCGCTCCGAGGAAGGGGAGCGGCTAGTGCGCAACGCCGGCAACCGGCAGATCCTGATGCTCAAGAACCACGGCCCGGTGGTGATGGGCCGCTCGATCCCGGAAATGTTCCTGCTCTATTATATGCTGCAGCGCGCCTGCGAAGTGCAGGTCAAGACCGCCAGCATGGGCAAGCCGATCGTCGTTCCGCCCGAGGTGATCGAAGCGCACCAGCGTGACCGCGACAAACAGCTGACCACCGAATTCGGCAAGCTCGATTTCGAAGCCTGGACCCGCAAGATCGACAGCCTGGACCCATCATGGCGGCAATGAGCAAGACCTGCCCGAAGTGCGGCGGGCGGATGGACCAGGGCTTCGTGCCCGAGGCCAAGGATCATTCGACCAAAGTCGAAATGTGGTTCCAGGGCGCGCCGCAGAAGAAATGGTACGGCCTGAAGACGCGCGGCATCCCGCGCTTCGAGGTCGAGACCTGGCGCTGCCAACGGTGTGCTTACCTGGAAAGCTACGCCCCCGGATGACCGACCTGACCGTCAACGGCCGCCCGGTGCGCTTCGACCTCGATCCGCAGACTCCGCTGCTGTGGGTGCTGCGCGAAGCGGCGAACCTGACCGGCACCAAATACGGCTGCGGCGTCGGCGATTGCGGCGCCTGCATGGTGCTGGTCGATGGCGCGGCGCTGCGCAGCTGCCTGGTGACGCTGGGCGAGGCCGAAGGGCGCTTCGTCACCACCATCGAAGGGCTCAGCCGCGACCGCAGCCATCCGGTGCAGCAGGCGCTGGTTGCGGAACAAGCGATCCAGTGCGGGTTCTGCACCCCCGGGATTGCCATCGCCGCCGCCGCGCTGATCGAGCGCAATGCCGATCCCAGCGATGACGAGATCAAGCAGGCGATCGGCAACTTGTGCCGCTGCGGGGTCTATCCGCGGCTGATCCGCGCGATCCAGCGCGCCGGCCGGGTGGCCCGCCGGGCCGAGCGGATCAGCGCCGCCCCAGCCCCGGGCATCGACGCCGAGGACGCCGCCGCAGCGGTTCCGGCGATGCGGGCGGAGTAAAGGAAAGAAAATCCTCCCTGTGGCCGCGCAGCGGTCATGGGGAGGTGGCAGACGCCGTCAGGCGGCTGACGGAGGGGCCGGCGCTGCAAGCGCCGCTGCGCGGCGGCCCTTCCGTCACGGCGCCTGCGGCACCGCGCCACCCCCATCGCTGCGCGACAGGGAGGATTGAAAGGAACGAGCGAATGAAAGCGACGATTTGGCACAACCCCGCCTGCGGCACCTCGCGCAACACGCTGGCGCTGCTCCAGGCGCGCGAGGGCGTCGAGGTCGAGGTGATCGAATACCTCAAGCACCCGCCGTCGCGCGCCAAGCTCGCTCAGCTCTATCGCGATGCGGGCCTGCGCCCGGCCGACGGCCTGCGGCTGCGCGGCACCGATGCCGAGGCCCGCGGCCTGCGCGATGCGAGCGACGACCAAGTGCTCGAGGCGATGGCGGCCGAGCCGATTCTAATCGAGCGGCCCTTGGTCGAAACCGCCCAGGGGGTCAGGCTGTGCCGTCCACCCGAGAAGGTCGAGGAAATCCTGTGAGCGGCGGTGGCACTCTCGTCGTGCGCCGCTTGCAATGAACGGGCTTATTTGCCAACCGGGCCGCTTGTCGCGGGCGCGCAGCGCGCTCTCATACCTACAGAGGCGCGTCCTTACCCATGAATGGCAGCGAGCTGGCGCAGACGCGCCGCGGCGATAAACTGATGCGCCGTGTCACCCGGGCGCTCGGCCCGGCCGGGGTGTTCTTTCAGGGCTTCCTCGAAGAACCGCGCATGGTCGGCTCGATCATCCCATCGTCGCGCTCGACCATCGACAAGATGCTGGCCCCGGTGAACTGGGATACCTGCAAGCTGTTTGTCGAGTATGGCCCTGGCGTCGGCACTTTCTGCCGCCCGGTGCTGGACAGGCTGCGCCGCGATGCGCAGCTGATCGTCATCGACACCAATCCGCTGTATATCGACTATCTGCGCGCCACCATTCGTGACAGCCGCTTTGTCGCAGTGCTGGGCTCCGCTGCCGATGTCGAGGAAATCGTCGCCGCGCACGGCCATGACCATGCCGACTATGTCCTGTCAGGCCTGCCCTTCTCCACCCTGCCCGATGGCGTTGGCCCGGCGATCGCTGCGGCAACCTATCGCGTGCTGCGCGCAGGCGGCGCGTTCCTTGTCTATCAGTTCACCCCGCCTCGGGCGCGCGAATGCATTGCCGACTATTTCGCCGATCTCGACCACGGTTTCGAGTTGCGCAATATTCCGCCCAGCTTCCTGTCCTGGGGCTGGAAGGAGCGGGTCAGCCCAGTCTGATGCGAGCGACCTGACTGCTCGACACAGGACTGCTGGTTTGCAATGAGCGAGCCATGACCAAATTCACGCTTTACGGTTTCGACCTGGATGCCTTTATATCCGCCACGCTGGCGGAGGATCTGGGCGTAGGGCTGCCGGGTGGCGGCCATGACGTTACCTCGGACAGTGTGATTCCGGCCGATGCCCGTTTCTCGGGCGTTATGGACAGCCGCGATGCGATAACTGTCGCGGGCTTGCCGATTGCCGCCGAATTCTTCCGCAAGCTCGATCCCGCTATGGAAATCGAGATTCTGGTTGCAGAGGGCGCACAGGTGCCTGCGGGTAGCGATCTGATGCGGCTGGCGGGCAATGCCCGCGCGATGCTGACGGCAGAACGATCCGCGCTCAACACGGCGCAGCATCTCTCCGGCATTGCCACGATGGCCCGCCAATATGTCGATGCGATGGCCGGAAAAGCCACCTTGCTTGATACACGCAAGACCATTCCCGGCCTGCGCCATCTGGAGAAATACGCGACCCGTATGGGCGGCGCGCAGAACCACCGCATGGGGCTGTGGGATGCGGCGATGATCAAGGACAACCACGTGCTGGTCGCGGGCGGCGTCGGTGAAGCGGTGCGGCGGGCGAAGGCTGCGGGCGTGGCGCGGATCATCTGCGAGGTTGACCGAATCGACCAGATTGAGCCGGCCTTGGTGGCAGGAGCGAGCCATCTGCTGCTCGATAACATGAGCGTGGCGGAATTGCGCGAGGCCGTCGCTCTGGTTACTGGGCGGGTCCCGTGCGAGGCTTCTGGCGGCGTTAGGCTCGACACGATTGGGGCGATTGCTGCGACAGGAGTGGACTTCGTCTCGGTCGGCCGGTTGACGCAAAGCGCACCGGCTGCGGACATCGGGCTCGATTTCACTCCGCTATGAGATGGCAGGCGCTGGCACTGCTGGTCTTGGCTATGCCGCTGCCCGCCCATGCCCAGGCCTAC
>JANOAH010000025.1:0-12244 GCA_031411075.1 Erythrobacteraceae bacterium
TTCGACTGGTACACGATCAACCTCGGCAGCAGCACCGGCGCGATCACGCTGGTCGCGGGCACGGGGCACACGATCGTCGGCTCGGTGACCTGCGCGATCAGCACGACCTGCCACTGGGGCACGCGCAAGACCGCGACCAACACCTACGTCACCTACCGACTGTGAGCGCCACCATGACCCAACCTATCGACATGATCTCGGTCGGCCTGCTCAAGGTCGTCGCCTCGCCCCGTCCCGATGCGGACCTGGCGCCGTGGGTAGAGCCGCTCAAGGCCGCCTGCCACCGGGCCGAGATCAACACCATTCGGCGCGTCGCCGCCTTCCTCGCCAACATCGCGGTCGAGAGCGACTTCCGCGCCCGGACCGAGAACCTCAACTATTCAGTCGAGGGGCTCGCCGCGACGTTCGGGCGGCACCGGATCAGCCTGGCGGACTGCCGCAAGTACGGGCGCACGCCCACGCGCAAGGCCGACCAGGAAGCGATCGCGAACTGCGTCTATGGCGGGGATTGGGGGCGGACCAACCTCGGCAACACCTGCGTGGGCGATGGCTGGACGATGCGCGGCGTGGGCCCGCTGCAGGTCACCGGGCGCGCCAACATGGAGCGCTTTGCCAAGTGGATCGGTAAGCCCCTCGACGAGGCGCTCGCCTATGCCCGCACGCTCGAGGGCGGGATCATGGCCGCGGCGTGGTTCTGGGAAGCGCACGATGTCAACCGTCTGGCCGACACGCCGGGCGTCGCCGACGAGGTCCACCGCATCAATGGTGGGGAGAACGCGCTGGCGCGGCGCGAGAAGAACTTCAACGCTCTGGTCCAACGCATGCTGCAGATGGAGCGCGGGCAATGACCGCGCGACCGAAGACCTGGCCCGAGTTCTGGGACCGAACCGCCGACCGCCTGCCGGGCTGGCCGAGCGAGCGGCAGTGGGTCACGCTGGCGCTGTTCGGATCGTTCTGGGCGATGCTCAAGATGGCCGAGCAGCAGCCCAAACTGTGGGACACCAAGCTGTTCGAGGTGGTGTTCCAGGGCTTCGCCCTCACCGCAATCATCGGCATGGTGGTGGCGTTCTTCTTCGCCGCCAACAAGGGCGACGAGCAGCGCACGGCCAACACCGGCAAGTTCGCCGATGCGATTCACAAGATGGCCGAAAACCAGGCCGATCCGGACAGGAAGCCCGAGATCGAGCTCAAGCCCGGCGAGAGCACCACCGTGGGGGCCGAGGCTGCGCCTGGAGGAGAGGGCTGATGATTTTCGAGGTCTATCCTGCCCGGCGCGGACTGCTGCGGCGCAAGCAATGGGCATGGCGGCTCCGGGCCGCGAACGGGCGGATCGTCGCCACCGGCGGCGAGACCTTCAACAACCGCCGCGACTGCTTCACGTCCGTGCAGCGGATCCGCGACGAAGCGCCCGGCACGCCGATCAAGGGGATTGAGTGATGCCCGACATCCGCGCCCGCGCCGCGGCGATCTTCGCCGGGTTGACCTTCCGCCTGGTGCTGCTCGGCCTGGTCGCGCTGCTCGCGTTCAACACCTATGCGGACATCCGGGTGCCGCTGCCGCTGCTGCCCGACATCCACTTCGAAGGCTGGAAGCCGAAGGCCGAGCGGCTCGCCGCCGAACTGAGTTCTGTGCAAAAAGTGCAAAGAAGGGCCGCCGCGGCGCAGCGGGCGGTCAACGTTGCCGCCGAACGCCACTACCGCGACCTCGCCGAAAGGATCGACAATGACGCTGCCGCGACTGCCCGCGGCGCTCTGGCTGATGCCGAGCGCTTTATCGCTGCTCACCGGGTGCGCCCGGTCGATCGAAGCACACCCTGCCGATCCGATCCGCCCGCCCCGGATCGAAGCGCCGGCGGTGGTCAAGCAATGCCCCCCGCGGCCGAGCTGGATGGCCCCGTCGCCGTGCTAGCCGACGACGTGCGCACCTGCACCGCCAACACCCTGCAGGCCGAAGCGGCCCGGGCTTGGGCGCTGGAACTCGAAGCGGCGAGGGCCGGGCGTTAACCGGCCTCCGCCAGCATCAGCAACGGCGGAATGAAGCTCGCCAGATAGACCGCCACGATCGCGAGCTTGAGCGCGACAACCTCACGCATTGCCGAACCTTTCGGCCATCGCGGCATAGACCGCCGTGCGCACCGCGTCGGCGGAAGAGCGCAAGTCGAGCTTCTCGAGGATCGCGGCGCGGTGGATTTCGACCGTGCGCGGGCTGAGGCCCATCTCCCGCGCGATTTCCTTTGTCGCGCCCCCGCGCGCCAGCAGCAGCAGAACATCGCGTTGCCTTCGCGTCAGCAGCGCGACGCTGTCTTGCGCTCGGGCCCACACATCGGGCGAGCCAGCCAAATCATCGACAGGGTATTTGATTGATTGCGACGCCAAAAGAGCACACCTTTTACCAAGTGTTGCTCTCAACAGGGCACAGACACGCGATTTATCTTAAGCGCAAGAACTTAACCCAGGATAAGTAATCTCACGGATCAAGAGGGCCGCGGGCCCACATTCGAGGGCTCCTCCCACTGGCCGGGCGAAATGACCTCTCGCGGCCCGCGCGGGTCACGATCGTGCTGACCTTCGACAAGGGACGCCAGGCGTTCGAACGCCCCGGCGATGTCCGGATTGTCGGCGTAGCGCACCCGGGCCTCCCACTTGATGAAGGCGACGATGCTGTCGCGCGTGCTCATTCGTCGCCGTACCGCGCCACCAGGCACTTGTTCACCGCCTCGGCCAGCGCCGCCATGTCGCCGATCGGCAGGCTGACGTAGCTGTCGGCCATCGCAGCGGCGACCTCCTCCTCGCTGAACGGATCGGGACGGGTCACAGGTGCGCCCATTCGCGGCCGTCGTCATCGACCACGATCGACCCGTCGGCGCGCTGCCACTGCTGCGTGTTCGGCCGCCGCGTCCATCCCGCGAGCTCGCGCCCCTCGATCCACGCTGTCGAGACGATGCCCTCGGCCTCGCCCGCCTCGGCCGGTCGCCCGAACAATCGCTCGAATGCCGGCCGCAGGATCGGCCAGGCCTTCTCCCCGCCGTGCTGGCGGTAGAGCCGGCGCAGCTCGGCGGCGGAAGAATCGGTCGGCAGGGCGGTCACCCGCGCAGGGTAGGTCAGCGGGTGAGGTCAGGGCAAGCCCCCCGCACCAGGCCGCGATCGTCCCAGTCGGGGCGATAGGTCGCCGCACCGGCCTCGAGCTGGCGGCACGACAGGTTGACCGCCCCGGCGTTGACCACGCCCAGAGTGCGTCCATATCGGTCCTTTTTCACCCGCACGATCGTCAGCCGACCACTCGCCAGGGCCTCGGCCAGGCTGCGCTGCGCCGCCAGCGGATCGCCCGGCGCGCAAGCCCGGCCTTCGCGGCAGTGCCCCGCCATTTCCGGCGAATCGATACCGAGCAGGCGGATGCGCTCCTCCCCGCAGCGCAACGTGTCGCCATCGGTGGCCGAGCACACCGCCTCGATCGGCACCGGTGGCGGCAACGGCGCGCACGACGTGGCGCAGCTGGTCAGAAAGAGCGCGACGATCATCGCCCCGGCCCATGCCAGAATTCGCTCGCGCCCCCGCACCCCGACCCGCTCCATTCCCGCGCCATAAGCCCAGGATCGGTCAATTGCGACAACGGGCTGTTCGTTGAGGCGCATGGCAAGGGCATGGTGGTGCGCAGCGCGTTGGGCGCGGCGCTGCCGGCGGCCGGTGTCGGCTGCGGCTTTTCGCGCGCGATGCTTGGCGAAATCGCCGCGCGACAGGGAGCGGCGGGGCCGTTTTCGGTCGATTCGCTGACCGAGGATTACGAGCTTGGCCTGCGCATCAAGAGCGAGGGCGGGCGGGCCCGATTCCTGCGCGTGCGAGGCGAGGATGGGCGGCTGGTGGCGACCCGGGCGTGCTTTCCCGATCGAATCGATCAGGCGGTGCGGCAAAAGGCGCGCTGGGTCCACGGCATTGCGTTCCAGGGATGGGACCGGCTCGGCTGGAGCGGGGGCCCGGGCGAATGGTGGATGCGGCTGCGCGACCGGCGCGGCCCGCTGACCGCGCTGGTGTTGTTTGCCGGCTATCTGATCCTGGTGGTGGGCTTTGCGCTGTGGCTGGCCGGCAGCCTGGGCCTGGTGCGGCCCTGGCGCGCCGATCCGTGGCTGGCGGCGCTGTTGGCCATCAATCTGGCCAGTTTTGCCTGGCGTGCGCTGCTGCGCTTCGCCTTCACCGCTCGCGAATATGGCTGGCGCGAAGGGGTCTGGGCGGTGGCGCGCATTCCGCTCGCCAATGTGGTGGCGATCATGGCGGCACGGCGCGCCCTGTTCGCCTATGTTCGAACTCTGCTGGGTGCCAAGCCGACGTGGGACAAGACCCCGCACCACGCGCATCCCGCCCTTCTCTATCCGCAAGTTGCCGCCGCATGAGCGGCCAAGCCGCGTTTCGCGGCCAGCCGCTGCTGCTGCTCGCCGCGCTGCTGCTGGGATGGGGCGCGCTCAGGGCGCTGGTGTGGCAGGGATACGAACCTGCCGACCCGGTCGCGACCGCCTTGATTGCAGGGCCGAACGCCTTCGCTTCCTCGGCGCGCCGACCGAACGATCGAGTGGCGCCTGAGAGGTCCGCAATCGGATCCGGCCAGCCCCCGCTGCCGCCGGTTCCTGACGGCTTCGAATGGCCGGACATCGCATCGCCGCCACAGGCTCAACCGGTGGCGGCCCCGTCAGCACCCGCGCCGACACTGGCCAGCGGCCGCCAGCACGGGTCTGCGCGGCAAACGATCGGACACAACCTGCTGCTGCTCGCTTGTCTTTCGCCCGGGAGCGTCAATCCGGTGCTGGCAGCCTACCTGGGCAACACCGCAGGACCCGTCCCGGCGGCGCTGGCGACCTCGCCTGCTCCGCCCGCTGAGAAGCGCGCTGCGCCCGGATTACTTGCGGTTGGCCCGGTCGCGTCTGCCCACTCGCGCTGGTCCGCCGATGCCTGGGTGCTGCTGCGTCGTGACGATGCCGTGCCGCTCGTGGCCGCGCAACCGAGCTATGGCCGCAGCCAGGTGGGCGCGGTGGCGCGCTATGTCCTGGCGTCTGGGAATGCGCACCGGCCGCAGGCCTACGCCCGGCTCGCCAGCGCGCTGTCCGGACCGCGTGAGCGCGAGCTGGCGCTGGGCCTCTCGGCGCGGCCGCTGGCGGGCGTACCGCTACGCCTCGCTGTCGAAGGCCGCGCCGGCGATACCGCCACCGGCACGCGGTTGCGCCCGGCGGCCTATGTCGTCACCGAATTTCCGCCGCTGGCGCTACCGATGGGCCTGCGGGCCGAGGCTTATGCCCAGGCCGGCTATGTCGGCGGGCGCGATGCCACTGCCTTCGCCGACGGGCAGGCGCGGATCGACCGCGCGATGGTGCGGCGCGGATCGCTCGAGGCGCGGCTTGGCGCAGGGGCCTGGGGCGGGGCGCAGCGCGGTGCCGCCCGGCTCGACATCGGGCCGAGCGCGGTCGCCACCTTCCGGCTCGGCGAGGTGTATGGCCGGGTCGCGGCCGATTATCGCGTCCGTGTGGCGGGCGCGGCACGCCCGGCGAGCGGGCCGGCGCTGACCGTTTCCGCGGGTTTTTAGCCCGGGTCGCCTTCTATCACAGGTCGCCTTGCGTTACCGCGGGGCATGGACGTCTACCTTCCCATTGCCAACCTGGCGGTCAACGGGCTGGTCATCGTCCTGCTCGGCGCGGCGACGGGGGTGCTGTCGGGGATATTCGGGGTCGGCGGCGGGTTCCTGACCACGCCGCTGCTGATCTTCTA
The DNA here is from genome assembly GCA_031411075.1 of Erythrobacteraceae bacterium. GTDB lineage: Bacteria > Pseudomonadota > Alphaproteobacteria > Sphingomonadales > Sphingomonadaceae > Croceibacterium_A. The sequence goes on from JANOAH010000025.1 coordinate 5,748, forward strand.
CGGCGTCCCGCCCACGGTTGCCGCCGCTTCGTCGGCCAGCCAGGTGACGGGCGCCAGCGTGTCGGGCGTGTTCGCGCATAGCCGCCGCGGCGGGGTCGATTACCAGATCGGCGCAGTCGGCGTAGCCGGCGGGGTGATCGGCGCGGCGATCGGCGCGCTCTTGTTCCGGCTGCTCGAATCGCTCGGGCAGATCGATACCGTGATCAACATCCTCTACGTCCTTCTCCTCGGCACGATCGGCGCGCTGATGGGACGCGAAAGCCTGCAGAGCCTGCGTCACGCCAGGGATGGGGCCCGCCCGCGTCCGGCCAAGCGGCGCCACCATCCGCTGGTCGCCAGTCTGCCGATGCGCTGGCGGTTCTATCGTTCGGGCCTGTACATCTCGCCGCTGGCGCCGCTGCTGATGGGCGTGGCGGTGGGTGTGCTGACCATGTTGATGGGCGTCGGCGGCGGGTTCATCCTGGTGCCGGCTATGCTCTACTTGCTGGGGATGAGCGCCAACGTGGTGGTCGGCACATCGCTGTTCCAGATTCTGTTCGTGACCATGGCGGCGACGATGATGCACGCGATGACGACCAAGGCAGTCGATATCGTGCTCGCCGGGCTCTTGCTGCTCGGCTCGGTCACCGGCGCGCAGATCGGCACCCGCATCGCCCAGCTGGCCAAGCCCGAAGTTCTGCGGCTGTCGCTCGCCGCGATCGTGCTGGTGGTAGCGCTGAGGATGGCGTTCGGCCTCGGCGTTCGCCCGGACGAAGTTTACACGGTACTGCCGCTGTGAGCCGCGTCCTCCTTGCCCTGCTGGCCTTCCTGGCGTTGTCCGGACAAGGCGATCCGATCCTGGTGCCCGAAGTCTCGCAGCATGAAATCCGGGTGCGGCAGGGCTTCACCGGCACCCAGCTGCTGCTCTACGGCGCGATCCTCGATCCCGAGGGACGGCGGGCGCGGCAGGCCTACGACATCGTCGTCGTCCTCAAGGGCCCGACCGAAGCAATCCTGGTGCGCGAAAAGGACAAGAAGCTGGGCGTGTGGGTCAATGCGCAGAGCACCGCGTTCCGCAGCGCCCCGTCGTTCTTCGCGGTGGCCAGTTCGCGCCCGATCGACGCCATCGTCGACCGGCGCACCGCGGCGATCTACGAGCTTGGCCTCGGCTATCTGCAATTGTCGCCGACCGGCGCGATCGATCCGGCCGAACAGACGCGGTTCACCAAGGGCCTGGTCGACTTGCGCCAGCGCGAAGGATTGTACCGCGAGAGCGGCCGCGGCGTGACGATCAGCGGCGGGGTGCTCTACCAGGCCCGGATCGACGTGCCCTCGAACGTAGTGACCGGCCGCTACACCGCCGAAACTTTCGCTATCGCCGATGGCCGGGTAATCGCCTCGGCGATTGCCGAAGTCGAGGTCGAAAAGCAGGGGTTCGAGAAGTTTGTCGCCGACCGGGCCGATCGTTCGGCGGTGCTTTATGGCCTGTTCGCGGTGGCCCTGTCGCTGCTGATGGGCTGGCTGGCGGGCCGGGTTTTCGCGCTGGTTTGACGCGATTTTAACCTCGTCCGGATAGGCCGCTCGCACTCAATCGATACGCGAGCGATCCCGCATGACCGAAATGCCCAAGCAGCCGTTCACCACCTTCAACCCGGCCAACGAGCCCGGGGCGGTGGCGCCCGCGGCGAGGCCGAGCAGTTTCGACAACGCCAATCAGCCGGTCGGCGTGGTGATCGACATCGCCGGATCGGGTTCGCAGATCGCGCTCGACCCGCAGCGCTTGAACGAATGCATGGATGACGACGATCCGTCGATCGCGCTGGCGGGGCAAGTCGGCAGCCAGGTCAAGATCAAGACCTCCGAAGGCTGGCTCTTGGCCAGCGTGCGCAACCAGCGGCAAGACCGCCGCGCGGGCGATGGTGGCGGTATCCTCGCTAATATCGACTTCATGGGCGAAGGGCGCGAGGAGAAGCTGACCGGCAAGATTCACAGCTTCCGCCGCGGCGTTACCCGTTATCCGATCCCCGGCGCATTCGTCTATCCGGCCACCACCGAGGATTTGCGCCAGATCTATGCGTCGGACGGCCGCAGCGCGATCCAGATCGGCACCGTGTTCCCGACCAACGACATCCGCGCCGGGCTCTATGTCGATGCCATGCTCGGCAAGCACTTCGCGCTGCTCGGTTCGACCGGCACCGGCAAATCGACCAGCGCGGCGTTGATCCTCCACCGGATCTGCGAAAGCGCCCCAAACGGCCATATCGTGATGATCGACCCGCACGGCGAATACGCCGCGGCGTTCCGCAACACCGGCACGATCTTCGACGTCGGCAATCTCAACATGCCGTATTGGCTGATGAACTTCGAGGAACACTGCGAAGTGTTCGTCACCAGCAGCGGCAACGATGCCCAGGAAGACAGGGACATTCTGGCCAAGTGCCTGCTCAAGGCCCGCAGCAAGAACCGGTTGGCCGAAATGCTCGGCAAGATCACCGTCGATTCGCCGATCCCCTACCTGCTCAGCGACCTCACCAACATGATCCAGGACGAGGCCGGTAAGCTCGACAAGGCGACTTCGAGCGCGCCGTACATGCGGCTCAAGACCAAGATCGAGGAGATCAAGGGCGACCCGCGCTTCCAGTTCATGTTCTCGGGCATGCTGGTCGGCGACACGATGGCCGAATTCATCTCCAAGATCTTCCGCATGCCGTCGAACGGCAAGCCGATCTCGATCATCGACGTCTCCGGCGTACCGTCGGACATCACCAGCACGGTGGTCGCGGTGCTCAGCCGGATGGTCTTCGACTTCGCCATCTGGGGGCGCGAGGAGAAGACCCGGCCAATCCTGCTGGTCTGCGAAGAGGCGCACCGTTACGTCCCCAACGAGAAGAACGCCGATGGTTCGTCGGTCGGGCGCATCCTCAGCCGCATCGCCAAGGAAGGGCGCAAGTACGGCATCAGCCTGGGGCTGATCACCCAGCGGCCGAGCGACCTTGCCGAAGGCGTGCTGTCGCAGTGCGGCACGATCCTGTCGATGCGGCTCAACAACGATCGCGACCAGGCCTTCGTCAAGGCGGCGATGCCCGAAGGCGCGCGCGGGTTCCTCGACAGCATTCCGGCGCTGCGCAACCGCGAGGTGATCATCTGCGGCGAAGGCGTGGCGATCCCGATCCGCGTGGCGTTCGACAATCTCGAGGAATCGAAGCGCCCGGCGTCCGAAGACCCCAGCTTCACCGAGCTGTGGCGCGAGCAGGGCGGCGAAGAAGAGCGCGTGATCCGCACCGTCCAGCGCTGGCGCGCGCAGGGCAAATAGCCGGAACCAATCCGCCCGAACGCGTTGAATCCCGCGAGTCCTGTCTGGCGGAGACGACCATGCGAACGGCGGCGAAAGTGGCATCCGGACTGGGGGCGACCGCCCTCATCGGCTACCTCGGCTATTACCTCAACGAAACCCGCACCGAAAAACCGCGCTATCGCGTGGCCGAGCGCGACGGCGCGTTCGAGCTGCGCGATTATCCGGCGCTGCTGACCGCCGGGACGGTCGACCACGGCGAACGCGAGCGGTCGCTCAACGCCGGCTTCCGCGCGCTGGCCGACTATATCTTCGCCAAGTCGCGCGGCGGCGAACAGATCGCGATGACCGCGCCGGTGATCCAGGACCGTGACGAGGACGAAGGGGGCTGGCGCACCCGCTTCGTCATGCCGGCCGAATACGACCGCGCCACGCTGCCGCCCGCGCCGATGGGCGTCGAGATCGGCGAAACCCCGGCGCGGCGCGTCGCCGCGGTGCGCTTCCGCGGCGGGCAGAACGACCGGCGACTGGCTGAAAAGGCGACCGAATTGCGCCGCTGGCTGGCGCGGCGCGGGCTGTCCGCCGCCGCCGGCAAACCCGAGTACGCGTTCTACAACTCGCCGATGATCGCCCCGCCGCTGCGCCGCAACGAAGTGCTGATCCCGCTCGCCGACGACGCCTAGACGTCGGGCACCATCCGACCGGCCGGCTCGCCGTCGGCCTGGGCCTGCTCGCGCGCTTCGCCGGGCGTTTCGGCCACTGCGTAGCGGCGCCAGCTGGAGTAGTGATAGAACCACCAGCTCAAGGCCAAGGCGGCGGCCGAGCCGGCCGGGAACGACCACCAGATCGCATCCGAGCCGAGCGCGGGGTAAGTGGCGAAATAGAACCCCAGGCGCACCGGGTAGAGCGCGATGGCGAGGATGATCAACGGCACCCACACCGCACCCCCGGCGCGCATCGTCGCCGAATAGACCATGGTCACCCCGAACACCATGAAGCTCCACCCGGCGAGCAGCTGGATGTGCCTGGCGAGGGGCACCGCGGCGCTGTCGGGCCCGAGGAACAGCACCAGCGCCGCGCGGTCGAATACCAGCAGCAGCACGGTCAACACCCCGGTCATCAGGAAATTGATCATGACGCCGGCCCGCGTGATGCGATCGAGCCCATCGAACTTCTTCGCGCCGATGAACTGGGCGGCCATCGCCGAAACCGATCCGCCGACCGCCATGGCCGGCATCTGGATATAAGTGAACAGCTGCATCGCCGCGGCATAGGCGGCGGTCATGATCAGCCCTTCGCGATTGACCAGCCCGACGACGATGATCCCCGCCGCGCTCATCACCAGCATCTGCGCGCCCATCGGGATGCCCTTGGTGAGGAGGTACGCCATCTCTTCGCGCGCCGGCCGCAGATAGGACAGCTCCGCCCTGCGCAGCCGCAGCGGCAGATCCTTGGCGTAAACGTAGATCATCATGCCGACGAACGAGACCAGCCCGGCGACGATCGTGGCGGTGGCCGATCCGGCGATGCCCATCGCCGGAAATGGCCCGAGCCCGGCGATCAGCACCGGGTTGAGCACGGTGTCGATGACCACGGTCAGCAGCATGAACATCAGCGGCGTCTTGGCATCGCCGGTGCCGCGCAGCCCCATGGTCAGGATCACCGAAACCATCATGAACGGCATCGAGACGAACATCAGCCGGATGTAAGTCAGCGCCAGGCCATAGGCGTTGCCCGGCGTGTCGAGCGCGCTGAGCAGCGCCGGGGCGCCGGCGAAACCGATCGCGGCAATTCCCAGCATCAGCAGCGCGGAAAAGCCCACCGCGGTGCCAAAGGTGCGCCGCGCCCCGTCGATATCGCGCGCGCCGAAGCGCTGGCCGATCTTGACCGTGCCGGCCATGCCGAAGCCGAACGCCATCCCGGCAACGAGGAACATGATGATATTGGCGTTGGCAGTGGCGGCCAGCGCGTCTTCGCCGATCAGCCGGCCGACCCAGATCGAATTGATCGTGCCGCTGAGCGATTGCAGGATGTTCGATAAGAGCATCGGCAGGCTGAACAGGATCAGCGTCTTGGTGACCGGGCCGCTGGTCAGGTCGCCGCGCATGGCCGGTCGTCCGCTGGACGGCGCCGTTGGCTGTTCGATCGGAGTGGTGTCTGAGCTCATCACGTCCCCCGCGTGTCGCCGTAAAGCTCGATGTGCAATCGCCTGGACAGAGTCAACTTGTGGTCGAGACAAAGCTGGGCAAGCCACGCCTCGCGGGCCGCCAGCGTGGCGTTGTCGGTGCCTTCGGCCATCAGCCAGACGCGTTCGCGGGGAAGGGCGTGGGCGGCGATCAGCGCTTCGACTTCGGCCAGATCGGCCGGGGTGGCGATGACGAACTTGAACATCGCGCGCGGTTCGGCCGCCCAGGCGGCGAGGCGATCGGGCGGCAGGGCGAGGGCGGCCGGGTTGCCCGAATGCGCCAGCTTGGGGCTGACGTTGTACTGGTGGACTTGGCGGTCGAGCGCGAGCGCCGGGGGGACGGTGCCGTTGGTCTCGATCTCGATCGTCATCGGCGGCAGCAGCGCCAGCATGCGGGCCAGCGCCGGGCCTTGCAGCAGCGGCTCGCCGCCGGTGACGACCAGCCGCGGCTGGCCGAGCGCGGCGATCCGCGCGGCAGTGTCGGCTTCGCTCAGCGTTACCTGGTTGGCGGCCCGGTCAAAGGTTTCGCCGGACCGGTGCGGCCGTCCGTCACCGTCGAAGTGCCAGGTGTAGGCGGTGTCGCACCATACGCAGGCGAGGTTGCATCGCGACAGGCGCACGAACGCGCAGGGCTTGCCCTGGCTCGGCCCTTCGCCCTGCAATGAGGCGAAAATCTCGGGCTGGCCGGGGGTGGTGGTGGCGAGGATCAGAGGCATGGCGGGACCGGGCCGAGGTCGAAAGGTGACTCTAAAGTTACACCATGGAAGCATGGCGATGCGGGGCCGGATTTGGGTGACAAAGCTGTACAAGTGTAACCCAGTCCTGACGCCCTATCCAACTGATTCAAAGAAGTAATTGCCTCCGATGACAGGGTGAGAACTCTACGCCCAAATGATCGACGATGCCTTACCCCCAGTCTCGTCATTCCCGCGAACGCGGGAATCCAGTCGGCTCTGACGGCGCCGGGAAACGGCGACTGGGTCCCCGCTTTCGCGGGGATGACGATGATGAAGATTGACGTGTTGGATTCGGCTCCGGGCG
>JANOAH010000026.1:0-10771 GCA_031411075.1 Erythrobacteraceae bacterium
GCTGATCGAGGACGGCGCGCGCCTGCCCGAGCTGCTGGTCGATCAGGGCACCGCGGACAATTTCCTCGATAGCCAGCTCAAGACGCATTTGCTGGACGAAGCGTGCCGTGCGGCGCAGATGCCCGCCACGATTCGGATGCAGCCAGGTTACGATCACTCGTACATGTTCATCACGACATTCATGGAAGAGCATATCACCTGGCACGCGGAGAGGCTGAAAGCGTGAGTACCAACGAACAGAGGATCGGCGAGATCGTCGCCGCGCACGCGGGGCGCGAAGGGCCGCTGCTGCCGATCCTCCACGATGTCCAGGCCGAGCTCGGCTGCGTCGATGCCGAGAGTGAGCGGGTGATCGCCCAGGCGCTCAATCTGAGCCGCGCCGATGTCCACGGCGTGGTCAGCTTCTACCACGATTTCCACGACCATGCCGAAACCCGGCCCGAAGTGCAGATCTGCCGCGCCGAAGCGTGCCAGGCGCGCGGCGTCGAAGCGCTGATGCCGGGCGCCGAGAAGGCGGCGGGCGAGCGGGTCAAGCTGACCACCGTCTATTGCCTCGGCCTGTGCAGCGCCGGGCCGGCGGCGCGCACGGGCGACCGGCTCCATGCCCGGCTCGATGCCAAGGGACTGGCGACCGTGATCGGAGACGTGCGATGATCGTGCGGATTTCCGACGATGCGCTGGCTCGCGCGCTCGGCGCCGACGCGCTTGCGCACGCCTTTACCCAGAAGGGCCACACGGTCGAACGGACCAGCAGCTGGGGCATGCACTGGCTCGAACCGTTGGTCGAAGTCGGCGGAAACGCGTTCGGCCCGGCAACGCTGGGCGATGTCGAGGCGATCCTCGATGGCAGCTCCGACAAGGCCATCGGCGAGCCGGCCAAGCATCCGTTTATCGCCCGCCAGCAGCGGCTGACCTTCGCCCGCGCCGGCAAGACCCGGCCGACCAGCCTCGAGGATTACCAGGCGACCGGCGGCTGGGCGGGCCTGCGCCGCGCGCGGCAGATGGGCGGCGCGGCGATCGTCGAGGAAGTGACCCAGTCCGGCCTGCGCGGCCGCGGCGGCGCCGGTTTCCCGGCGGGGATCAAGTGGAAGACCGTGGCGAATACGCCCGGCGACCAGAAGTACGTGGTCTGCAACGCCGATGAAGGCGACAGCGGCACTTTTGCCGACCGCATGCTGATGGAAGGCGATCCGTTCGCGCTGATCGAAGGCATGGCCATCGCCGGCGAGGCGGTGGGGGCCAGCCAGGGTTATATCTACGTCCGCAGCGAATATCCCGACGCGATCCGCAAGCTGGAGGCCGCGCTCAATCTCTGCGCGACTGTCATCGCCCCGTTCCGCTGCGAAGTGCGCATCGGGGCCGGCGCCTATGTCTGCGGCGAGGAAACCAGCCTCCTCAACAGCCTCGAAGGCAAGCGCGGCGAAGTGCGCGCCAAGCCGCCGCTGCCAGCGATCGAAGGGCTGTTCGGCAAGCCGACGGTGGTCAACAACGTCCTCACCCTCGCCGCGGTGCCGCATATCCTGGCCGAAGGCGGCGCGGCGCAGTACGGCGCGCTCGGCATCGAGCGGTCGAAGGGCACGATGCCGATCCAACTCGCCGGCAACATCAGGCACGGCGGGCTATTCGAAACCGCGTTCGGGGTGACGCTGGAACAACTGGTGCATGACATCGGCGGCGGGACCGACAGCGGGCGGCCGGTCAAGGCGGTCCAAGTCGGCGGACCGCTCGGCGCCTATCTCCACCCGGACCAGTTCGACATCGCGTTCGATTACGAAGCCTACACCGCCGCCGATGCGTTGATCGGCCACGGCGGGATCACCGTGTTCGACGATACGGCGGACATGGGCCACATGGCCCGCTTCGCGATGCAGTTCTGCGCCGCCGAAAGCTGCGGCAAGTGCACCCCGTGCCGGATCGGCGCCGTGCGCGGCGTCGAGCTCATCGACCGCATCCGCGCCGGTGGCCGCTCGGCCGACGCCGTGGAAGCCCAGCCAGTGATGCACAACGCGCCCAAGTCCGGCCGTTTGCCCGAACAGGAAATCGCGCTGCTCACCGATCTGTGCGAGACAATGAAGTTCGGCTCGCTCTGCGCACTGGGGGGCTTCACGCCCTATCCGGTGATGAGCGCGCTGACCCACTGGCCCGAGGATTTCATGCCGGGCGGCGAAGGCGCGGTGCAAAAGGTCCTCGACCGGAACGAAGTCTGATGATCCTCGGCGTGGTCCTCGCCGGCGGCCGTTCCAGCCGTTTCGGCAGCGACAAGGCCATGGCCGAGCTGGGCGGACAGACCCTGCTCGCGCGCGCGTTCGATACGCTGTCGGGCCACTGCGAAATGGTCATCGTCGCCGGGCGTGAGCGCGGGCCCGGGCATCACTGCGTGCCCGATTGGCCGCACGATCACATGGGCCCGCTGGGAGGGATCGCCGCCGGGCTGCATTTCGCGCGGGACGAAGGGTACGACAGCGTGCTCACCTGCGGGGTCGATAGCATCGACCTGCCCGAAAACCTGCTCGATTTGCTTTCCCCGGCGCCCGCTTACCTCGCCAGCCAGCCGGTGGTCGGCCACTGGCCGGCGAGCGCGGTCGAGACGCTCGAATCGTTGCTGCAAAGCGACGCAAAACATTCGATGCTTGCCTTTGCCGACGCAATCGGCGCAACGGCGGTGAAAATCGGCGCAGAACCTGCTAACATCAACACCCCGGCCGATCTGGCCGCGTTGGAGCGTAACGATGGGATTTGAACGCCCCCTCTATTCACCTCAGGCCGATTTCGGCACCCCCGCGGTACAGGCCGACGAACAGGTCACGCTGACCATCGACGGGCGCGAAGTGACGGTGCCCGCTGGAACCAGCGTGATGCGCGCGGCGGCCGAATGCGGCGGCTCGATCCCCAAGCTGTGCGCCACCGACAACATGCGTTCGTTCGGTTCGTGCCGGCTGTGCCTGGTCGAGATCGAAGGCGCGCGCGGCACACCGGCCAGCTGCACCACCCCGGTCGCGCCGGGCATGAAAGTCAGCACCCAGACCCCGCGGCTCGACAAGCTCCGCAAGGGGGTGATGGAACTGTACATCTCAGACCACCCGCTCGACTGCCTGACCTGCAGCGCCAACAACGATTGCGAGCTGCAGGACCAGGCCGCCGCGGTCGGCCTGCGCGACGTGCGTTATGGCTATTCGGGTGACAACCACCTCGGCCTCACCACCGACGTGTCCAACCCCTATTTCGACTTCGACCCGTCGAAATGCATCGTCTGTTCGCGCTGCGTGCGCGCCTGCGACGAAGTCCAGGGCACGTTCGCGCTGACGATCGACGGGCGCGGGTTCGCTTCGATGGTGTCGGCGGGGCAGGACGGGGACAATTTCCTCAGTTCCGAATGCGTCAGCTGCGGCGCCTGCGTGCAGGCCTGCCCGACCGCGACGCTGCAGGAAAAGAGCGTCAAGGCGATCGGCAAGCCCGAACGCGCCGTGGTCACCACCTGCGCCTATTGCGGCGTCGGCTGCACCTTCCGCGCGGAAATGCGCGGCGAACAGCTGGTGCGGATGGTGCCGTGGAAGGACGGCAAGGCCAACCGCGGCCATTCGTGCGTCAAGGGCCGCTTCGCCTATGGCTATGCCAGCCACAAGGATCGGATCCTCAAGCCGATGATCCGAGAGAGCATCGACCAGCCGTGGCAGGAAGTGAGCTGGGACGCAGCGATCGGCTTTGCCGCCGGCAAGATCAGCCAGATCAAGGCCGATCACGGCGCCCGCGCATTGGGCGGCATCACCTCCAGCCGCTGCACCAACGAAGAGACCTTTCTGGTGCAAAAGCTGGTGCGCGGCGCGTTCGGATCGAACAACGTCGATACTTGCGCGCGGGTCTGCCATTCGCCGACCGGCTATGGCTTGAAGACCACGTTCGGCACCAGCGCCGGCACGCAGGACTTCGACAGCGTGATGGATTCGGACGTGATCATGGTGATCGGCGCCAATCCGACTGACGGGCACCCGGTGTTCGCATCTCGCATGAAGCGGCGGCTGCGCCAGGGCGCGCGGCTGATCGTGATCGATCCGCGCCGCATCGACCTGGTGCGCACCCCGCACATCGCCGCCGATCACCACTTGCCGCTGCAACCCGGCACCAATGTCGCGGTGCTGACCAGCATGGCGCACGTGATCGTCACCGAAGGCCTGGCCGACGAAGAGTTCATCCGCGCCCGCTGCGACTGGGACGAATACCAGGATTGGGCGGCGTTCGTGTCGGACGCGCGCCATTCGCCCGTGACGCTCGAACCGGTCACCCGCGTCCCGGCGCAGAGCCTGCGCGAAGCGGCGCGGCTGTTCGCCACCGGCGGCAACGGGGCGATTTACTACGGCCTGGGCGTGACCGAGCACAGCCAGGGTTCATCGACGGTGATGGCGATCGCCAACCTCGCCATGGCGACCGGCAACATCGGCCGCCGCGGTGTCGGCGTGAACCCGCTGCGCGGTCAGAACAACGTCCAGGGCGCCTGCGACATGGGCAGCTTCCCGCACGAGCTTTCGGGCTATCGCCACATCTCCGACGGCGAAACGCGCAAGCTGTTCGAGGACGACTGGGGCGTTTCGCTCGATGCAGAGCCCGGCCTGCGCATCCCCAACATGCTCGACGCCGCGGTCGATGGCAGCTTCAAGGCGATCTATATCCAGGGCGAGGACATCTTGCAGTCCGACCCCGACACCAAGCACGTTTCGGCCGGCCTCGCGGCGATGGAATGCGTGATCGTCCACGACCTGTTTTTGAACGAGACCGCGAACTACGCGCACGTGTTTCTGCCGGGCAGTACCTTCCTCGAAAAGAACGGCACCTTCACCAATGCCGAACGCCGCATCCAGCCGGTCAGGAAGGTAATGGAGCCGGCCAACGGCTACGAAGACTGGGAAGTCACCCAGCTGCTCGCCAATGCCATCGGCGCGGGGTGGGACTATTCGCACCCGAGCCAGATCATCGACGAGATTGCCCGCCTGACCCCGAGCTTTGCCGGGCTGTCGTGGGAACGCCTCCAGGAATGGGGCTCGATCCAGTGGCCGGTGAACGAGAAGAACCCCGAAGGCAGCCCGATCATGCACGTCGACGGCTTCGCCAGCGGCAAGGGCAAGTTCGTCGTCACCGACTATGTCCCGACCGATGAACGCACCGGCCCCCGCTTCCCGCTGCTGCTGACGACCGGGCGGATCCTGAGCCACTACAACGTCGGGGCGCAGACGCGGCGCACAGCCAATGTCGCCTGGCATCCCGAAGACCTGCTCGAAATGCATCCGACCGATGCCGAGAATCGCGGCATGAAGAGCGGCGACTGGGCCCGCCTCGCCAGCCGCAGCGGCGAGACGACCTTGCGGGTCCAGGTCACCGACCGGGTCGCGCCGGGCGTGGTCTATACCACCTTCCACCACCCGGCGACGCAGGCCAACGTGGTCACCACCGACTTTTCGGACTGGGCGACCAATTGCCCCGAATACAAGGTCACCGCGGTGCAGGTCATGCCGAGTAACGGCCCAACCGACTGGCAGGAGGAATACACCTCGCTCTCCGAACGCTCGCGCCGCATTGCCGGGGACACCGAGCTGGAGCCCGCAGAGTGAGCGCGAGCAGCCTCGAACGGTTGCGGCGCATGGCCAACGACATCGCCAAGAACTTCGCCGCGATCGGCCACGACAACGCCATGCTGGCCACCGCCGACCATATCGACAAGTATTGGGACCCGCGGATGAAGGCGGCGATCTTCGCCGATCAGGGCACCGACCTGCTGCCGATCGCGCGCGAGGCGATCGAACACCTCGCCGGCGGCGCCCACCCAGCCTCGCAAACCCGTGCCACCGAGTTCAACTCCGCGCACGAGGTCGGCCATTCGGACGCGGGGTGATCCGCTCTCCCCTCCCGCTTGCGGGAGGGGCCGGGGGTGGGCCAGTCAGAGACCGAGCCCACGCCCACCCCTAATTCCTCCCGCAAGCGGGAGGGGGATTTGACCACCCAGATCGGCCGCGACGGATCGTGCGCCCCGATCACGCGCGCGTGGGTGCCGGAAGCCCCGGTCGCGCTCGAATTCAACGGTCTTGCTTATGCGGTGATGATGGCCACGCCGGCGGACCTCAGGGATTTCGCGCGCGGGTTCGCGCTGACCGAGGGGCTGGCGAAGACGCCCGCGGATGTCAGCGACATCGCCGTCGCCGAAGTCGAGCAGGGGTGGATCGTGCGCGCCACGCTGACCGGGCTCGGCATTGCCCAATTGACCGACCGGGTGCGCGCGCGGGTAGCCGAATCGAGCTGCGGGCTGTGCGGGATCGAGAACCTCGAGGCGGTGGCGCGGCCGCTGCCGCCGGTCGCGGCGCACGAGGGCCTGGATCCGGCGGCGATCTTTGCCGCGCTGGGAGCCTTGCGCGAGCACCAGCCGCTGACCCGCGCGACCGGCGCCGCCCACGCCGCCGCGTTCTGCAGCGAAGCAGGCGACATCGTCACGGTGCGCGAGGACGTCGGCCGCCATAACGCGATGGACAAGCTGATCGGCGCGCTGGCCGCAGCGGGGCATGACCCGGCCACCGGCTTCCTCCTCTCGACCGCGCGCTGCTCCTACGAGATTGTCGAAAAGGCGGTCCGTGCCGGGGCCACGCGCCTGGTCACGGTGTCGCTGCCGACCAGCCTGGCGGTCGCGCGAGCCGAGGCTGCCGGCCTCAGCCTGTGGTGCCTGGCGCGCGACGACAGCGTATTGCGGGTGACCGATGCTTAACGAGGCTTGCGCAGGCGCAGGATGAACTGGTCGGTTCGCCCGCGAATCTCCGGCGCGAAGACGTTGGCGGTGCGCGGATCGTCGGGCCGGGCGTAGAGGTTGCTTTCGGCCTCAAGCGTGAACCCGCCGGCCTTGAGCGCGTCGATCGCCACTTGCTTGTCCATCCGGTGGACGGCGTTGGCCGCGGCTACGCCCGCCCCCGCCACCGCGCTGTGATCGACCACCAGCAGTGTGCCGCCCGGCTTGAGCGCGCGATAGAGCGCGGCGATCGCGCGTTCGCCCGAGCCCGCGGGCATCGCGCCGATGTAGAGATCGTGGAAGTTCTGCACGGTGATGATGGTGTCGAGCGGTTCGGGGAACGGCGGGGCATCGACCGAACCGCGCAAGGCCACGACATTGGCTCTGCCCGCCACTGCGGCATCCTGTTCGGTGGCGTAAGCCGGGCGGAAGCCGATGAATTGGTCGGGCTGGAACGCGTAGACCTTGCCGGCCGGGCCGACGAGGTTCGAGAGGATGCGGGTCCAGTAGCCGCCGCCCATGATGTAATCGCCGACCTTCTCGCCTTCGCCGATCTGGGCGAAGCTGAGCACGTCGGCCGGGAGGCGGGCCGCGTCGCGATCGCTGTCGGCGGCCGGGCGGCGCGTATCGGCCAGTGCGGCGGCATAATCGACCGAGGCTGCGGCCGGCGCGGCGACGTCGGCCGTCTGCGCACAGGCGGCAAGCGAGAGGGCGAAAGCGAAAGCGAAGGCGAGCGGCAGGCGCATCTCGGGCATCCTCATGGTTTTGGTTACCGCAAATGTACCAGCCCCGCGTCGCCAGGCAATCGCCCAATCGCCGCGCGGGCTGGTCGGCTAGAGCAACGCTTCAGCCTGGTCGAGGATGTCCTTGAACCCGGCGACGAGCGAACGGTACGGATCGGGCGTGGTCATGTCGATGCCGCCGCGCTTGACGATCTCGACCGGGTAATCCGACCCGCCGGCGCGCAGCACGTCGAGATAGCGTTCGGCCGCCGGCGCGCCTTCCTCGGTGATCTTGCGCGCAAACGCCACGCCCGCAGCGATCGAGGTCGAATACTGGTAGACATAGAAGAAGCGATAGAAGTGGCTGATATAGGCCCACTCGATCGCATAGGCCGGATTGAGCGTCACGTTCGGCCCATGGTAGCGCTGAAGGAGGTCGAGATAGACCGCGTTGAAGGCGTTGCCCGACAGGCCTTCGCCGGCCTCCGCCATTTCGTGGATCTTGAGCTCGAACTCGGCGAACATCGCCTGGCGGAAATAAGTGCCGCGGATGTTCTCCATCTGCTGGCCGAGGTAGAACAGCTTCTCTTCGCGGGTCTTGGCCTGCGCCAGCATGTGCTGGAACAAGAGCTGCTCGTTGGCGGTCGAAGCGATCTCGGCGGTGAAGGTGGCGTAATCGGCGAGCTCGTAGGGCTGCGCTTCCTTGGCCAGCAGCGAATGCATCGCGTGGCCCCATTCGTGCGCATAGGTGCTCATCCCGTCGTACTGGTCCGACAGGTTCAACAGCAGGTACGGGTGCACATCGTAGATGCCGCCGTTCATATAGGCGCCCGAATCCTTGCCCGGGCGGGGATAGGGATCCATCCATTTCGCCGCCGTGGCCCGCCCCAGCGTGTCGACGTAAGGCCGGCCCAGCGGCCGGACGGCCGCCAGCGTGGTGGTGCGCATCTGGTCGAGCGTGAAGGTCTTGTCGAGCTGCACCAGCGGCGGATAGATGTCGTAATAATGCATGTCGGCGAGGCCGAGCATGCGGCGGCGCAGATCGAAATAGCGGTGCAGCTGGGGCAGGCCGGCGTTGGTTTCGGCGATCAGCGTGCGGTAGACCGCCACCGGGATGTTCGGCCCGTCGAGCGCCATTTCGAGCGAAGTGCCGTAGCCGCGCGACTTCATCTGGAACAAGTCGCCCTTGAGCTTGGCGGCGAGCGCGGCGCCGAGCGAATTCTTGTACTGGCCGTAGGCGCCCCAGAAGGTGTCGAACACCTTTTTGCGATCGTCGCGATTGGGCGCGTCGCGCACCAGCGTGTAACCCTGGTCGTCGAGCCGCTGGGTGCGCCCGTCGCTGAGCGTCACGGTCGGCCAGGGGATATCGGCGGCGATCAGCTGGGTGCGGGCTTCCCCCGGGCCGGCGAGCGGGCCGGCGGCGCTCGCCATGATCTGTTCGCCCAGCGGCGGCAGGATGTGCGCGGCATTGCGCAGCGTATCGCGCAGGCTGAAAGCGAAGCGGCGCTTGAGATCGGCGTTCTGGGCGATGAATTGTTCGATCTTCGGCGCGCCCACTTCGAGAATTTCGGGCGCCATCCACGATGTCGCTTCGCCGAGCGTGGTGAACATGTCGCGTGCCTGGCCGACGCGTTCCTGCGCTTCGGCGACGCGCAAGTCCTCGTCGCTCTTGAGGCTGGCGTAGACATAGACGCGCACCGCCTTGCGGGCGATGTCGGACTGCGCGATCATTGCCTGCGCCAGCCCATCGGCGCTGTCGCCCAGCTTGCCCTTGTACGCTTCGAGCCCGGGGATGGCGGCGAGCACTTCCTGCCGCGCCGCTTCCCATGCCGCGAGGTTCGGATAGATTTCGGTGAGATCCCACATCGCCGCTTCGGCGGCGGCGGCGTCCTGCGCCCAGGCCGGCAGCGCGGCGGCGAGCGGCAGAATGGCGGCCAGCATCAGCGCGCGGCGGCGGTCGAGTTCGATCATCTGGCAGTCCTTGCAGTCCCTGAACGGGGCCAGTGTGCGGCGCGGCGCGCGGCGAGGCAAGCCAGTCAATGTCGTTGGTCGAAGCGGGGCCGCGCTTGGCGGAATGGGTTGCAAAAGAAAGGGGCCGGCGGATCGCTCCGCCGGCCCCTCATTTGTTCGACTGCGTTTCGAATTAGAAGCCCATGCCGCCCATGTCGGGCATGCCGCCGCCGCCGCCCATGGCGGGCTTGTCTTCGGGCATTTCGCTGATCGCCGCTTCGGTGGTGATCAGCAGGCCCGCGACCGAGGCCGCGTCCTGCAGTGCGGTGCGCACGACCTTGGTCGGGTCGATCACGCCGGCGGCAACGAGGTTCTCGTAGACGTCGGTCTGGGCGTTGAAGCCCATCGTCTGATCGCCTTCGCGCAGCAGGTTGCCGGCAACCACCGCTCCGTCATGGCCGGCGTTTTCGGCGATCTGGCGGATCGGCGACTGGATCGCCTTGCGCACGATGTCGATCCCGCGGGTCTGATCGTCGTTCTCGCCCTTCAGCCCCTCAAGCGCCTTGGTGGCATAGAGCAGCGCGGTGCCGCCACCCGGGACAATGCCTTCCTCGACCGCGGCGCGGGTCGCGTGGAGCGCGTCGTCGACGCGATCCTTGCGTTCCTTGACCTCGATTTCCGAAGCCCCGCCGACCTTGATCACCGCGACGCCGCCGGCCAGCTTGGCCAGCCGTTCCTGCAGCTTTTCGCGATCGTAATCGCTGGTGGTGGTTTCGATCTGGGCGCGGATCTGTTCGACCCGGGCCTTGATGTCGGTGCCGTCACCGGCGCCGTCGACGATCGTGGTGTTGTCCTTGTCGATGGTCACGCGCTTGGCTTCGCCGAGCATGCTGAGCGTCACGTTCTCGAGCTTGATGCCGAGATCCTCGGAAATCATCTCGCCCTTGGTCAGGATCGCGATGTCCTGCAGCATCGCCTTGCGCCGATCGCCAAAGCCCGGCGCCTTGACCGCCGCGACCTTGAGCCCGCCGCGCAGCTTGTTGACGACGAGGGTGGCCAGCGCTTCGCCTTCGATGTCCTCGGCGATGATCAGCAGCGGACGCCCGGTGCCGACCACGGCTTCGAGCACCGGCAGCATCGCCTGCAGGTTCGACAGCTTCTTTTCGTGGATCAGGATGTACGGGTTATCGAGTTCGACCGTCATCTTTTCGGCGTTGGTGACGAAGTAGGCCGAAAGATAGCCGCGGTCGAACTGCATGCCTTCAACCACGTCGAGTTCGAATTCGAAGCCCTTGGCTTCCTCGACGGTGATCACGCCTTCCTTGCCGACCTTGTCCAT
>JANOAH010000027.1:0-4057 GCA_031411075.1 Erythrobacteraceae bacterium
ACCCACAGCAGCATCGAGCCTTCGTGCTGGCCCCAGGCGCCGGCGATCTTGAAGATCAGCGGCTTTGCCGAATGCGAGGTGCGCGCGACCAGCGCCACCGACAGATCGGTGCGCCAGAACAGCGCCACGAGCAGCAGGAACGCGAACCCGCACAGCAGCGCCTGGACGATGGCCGCTGGCCGCGCCAGCGCCGCAAGCGCCGCGCCGCCGGGCCGCATGCCCCCCGCCGCGGCAATCAGTTGAAGCCCGGCAAGCGCCGCCGCCAGCCACAACGCAGCCAAGCCCAGTTCGGCGATCACACTCGGTTCCTCCCAAACTCGTCATTGCGAGCGCAGCGAAGCAATCCAGAGCGGCTTTGCACAACCCTAGATTGCTTCGTCGCTACGCTCCTCGCAATGACGAATGAGAGCTGAAGAAATATCACTGGGTTGTCTCGGCGACGACTTCGCGCTTGTCCGCGCCGGTCATTCCCTCGAGCTCGCGGGGCACATAGTTCTCGTCATGCTTGGCCAGCAGCATGTCGGCCACGAACACGCCGTTGGCGCCCAGGTGCCCATCGGCCACCACGCCCGAGCCTTCGACGAACAGGTCGGGCAGGATGCCCTTGTAGCGCACCGGCACCCGCGCCTTGCCGTCACCGACGATGAAGCTGACCGTCACCCCGTCCGCCGCGGTTTTGAGCGAGCCGGCCTCAACCATCCCGCCGAGCCGCCCCGCCGTACCCGGCGCCGGGCTGGCGGCGACCAGTTCGCTCGGCACGTAGAAATAGCTCGCCTGGTTGCGCAGGCCCCAGGCGGCGAGCAGGCCCGCGCCGACCAGTGCGGCCAGCGCGAGGACGACCAGGACCAATCGCTGGTGCTTGGCCTTCAGACTAGCCGCCACCAATACCCCCGTCGTCCCTGCGAAGGCAGGGGCCTAGATTAGCTCCGCGCCCAATACCACCGTTGCGCCCGGGGCGGGCCGTGGATGGGCCCCTGCCTTCGCAGGGGCGACGGTAAAGGTAAGCGGGAGTCATGTATTTCGCCCTGCGTCGCGGCGGCGTTCGGCCGTTAGCATCGCGCGCCAGCTCCATAGGGTCAGCGCCAGCGTGCCGCCGATGACGATCGCATAGGCCGCGACCACGAAGTCCCAGTGATCGAGCGCCTCGCGCACCAGTTCAGCCTTCGAACGCCATGCGGCGCAGCCGCGCTTCCGCCTGGGTGCGCGCCAGCAGCGCCCGCATCCGCGCCAGCACCACCCCGCCGAACAGCAGCGAGAAGCCCAGCGTCGCCAGCAGAACGCCCCACAGAAACGCCGGCGCCATCGCCGATCCCCCGGTGGTGAGGCTGGGCGGCTGGTGCAGGCTGTTCCACCACGTCACCGAAAAATGGATGATCGGGATATTGACCGCGCCGACCAGTCCGAAAATTGCCGGCATGCGGCTCGATCCGCCTTCACGATCGACTGCATCGGCCAGCGCGATATAGCCGAAGTAGAGGAACAATAGCACCAGGAACGAGGTCAACCGCCCGTCCCACACCCACCAGGTGCCCCACGCCGGCCGGCCCCAGATCGATCCGGTCGCCAGCCCCATCGCGGTGAACGCCGCGCCCGGCACCGCCGCGGCGCGCGCGGCGATCGCGGCGAGCGGGTGGCGCCAGACCAGCTCGGTCAGGCTCGCCACCGCGATCGTCGCCCATCCGGCCATGCCCAGCCAGACGGTGGGGATATGCACGAACATGATCCGCACGCTTTCGCCCTGCAGCCGCTCGGCCGGGGCATAAGCCAGGCCGTAGACCATCGCCGCCGCAGTCAACAGCAGGCCCGCGACCAGAAGCGCCGGGGTCAGCCAGCGGGCGATCCTCAGAAACCGGGCGGGATTGGCGAAGCCGTGCATAGTGGGCGGCCGCCGCTTTGGCAGGTGGCGCCCGCGCGGGCAAGCGCCGCCTGATCCCCCTCCCGCTTGCGGGAGGGGTTAGGGGTGGGTCCATACTGCGTTGGTGGCCCCCGCCCACCCCCGACGCCTCCCGCAAGCGGGAGGGGAGTACCTAAGCCGCCACCTTTTCGCGCGCCGGGGCGCGGCCGATAAGCGCCTGGGCCATGCTATCGGCGACCACATCGGCGCGTTGGCCTGTGGTCTCGCTCTCCTGCCAGATGGTGCGCAACCGCGCGGGGATCTGGGCGATGCGTTTGCGCACTTCGTTGATGTCGCAGGGCTGTCCGCGCTCGCGGCACAAGTATTCGAGGCTGACGTTGATGATGCCGCCGGCGTTGATGACATAGTCGGGCGCATAGAGGATGCCGCGTTCGGCCAGGATCGCGCCGTGCTCGGGCCGGGCTAGTTGGTTGTTGGCCCCGCCCGCCACGATCGCACAATCGAGCCGCGCCACGCCCGCTTCGTCGAGGATGGCGCCCAGTGCGTTGGGACTGAACACCTCGCAGGCGACGCCCATCACCGCCTCGGCCGACACCGCCTCGCCGCTGAGCTCGGCCGCCAAGGCCTTGGCCCTTGCCGGATCGATATCCGCCACGGTCAGCTTCGCCCCGTCCTTGGCCAGCAACCGCGCCACCCCGCCGCCGACGCTGCCGCAGCCCTGCAGCGCCACGCGCACACCCGCAACGCTGTCCTGGCCGAGCTTGTGCGCCACCGCCGCCTTGATGCCGTGGTAGATGCCCATCGCGGTGAACGGGCCGGGATCGCCGCCCAACTCGCCCTCGCCCGCCGGCAAGCCGCAGACATGCGCGGTGCGCTGGCGGATCGCGACCATGTCGGCCTCGCTCGCGCCGACATCCTCGGCGGTGACGTAGCGGCCGCCCAGCGCCTCTACCATATCGCCGAACGCCGCCAGCATCGCCGGGGTCTTGGTGCCGTGCTCGTCGAGCAGCACCACCGCCTTGCCGCCGCCCATCGGCAACCCGGCCATGGCGTTCTTGTAGCTCATCCCGCGGCTCAGCCGCAGCGCATCGCGCATCGCCCCTTCAGGCCGGGCATAGTGCCAGAACCGCGTGCCGCCCGCGCCGGGCCCCAGGTGCGTCGAATGCAGCGCGATGATCGCGTTGAGGCCCGATTTACGATCGTGCACGAACTGCACCATCTCGTGATCGTCGAAATCGGGTTCGGTCCAGAAAGCGGTCATTCGGGTGCGCCTGCCTTGAGCGTTTCCGGGCGGCGCAACGAAGGCGGATGGGGCGATTGACGGGGCTTGAACCCGCGACCTCCGGTACCACAAACCGGCGCTCTAACCAACTGAGCTACAATCGCCATCAGCCGCTGCCGCCCGATGAAACGGGAGGCTGGTAGGCTGCCGCGCCCCCCGGTCAAGCGCGATCGGCGCGGGCGCGTGCCTGTTGCACAAGGCTCCAACAGAGCAAAGCAAAATGTGCGCGCGATCGGCGGTGACGCAACTTTATTACTCGGCCTGGCGCGGCTATTGTCGCGAACATGACGACTCCGGGCGAGACAACAGCTGCGCGACTTCTGGAAAGCCCCGGCGTGCGTCGCGTGCCCTCGCCCCGGATCGAGCTGTTCGACCGTCCCGGCTTCTTGTCGGCCGAGCTGTGCTCCGAATTGATCGCGCTGATCGACCAGGACCGCCGCCCCTCGACCATCGCCGATCCCAACGGCGACCACTATTTCCGCACCAGCGAGACTTGCGACCTGGCCGACGATCAACCCGCGGTGCAAGACCTGCATGCCCGGCTCTACGCACTGCATGGCATCGACCCCGCGTATGGCGAACCGGCGCAGGGCCAGCGCTACGAGGTCGGGCAGGAATTCAAGAGCCACACCGACTACTTCGAGCCCGACGGGCAGGATTTCACCCGCTTCACCTCGGTCGCCGGGCAGCGCACCTGGACCTTCATGATCTACCTCAACACGGTCGAAGCCGGCGGGGCGACGCGATTCAAGGTGATCGACAAGCTGTTCCGGCCCGAAATCGGCAAGCTGGTATGCTGGAACAACCACCGGCCCGACGGCAGCCTCAACGCCGCCACGCTTCACCACGGGATGAAAGTGCGCAAAGGGGTCAAATACGTGATCACCAAATGGTATCGGGAAAGGCCCTGGGGATGGTGA
>JANOAH010000028.1:0-4092 GCA_031411075.1 Erythrobacteraceae bacterium
GGCTGATCTGACGCTGACGTTCTATCGCCGCAATTACATCGAAGGGCTGTTTCTCTCTTCGGGCATCGTCAAAAGCTCCGACCACACGATGGAGCAGCTGATCGAGGCGGCGCGGATCCTGCGCGAAGAGCACGATTTTCGCGGTTACATACACTTGAAGACGATTCCTGAGGCTGACCCGGAACTTGTCCACCAGGCCGGGCTCTATGCCGACCGGGTCTCGATCAATGTCGAACTGCCGACCGACAGCGGTCTCGCGCGCCTTGCGCCCGACAAGGACGCGCGCCGCATCGAAGGGCAGATGGGCGGGCTCAAGCTGGCGATTACCGAGGCCAACGACGCCAGGAAGCGGTTCAAGCACGCCCCGCGCTTTGCGCCGGCCGGGCAATCGACCCAGATGATCGTCGGTGCCGATGCGGCGAACGATGCCGATATCGTCGGCAAGGCCGCCACGCTCTATGACCGGTTCCGCCTGCGCCGGGTTTATTATTCGGCATTCAGCCCGATCCCCGATGCGAGCGCGGTGCTGCCGCTCAAGCGCCCGCCGCTGATCCGCGAACATCGGCTGTACCAGTCTGACTGGCTGATGCGCTTCTATGGCTTTGCGCCCGGCGAGGTGATCCAGGCCGCCGGGGCCGACGGCATGCTGCCGCTCGACATCGATCCCAAGCTTGCCTGGGCGCTCAATTTTCGCGAGCGCTTCCCGGTCGACGTCAACCGCGCCCCGCGCGAAATGCTGCTGCGGGTGCCGGGGCTGGGGGTGCGCGCGGTGAACAACCTCCTCGCCTCGCGCCGCCACCGCACCTTGCGGCTGGAGGATGTGGCGCGGCTGACCGTGTCGATCGCCAAGATCCGCCCGTTCATCGTCACGGCCGACTGGCGCCCCACGCTGCTGCTCGACCGTGCCGACTTGCGCGGGCTGCTGGCGCCCAAGGCCGAGCAGATGGAGCTGTTCGCGGCATGATGCTGGTCTCACGCGGAGGCGCGTCTGGACAGCGTCCTTCGGGACGCACCTTCGCTACGCTTCTTGCGGAAGCTACTCAGTCGCTCCTCAGGACGAGCGGGGTTTGTTCAAAGTCGCCTTATCTTTTCCCCGCTCATCCTGAGGAGCGGCTGAGGAGGCCGCGTAAGCGGCCGTCACGAAGACGCGTCTCGAAGGACCGCGCATGACCGCCCCGTTCCGCGACATGCGCCTCGCTGGCGCCTATTGCGTGACGCTGCCCGAGCCCGACGATTTCGAGTTCTGGCGCGAGCGGGCGCGCGTCTTGGTGCAGGCCGATGTGCCGCCCGACCGGGTTAGCTGGGTAGCCCCGGACGGCACGCGCGACCTGTTTGCCGGCAACGGCCAGCGGCTGCCCGCGCCGGGGGCCAAACCGCGCCCCGTGCGCGCCAGCAAGGCGTTCATCGAACTTGCCCGCCAGGCGATCCGCCATTCCGATCCCGAACGCTTCGCGCTGCTCTATCGCCTGCTGTGGCGGCTGCAATCACGCCCCAAGGCGATGGAAGACCGCGCCGATCCGGACGTGCAGCGCGTCTCGGACCTCGCCCGCGCCGTACGCCGCGACATCCACAAGATGCGCGCCTTCGTGCGCTTTCGCACCGTCGAGGACGCCGACGGGACCGAGCACTACGTCGCCTGGTTCGAGCCCGAGCATCACATCCTGCGCGCCAACGCCGGGTTCTTCGTGCGCCGCTTCGCCACCATGCGCTGGTCGATCCTGACGCCCAGGGGCTCGCTGTACTGGGACGGCGAGACTTTGACCGAAGGTCCGCCGGCCGACCGCTCCGACGCGCCCGACGGCGATCCGGCAGAAGACTTGTGGCGCAAGTATTATGCCTCGGTCTTCAACCCGGCGCGGCTCAAGATCGGCGCCATGTTGAAAGAAATGCCGCGTAAGTACTGGAAAAATATGCCGGAAACGGCTTTAATCCCCGAACTGGTGGCAAGCGCGCAGGCGCGGGAGAGTGCGATGGTCGATGCCGGCGCGAGCCTGTTCGACGAAGCCGAGCGGCCGGAGACCCTGCCGGCGATCGATCAGGCGATCCACGCCTGCCAGCGCTGCCCGATCGGGCTTCTCGAAAACCGCGCGGTGATGGGGGAAGGGCCGAGCGACGCGCCGCTGATGATCGTCGGCGAACAACCGGGCGACCAGGAAGACCTGGCCGGGCGCCCGTTCGTCGGGCCGGCCGGGCAAGTGCTCGACCGCCATCTCGAACGCGCCGGGATCGAGCGGCGCGAGGCGTACCTGACCAACGCGGTCAAGCACTTCAAGTTCGTGGCAAGGGGCAAGCGGCGGCTGCACCAGTCGCCCACCGCGAAGGAAATCGACTTGTGCCGGTTCTGGCTCGAAAGCGAACGCTCGCTGGTCAAGCCGAAGCTGGTGCTGGCGCTGGGCGCCAGCGCGGCGCGCGGGCTGCTCGGCAAGACGGTGAGCATTTCGCGCGCCCGCGGCACGCCGCTCGCGCTCGAGGACGGCAGCGAGCTGTGGGTTACCGCGCACCCGAGCTACCTGCTGCGCCTCGAAGGCGACGCGCAGGCCGAGCAGGAACGCCTGTTCCAGGCCGATCTGGTGGCGGTGGCCCGGCGCCTGGCCGAGCTGGTGGGATGACGTGCCCGAAGCCGCGCTCACGCCCGACAAGCGCCGGATCAAGGTCGATCCGGGCAGCGTAGCGCCGCCGCGGCGCGCGCCGTTCGTCGAGCTTGGTCTGGTCAGCTGCTTCTCGTTTCTGCGCGGCGCGTCCGACGCGGTCGACCTCGTGACCAGTGCCTGGGCGCTTGGCTACGATGCGATCGGGATTGCCGACGCCAATTCGATGGCCGGGATCGTGCGGGTGCATTCGGAAGCCCGGACGCTCAAGCTGCGGCCGGTGATCGGCTGCCGGATCGAGACGGTCGAGGGGCTGGCGTTCCTCGCCTATCCGCAGGACCGCGCCGCGTACGGCCGGTTGTGTCGGCTGATCTCGGCCGGGCGGATGCGCACGCTCGACGGCGCCTGGCAGGCCAAGGGCGTCTGCGCGATCGACCTCGCCCTGCTCGCCGCGCATAGCGAGGGCGTCAACCTGATCGCGCTGCCGCCGCGTGATCTGGACCAGGCGTTCACCGTGCCGGCCTGGGCCAGCAACGTGGTGCTGATCGACGGCACCCCGGTGACCGGAGACGTCACCGGCAGCTTTGCCGAAGTGCTGCCGCATCTCGCCGCGGGGCTCGGCGCGCTGGGCCACCTGGCGGCAAGCTATCTCTACACCGGTGACGATATCGCCCGGATCGACCGGCTCGATGCGCTAGCCAAGGCCAATGGGCTGACGCTGCTCGCCACCAACGATGTCCACTACCACGTGCCCGAACGGCGCCCGCTGCAGGACGTGATGACCGCGATCCGCCACAAGACCACCGTCGCCGAAGCCGGCGCGCTGCTCGACGCCAATGCCGAGCGGCACTTGCGCAGCCCGGCCGAAATGGTCGCGCTGTTCGACCGCTGGCCGCACGCCATCGCCGCCGCCCGCGGGGTGGCCGATGCCTGCACCTTCAACCTGGCCGAGCTCAAGTACGAATACCCGACCCAGGCTTATCCTGACGGCATGACGTCACACCAGTACCTCGAAAGACTGACCTGGGAGGGGATGAAATGGCGTTATCCCATGGCCTTACCGAAAGGACTTGAGGCTACTCTAAAGAAAGAGCTGGCGCTGATCGGCAAGATGCGCCTTGCACCCTATTTCCTCACCATCAAGGCCATCGTCGATTTCGCGCGGGGGCAGCAGCCGCCGATCCTGTGCCAGGGGCGCGGCTCGGCGGCCAATTCGGCGGTGTGCTATTGCCTCGGCATTACCGCGGTCGACCCCGGCCAGCACCAGCTCCTGTTCGACCGCTTCATTTCCGAAGAGCGCAGCGAGCCGCCCGACATCGACGTCGATTTCGAGCACGAGCGGCGCGAGGAAGTGATCCAGCACATCTACGCCACTTACGGGCGCGAGCGGGCCGGGCTGTGCGCGACGGTGATCCATTACCGCCCGCGCATGGCGATCCGCGAGGTCGGCAAGGCGCTCGGCCTGTCCGAAGACGCCACATCCTCGCTCGCGCGCACGGTGTGG
>JANOAH010000029.1:0-3406 GCA_031411075.1 Erythrobacteraceae bacterium
GCGCGCTGATCGCGCAGGAGCATGTGACCATCGGCACCGTGCGGCTGTTGGGCCGCGACGTGTGGCTGGGCTGGTTCATGCTCGCCGCGCAGGCCTATGCCTGCATTCCGCCGGCGATCATCGGCCACAAGGAGCTGCCGCTGGCCCGGCGCCTGCGCGACAAGCTGATCCACACCGACGCGCTGATGAACAAGGCCAACTGGCAGACCGGCGTGGCGGGCATTGTCGGCATCACCCTGCTCGGCTTCGGCTTCTGGTGGGGCGATGCGGTGGCGGCGGCGATTATCTCGTTCAGCATCATCCTCGACGGCTGGCGAGCGATGCGCGTGGCGATCGCCGAGCTCAACGACGGGGTCCCGCACGATCTCGAAGGCGGGCTGCGCGAAGCCGATGCGCGGGCCATTTCGAAAGCTCTCAAGGCGCGATTCCCCAAGGCCAAGGTTCTGCTGCGTGAAACCGGGCGCTACATCCGCGCCGAAGTCGTCGGCGTCAGCACACCGCGCAACTTCGCTCTCGACAAGCTCGAGATCGACGGACTCGAATGCCGCTGGCGGCTCGACAGCGTCGCGTTCCGGCCGTAATCGGCACTCCGCTTCCCCCCTTTCGCAGCCGAAAGCCTGACCGCATGACCACCGCCGCCGAGATCGCCCGCGTGTTCGAACTGCAGCGCGCCCATCAGTGGGACGTCAAGGCCAGCACCGCCGCCGAGCGCAAGGCCAAGCTGGCCAGGCTCAAGGACGCAGTCGCAGCCAACGCCGACGCCATTGTCGCCGCGGTTCGGCAGGATACGCGCAAGCCTGAAGGCGAAATCCGCGTCACCGAAGTCTTGAACGTGCTCGGCAATATTCAGCTCAACTTCGACAGCCTCGACGAATGGATGCAGCCGACCGAGGTCACGCCCTCGCGTGAACCCAACGACCGGGCGATGATCGTGCCCGAGGCGCGCGGGGTGTGCCTGATCCTGGGGCCGTGGAACTTCCCGCTCGGCCTGGTGCTCGGCCCGCTCGCCGCCGCAATTGCCGCGGGCAACTGCTGCATGGTCAAACTGACCGACCTGTGCCCCAACACCGCCGCCATCGCGGCGAAGATCATCGCCGAGGTGTTCGACGAAAACGAGGTCGCCGTGTTCGAAGGCGGGGTCGAGGTGGCCGAGGCGCTGCTCGAGCTGCCGTTCAACCACATCTTTTTCACCGGCAGCACCCGCGTCGGCAAGATCGTCATGGCGGCGGCGGCCAAGCACCTCGCCACCGTCACGCTCGAGCTCGGCGGCAAGTCGCCGGTGATCATCGACGAGGGCGCCGATGTCGAAGCGATCGGCGCGGCGCTCGCCGGGGCCAAGCAGTTCAACGGCGGCCAGGCCTGCATCTGCCCCGACTATGTGTTCGTGCGCGAGGGCGATCGGGATCGTCTCGTCGCCGCGTTCAAGTCGAACGTCGACGCGAACCTCTACGAAGGCGGGCAGATCAAGAAGGAAGCGATCGCCCAGATCGTCAACCAGGGCAATTTCAACCGGGTGAAGGGGCTGTTCGACGATGCCGTGGCACAGGGCGCGCAGGTGGTTGCCGGCGGGGCGCTCGATGCGGACGATCTCACTGTCCACCCGACCATGCTGACCGGCGTCACCCCGCAGATGAAGATTCTCCAGGAAGAAATCTTCGCCCCCGTTCTGCCGGTGATGACGTACGACCGTCTCGACCAGGTGATCGAATACATCGAAGCGCGCGACAAGCCGCTGGCGCTGTACGTGTTCAGCCCGAACGAGGCGAACGTGCAGAAGGTGCTCGACCGTACCTCATCTGGCGGAGTCACCGTCAACGGCGTGTTCTCGCACTATCTCGAAAACCGGCTGCCGTTCGGCGGCGTCAACGGCAGCGGGATGGGCAGCTATCACGGCTATTTCGGGTTCAAGGCGTTCAGCCATGAACGCGCGGTCTATATCCACAAGGCGGCCGCCTGACCGTGATCCTCAGCCCGTTCGAATGGACCATCGCCAAGCGCTACATGCTGCCCGGGCGCGGCGAGGCGGTGATCGCGCTGGTCGCCTCGATCTCGATCGGCGTGGTCGCGCTGAGCGTGGCGATGCTGGTCATCGTGATGAGCGTTATGAACGGCTTTCGCGCCGAACTGATCGACAAGATTACCGGTCTCAACGGTCATGCCATCGTCCAGGCCTATGGCGGCCGGCTCGACAATTGGGAGCAGACTCTAGCGGAAACCCGCGCGACCGAGGGTGTGGTGCGGGCGACACCGCTGATTGAACAGCCGCTGCTCGCCACGTTCAACGGGCGCGTCGAAGCGGTGATCCTGCGCGGCAACACGCCGCAAGACATCGGCCGGTTGAAGCCCAACGTGATGATGGGCGACCTCAGCGCGCTGCGGCCGGGCGCCGATACAATCGCCATCGGCTCCCGCCTAGCGCAGAATCTCGGTGTGCGGGTGGGCGACGTGATCACGGTGATCAACCCGCAAGGCCGCTCGACCCCGTTCGGCACCGTGCCGCGCCAGGTCGGCTATGACGTGGCGGCGATCTTCGAAGTCGGTGTGTACGACTATGACGAGACGTTCATCGTCATGCCGATCCCCAACGCTCAGACGCTGCTCTTGATGGGGGATTCGATCGGCATGATCGAAGTCACCACCACCGATGCCGATGACGTCGGCGAGATTCTCGCCCCGCTCGCCCGGCATCTTCAGGGCCAGGCGGTGGTGACCGACTGGAAGACGATCAACCTGTCGCTGTTCGAGGCACTGCAGGTGGAGCGTGTGGCTATGTTCTTCGCGTTGTCGATCATCGTCCTGGTCGCGGCGTTTAACATCCTTTCCTCGCTGGTCATGCTGGTGCGCTCGAAGACCCGCGACATCGCCATTCTGCGCACCATGGGCGCGACGCGAAAGAGCCTGCTCAAGGTGTTCGTCACCACCGGCTCGGCGATCGGCGCGATCGGCACCGCGGCGGGGCTGATCCTGGGCTTCCTGATCCTCATCTTCCGGCAGCCGATCGTGCGGGTGATCGAAATCGCGACGGGGCAGAACCTGTGGGACCCGCAAATCCGCTTCCTCACCGAACTGCCCGCGCGCACCGATCCGTTCGAAGTGCTGGCGATCTGCGTGATGGCGATGGGGCTCAGCTTCCTCGCCACGCTGTACCCGGCCTACCGCGCCGCCGGGACTGATCCCGTGCAGGTGCTGCGCTATGAGTAACGCTGTCGTCCGCCTGACCGATCTGACCCGCAGCTTCGAGCAGGGCGGGGTGAAGATCGATGTGCTGAAAGGCGTCAACCTGACGATCATGCCAGGTGAGATCGTCGCGCTGCTCGGCCCCTCGGGCACCGGCAAGTCGACGCTGTTGCAGGCGGTTGGCCTGCTCGAAGGCGGGTTCGGAGGCCGGATCGAGCTCGCCGGAACC
>JANOAH010000030.1:0-2967 GCA_031411075.1 Erythrobacteraceae bacterium
CTGGGCGCGGGCAATGTCGGTGGTGCGCAGCGCCATGCGCTGGCGCACGGTGAACACCGGCACCCCGTCCTGCAGATAGCTCGAGACGTTGACCCCGGTCGGCTGCAGCGCGGCTTCGGGAAAGCCCAGTTCCTTGAAGAAGGCGCGGATCGCGGCTGTATCCTGGTCGACCCCGGCCTGCGCGCTCGCCATGTCCCCGGCGCTCGACGAATAGGCGATCGTCCAGGTGGCGAGATCGGCGGTGACGTCCTTTTCGGCGAGACCGCGCACGGTCACCGAGCGGTCGGCGGCGCGCGCCCGGGTCAGCCCGTCGCCGAGCAGATAGCCGCCGGCGATCAGGCCCAGCGAGAGAATACCGGCGGTGGCGAGCGCGGTTTGCGCGCGCGCCCGGCGCCAGAAGGGGGTGGCTAAAACAGGCTCCTCATGGTTAGTGTCGGTCATCGGTTTCTAGTCCCTGGGTGGATCGATCCACCGCATGGCACTCTGCTAAACCTGCGATGAACCGTGCTTGAATAGCGATGAATGGAGTGAGGCTGGCGATGAAATACCTGCACACGATGATCCGCATCACCGAACCCGAAGCCACGCTGGCGTTTTTCAAGCTGCTGGGTCTCGAAGAAGTGCGGCGGATGGACCACGAGGGTGGCCGCTTCTCGCTCTACTTCCTCGCCGCGCCGGGGCAGCAGGACGTCGCCGAAGTCGAGCTGACCTACAACTGGCCGCCCGAGGATGGCAGCCCAGCCGAAGACTACACCGGCGGGCGCAACTTCGGCCATCTCGCCTATCGCACCGACGACATCTACGCCACGTGCCAACGGCTGATGGACGGCGGCGTCACCATCAACCGCCCGCCGCGCGACGGGCACATGGCCTTCGTCAAGACGCCCGACGGGATCTCGATCGAGCTGCTCCAGGACGGCAAGCTCGAACCGCAGGAACCGTGGGCGAGCATGCCCAACACCGGCAGCTGGTAGAGTTACAAAGCGGTCCAGATGTAACCCTGGTTGCAGTCCTTTTTTCTGCGTAGGTCAGTATTTTTTGAAATCGGTGACAGGTTACATTCTGCCGTCGGTAGAAGGTTTCGTGCCGGCTCGGCGCAACGCAAATCCACTCTCGGCAGGGCAGACCCAAGCACAGGTGGCACCGGGTAGGAAAATGGTTTTTTGCGGCGTCCGCCGCCAGAACAAGAGTTTCGCGCAGAGACCACAGAGGAGCAGAGGACGCAGAGATGTTGCGCTGATCCTCTGCGGTCTCTGCTCCTCTGCGATCTTGGCGCGAACCAATTTTTTCGCTTCGCGGGAGAAGGAACCTTCCGCACCGCATCGCCGCTCACCCTCACCCTTCGGCGACTTCGCCGCCTCCTCCCTCTCCCAGTGGGAAAGGGAGGGGCCCGCGCCCGCAGGGCGTGGGAGGGTGAGGGTGCCCCGCGTTTCGCTTGCCAACCGCGCCCCGACCCGCCACCTGCGCGGCCATGGCGCGTGCCCTGCCCGAAGTCGTGATCATCGGCCGACCCAATGTCGGCAAATCGACGCTGTTCAATCGCCTCGTCGGCAAGCGCCTCGCGCTGGTCGACGACCGGCCCGGGGTGACCCGTGACCGCCGCTTCGGCGAGGCGGGGCTGCTCGGGCTCGAATTCACCGCGGTCGATACCGCCGGGTGGGAGGACGAGGATGCCGAGACGCTGCCCGGCCGGATGCGCGCGCAGACCGAAGTCTCGCTCAAGGGCGCCGACGTGGCGCTGTTCGTGGTCGACGCGCGCGCCGGCCTGACCCCGCTGGATGAGGAGATTGCCCGCTGGCTGCGCGAGCAGGAGGTTCCGGTGGTGCTCGCCGCCAACAAGGCCGAGGGCAATTCGGGCCAGTCGGGCATTCTCGAGGCCTACTCGCTCGGGCTCGGCGAGCCCGTGCCGATTTCGGCCGAGCATGGCGAAGGCGTTGCCGATCTTTACGAGGCGCTGCGGCCATACATCCTTCGACCGGCTGAGGATGAGCGGGAAGACGATGCAAACCCCGCTCACCCTGAGCTTGTCGAAGGGGCAGAGCGTGCCGCGGGACCGCTCGCGCTGGCTATCGTCGGGCGGCCCAATGCCGGCAAGTCCACCCTGATCAACCGTCTGCTCGGCGAGGACCGGCTGGTGACCGGGCCCGAAGCCGGGATCACCCGCGATTCGATCGCGGTGCCGTGGCAGTGGCTCGATCCCGCCACTGGCGAGCCGCGCGCGGTCAAGCTGATCGACACCGCCGGCATGCGCAAGAAGGCCAAGGTCGACGACAAGCTCGAGCGGCTCGCGGTTGCCGACGCGCGCCACGCGGTCGATTTCGCCGAAGTCGTGGTGCTGCTGCTCGACGCCACCCGCGGGCTCGAAGTGCAGGATCTGAAGATCGCCAACCTCGTACTCGAGGAAGGCCGCGCGCTGATGGTGGCGGTCAACAAGTGGGACGTAGCTGGCAAAGTGGGGGCCGAAGACGCCAGCGGGCTGTTCAACGGAATTCGCGCCGCGCTCGACGAAGGTCTCGCGCAATTGAAGGGGGTGCCGCTGCTGACCGTCTCGGCGCGCACCGGCAAAGGGCTCGACCAGCTGCTCGGCGCCGCGTTCGAGCTGCGCGAACAATGGAGCCGCCGCGTTCCCACCGCCGCGCTCAACCGATGGTTCGACAAGGCGATGGAAGCCAATCCGCCGCCCGCCCCTGGCGGCCGCCGCATCAAACTGCGCTACATCACCCAGATCAAGACCCGCCCACCCAGCTTCGTGGTGTTCGGGACCCGGCTCGACGATCTGCCGTCGAGCTACGAACGCTATCTGGTCAACTCGATCCGCAAGGAACTGGGCTTCGGCGCGGTGCCGGTGCGGCTGGGCCTGCGCAGCCCGAAGAACCCGTTTTCGAAGGATTGAGCGCGCGCCTCAGGCGGTCGGCGGCGCGATCAGGCGCGACGGATCCTTCCCGCGCCTGGAGCAGTCGATTGCCT
>JANOAH010000031.1:0-2054 GCA_031411075.1 Erythrobacteraceae bacterium
GATCAGCACCACCATCAGCACCGCGATGACCAGCGACGCCAGCGGGCGGCTGACCTCCATCCCGCCGCTGCCGAGCGGCTTGTCGAGCCAATCGCCGATCGTCGCGCCGAGCGGGCGAGTGAGGATGAAGGCGGCCCAGAACAGTCCGACCCGGCTGATCGAGGTCAGGTAATAGAGCGCTGCCAGCGCCAGCAGCAGCGCCCCGAAGAACAGCGCCCCGCCGCCGTAGCCGAGGCTCGAATCGGCGATCCAATCGCCCAGCGCGGTGCCGAGCGTCTGCGAGAAGGTGATGGTAATCCAGTAGAACAGCTCTTCGCGTGGGGAGACGATCGTGTTGACGTTGATCGAGCCGGTGGCGCGATACCAGGCGACGAGCGAGGCCAGAACGCAGGCGAACAGCAGCAGCGATCCGCCGGGATAGCCGAGCCCGATCGAGCGGGTGGCGAAATCGGCGAGCGTGGTGCCGGCGGTGGTCGAGGCGACGATGGTGGCCCAGTACAGCCAGGGATTGAACCGGCGGGCGCGGATTTGCGCCCAGACCAGGACCACCAGCAGCGCCCCGAAGATCGCGGTGCCGACGAGATAGCCGTTGAGCCCGCCGGCGCCGGCATCGGGCGTGGTTTCGCCCAGCCAGCTCATCGACACGCTGTCGCCACCGGTCTCGCCCAGCGTGGTGGCGAGGATCTTGATGATCCAGAAGCCGAGCGTCACCGCGGGCACCTTGGCCAGTGCCGCGCGCTTGCCGTCGTCCATCGCCCGTCCCCTTCGTTGCGGGGCGCAGCATAACGCCGGTGCTTGTCATGGCAACGGGCGAGCGCCTAACTACGCGCCATGGCTTTCGCGCTGCGCCCGCTGCACCCGCTATTCGCCGCCGAGTTGACCGGCGCCGACACCGCGGCGCTGACGCCCGATCTTGTCGCCACGGTCGAAGCGGCGATGGCCGAATACGCGGTGCTGTGTATTCGCGACCAGGGTCATATCGACGACGAACAGCAGCTCGCCTTCGCCCGCGCGTTCGGCCCACTCGAACTGCCTGGAGCCAAGCCGCATGCCGGCGGGCGGGTGGCGTTCGGGCTCTACGATGTCTCCAACCTCAACGCCGACGGCACCATCGCCGATGCCGAAGGGCCGCGCGCCAGCATCGCCAAAGGCAACGAGCTGTTCCATGCCGACAGCAGCTTCAACGACCTGCCCTCGAAGTGGTCGATGCTGCGCGGGGTGATCGTCCCGCCGGAAAAGGGCGACACCGAAACGATCGACATGCGCGCGGTGTACGACGCGCTGCCGGGGCCGCTGCAACGCCGCATCGCCGGCCTCACCGCGCGGCACAATTACTTCCATTCACGGCGCAAGGCCGGCGCCGCGGTGGCCGACGACAGCCCGCTCGCCCCCTACATGCGCGCCGAACACCCGCTGGTCCGAACCAGCGCCAACGGCCGCCCGACGCTGTTCGTGGGCGCGCATACCGAAGCGGTTCTGGACCTGCCCGAAGCAGAATCGCGGGCGCTGATCGAGCAGCTGCTCGCCTTCGCCACCCAGCGCCGCTTCATCTACGCGCACAAATGGCGCGCCGGCGACATCCTCATCTGGGACAACCGCTGCACCCTCCACCGCGGCACCGAATACGACTACCGCCACCACAAACGCGACATGCGCCGCGCAACGGTCAACGAGGCGGGCGAGGAGCGGAGTGCGATTCCCGAGGGGCTGAGCTTGGCGATGTTGAGCGAGCCGCGCGCCTAAGTCGCTCGGCCCGGGCTTCAGAGGGCAGTACCCTCGTCGGTCTGGTACACGCGGAGGTTGCGTTCGGTCATGCCGATGTCGGCCAGCGCAGCACGCCATTCAACCATGTGCGCGGTGGCGAAGTGGGCATCGAGCGAAGCCTGATCACGCCACGCTTCGGTAATGTGGATCAGGTCGCGATCGAGCAGGTCCTGCGCAAATGCATAGCGGATGCAGCCCGGCTCCTCCAGCGTCGCCGCGACCATGCGGCCCGCGGCCGCTTGCAATGCGCCAAGCGCGCCGGCGGGCATCCGCACGGTTCCGTTCAACAC
>JANOAH010000032.1:0-6088 GCA_031411075.1 Erythrobacteraceae bacterium
ACCTTGCCGAGCCACTTCTTCACCAGATCGGGGTACTCGCGGATCGCTTCGCTGATCGAGAGGAAGATCACGCCCGCCTTCTTCAGCTCTTCGCGGAAGGTGGTCGCGACGCTGACCGAATCGAACACCGCGTCGACCGCGACCTTGCGCGCCCCCTCGACCCCGGCGAGCACCTTCTGCTCCTCGATCGGAATGCCGAGCTTCTTGTACACCTCGAGAATTTCAGGATCGACCTCGTCGAGGCTGGCGAGCTTGGGCTTGGCCTTGGGCGCGGCGTAGTAGAACGCGTCCTGGTAATCGATTTTCGGATAGCCGATCTTGGCCCAGTCGGGTTCGGCCATGTCCAGCCACAGCCGGAACGCCTTCAGCCGCCAGTCGAGCATCCACTGCGGCTCGTCCTTCTTGGCGCTGATGAAGCGGACGGTGTCTTCGGAGAGGCCCTTGGGCGCGAATTCGGTGTCGATCTCGGCCGACCAGCCGTGTTCGTACTCGGCTGCGCGCGCGGCGGCGTCGCGGGCGGCGCGATCCTGAATGTCGATCTCTTCGCTCATGCCGGCACCTGTGGCCGCGCGAGCTGGGTTAGCGGGACGCCGGCAAGCGCGCCGCGCAAGGTGTCGTTGACCAGGTCCCAGTGCGGGCGGACGCCGCAGCACGCTTCGAGCGCACAATCGTGGCGGCCGTGCTCGACGCACGGGGTCAGCGCGATCGGACCTTCGACCGCCTCGACGATATCGGCGAGGCTTATCGCCGCGGCCGGCCGCGCCAGCTTGAGCCCGCCCCCGGCACCGCGCGCCGAGCGCAGCAGCCCGGCCTTGCTCAGCGTGCTGACCAGTTTCTGTACCGTCGGCGCCGGTAGCCCGGTTTCGCGCGCCAGGTCGCTCGCCGAAACGCGCGCAGTGCCGCAATGGCGCGCGGCGGCGCACATCGTGACGACGGCATAATCGGCCATGCTCGACAGGCGCATAGGCGCTCAACCTCAAATCGGAGTGATTCGTTCCGATTTCATTTAGGCGCGTGCGGCCCGCTTTTCAAACGCCCCGATTCGGCGAGGCCAAAAAAAGGGCGGCCCGCGAACGGACCGCCCTGTCAAAGTCGAGAACTCGATGCAAAATGCTCCGAGCCCTTCGGGTCGCAATCGGGGCGCTAGCGCAGCGAATCGGACCCGGCTTGTAAGAATGCGACATATTCTTCCGATTTGGGGTTTTTTGATTTCGCCGCGCTGCCATAGCCACACCGGTGCTGTACCGCCTCGCCCGACCGGCCCTGTTCGCGCTCGATCCCGAAGCCGCGCATGGCCTCGCGCTCGCCGGGCTAAAGGCGCTGCCGCGCCGGCCGGCCGTGCCCGGCGGGACGCTGGCGACCACGGTCGCGGGGCTCACCGTTCCCAATCCGCTCGGCATGGCAGCTGGATTCGACAAGGACGGCGACGTGCCCGATGCGCTGCTGGGCCAGGGGTTCGGCTTCGTCGAGGTCGGCTCGATCACCCCGCGCCCGCAAGCCGGCAGCCCGCGCCCGCGGCTGTTTCGCCTCACCGAAGACCACGCGGTCATCAACCGCATGGGCTTCAACAACGGCGGCGCGGCGGCCGCCGCCACCCGGCTGGCAAAGCGGGCTCGCCAGGGGGTGCTCGGCATCAACATCGGCGCCAACAAGGATTCGGCCGACCGCGTGGCCGATTACGCGCAGATGGCGCAGGTCATGGCCCCGCTCGCCGATTATCTCGCAGTCAATATCTCCAGTCCCAACACACCGGGCCTGCGGGCGCTGCAGGACGAAGGCGCGCTCGCCGGATTGCTCGATGCGGTGCTCGCGGCGCGGGGAGCGGACGGGCCGCCGGTCTGGCTCAAGGTCGCACCCGATCTCGAACCCGCTGACATCGACGCCATCGCCCGGATTGCCATCGACAAGCGGCTCGGCGCACTGATCGTCGCCAACACCACGGTGTCGCGGCCGCCGCTGCGCTCTCGCCATGCCGGCGAGGCGGGAGGGCTATCGGGCGCGCCGCTCGCCCCGCTAGCCTTGCAGCGGCTGCGCGACTTCCGCCGTGCAACCGGCGGAGCGCTGCCGCTGGTTGCGGTCGGCGGAATCGCCAGCGGCGCCGATGCCTGGGCGCGCATCCGCGCCGGGGCGAGCCTGGTCCAGCTCTACAGCGCGATGGTCTACCAAGGCCCCGGCATTGCCCGGCGCATCGTGGCCGAACTCGAGGCGCTGCTGCGCCGCGACGGCTTCGCCTCGGTTGCCGAGACGGTGGGAAGCGAATAGCGGGCCGGGCGATGCTGCTGCGCAAACTCTCGCTGTTCGCCGCGTCGCTGCTGTTGCTGCAGGGTTGTGTCACAGCCACGCCGCCGCCGTCGCGAGTTACCGGCGGCGTGGCGGCAGCGAACGATCCGCGCGCCGGCGCGGTGGGCGAAGCGATCCTGGCGCGCGGCGGCAGCGCCACCGACGCGGCGATCGCGATGCTGTTCGTACTGTCGGTGATCGAGCCGCAGAGCACGGGCCTGGGCGGCGGCGGGCTCTACGTTCACGGCGCGAGAGACGGCGCGGTCGAGACCATCGACGGCCGCGAGGCAGCCCCGGCCGCCGCCGGGCCGGACTGGTTTCTGCAGCCCGGCGGCACCCCGCGCGAACGCCGCGCCGCGATCCTCAGCGGGCTCAGCATCGGTGTGCCGGGTAATGTCGCGCTCGCCGCCGAAGCGCATCGCCGCCACGGCAAGTTGCCCTGGGCCGAGCTGGTGGCCCCGGCCGTCGCGCTCGCCCGCGACGGCTTCCAGGCGACCCCGCGCTACAGCCAGTGGCTCGCCGCCAATACCGCCAGCGCCGCGCGCGATCCGGACGGCAAAGCGCAGTTCTTCCTGCCCGACGGCCGCGCTCCCGGTGCCGGCTCCACGATCCACCTGCCGGCGCTGGCTCGGTCGCTCGAGATGATCGCTCGCGACGGACCCGACAGCTTCTATCGCGGTGAGTTCGCCGAAGCGATGGCCGCGCGAATCGCCGCCGACACCCCGCGCCAGCCGGCGATGAGCGCGGCGGACATCGCCAACTATCGCGTCAAGGATCGCCCGCCGGCGTGCACGGTCTATCGGCTGTACCGTGTCTGCACGATGG
This sequence comes from Erythrobacteraceae bacterium, assembly GCA_031411075.1. Lineage (GTDB taxonomy): Bacteria > Pseudomonadota > Alphaproteobacteria > Sphingomonadales > Sphingomonadaceae > Croceibacterium_A. Next base: position 3,106 of record JANOAH010000032.1, read on the forward strand.
GGCCGCCATCGTCGGGCGGCTATGCGGTGCTGGCCACGCTCAAGCTGCTCGAACGCTTCGATCTTGCCGCATTGGGCGAACGCAACCCGGTGACCTGGCATCTGTTCGTCGAGGCGCAGCGGCTGGCCTATGCCGACCGCGCACGCTGGATCGGCGATCCCGACTTCGTGGCCGTCCCGCTCACCGGCCTGCTCGATCCCGCCTATCTGGCCGGGCGCAGCGCCCTGATCGACCCCGCCGCGACCACACCCGCGGCGGCGCCGGGAACTCCGGTCGGCGCGCCTATGGCGCTGGCCGAAGGCGAGTTGGTGCCCGAGCATGGCACGACCCATTTCGTCGCCGTGGATGCATCAGGCGACATGGTCAGCGTCGGCTCGACCGTCGAAAGCGCCTACGGCTCGGGCCTGCTTTACGGCGGGTTCTTCCTCAACAACGAACTGACCGACTTTTCCTTCGCGCCGACGGCGAACGGGCGCCCGCTGGCCAACGCCGTTGCCGGCGGCAAGCGGCCGGCCAGCTCGATGGCGCCGACCGTGGTCTACGATCCGCAAGGGCGGCCTTTCCTGACCATCGGCGCGGCCGGCGGGGGGCTGATCCCGGTGCAGACCGCCCGCGCGATCATCGGCGTGATCGATTTCCACCTGCCTCTGCGCGAGGCGCTGGGGCTGCCGTTCGTGATGGCGCAGGGCGATAACAACGTGCTGGTCGAAAAGGGCACCTGGATGGAAGCGCTCGGGCCCGAACTGCAGCGCCTTGGCCATGCCCGCATCACCCCGTTCGAACAGTTGCTGCGCACCACCGGCGCGCTGTGGACGCCGCAAGGCTGGGTCGCGGCGTTCGATCCGCGGCTCGATCCGCTGGTGGCGATCCCGGCGACCCCACAACCTCCACTGGCCCCGGCGGGCACGCGCTCCGAAGGTCAATAGCTGGCGCTTGCCGCCCCCGCCGCGCGGCCTTAAGCCGTAGGCAAAAGGGGAGAGGCCGACCTTGCAGCTGACCGATTTCGAGACTTGCCCGAATCTCGTCCGGCTGTTCCTCGACCGCGCCGATGAGCGCGCCGACCGCCCGTTCCTGACCGCCAAGACCAAGGGCGAATGGCGCGGGCAATCGTGGCGCGCCGTGGCCGACGAAGTGTGCCTGCTGGCCGAAGCGCTGCGCCGGCTCGGCCTCGAGACCGGCGACCGAGTCGTTTTGGTGAGCGAAAACCGGCCGAAGTGGGCGATCGCCGATCTCGCCATCATGGCCGCGGGCGGGATCACCACGCCCGCCTACACCACCAATACCGAACGCGATCATCGCCACATCCTCGACAATTCGGGCGCGAAGATTGTTATCGTCTCGACCCAGAAGCTGGCCGACGTGCTGCTGCCGGCGATGGTCGGCTCGGCCATTGCCGACCACTTGATCGGCATCGACGCGATCCGCAGCGGGCAGAGCGGCAGCTTCGATTGCCACGTCTGGGACCATCTGATCGAAGGTGACGCGGCAGCGGCGAGGGCCGCGGTCGAAGCGCGGCTCGCGACGATCGAGCGGCGCACCCCGGCGTGCATCATCTACACCAGCGGCACCAGCGGCAGCCCCAAGGGCGTGGTGCTGTCGCACGGCGCGATCATGCGCAATGTCGACGGCGCGGCCGAAGTGCTGATGGGCGATTTCGGCTGGGGCGACGAACGGTTCCTGTCGTTCCTGCCCTTGAGCCACGCGCTCGAACATACCGCCGGGCTTTACCTGCCGATCGGGCTGGGCGCCGAGATCTGGTTCGCCGAAGGGCTCGACAAGCTCGCCAGCAATCTCGAGGAAGCACGCCCGACTTTCATGATCGTGGTGCCGCGATTGTTCGAAGTGTTGCGCGGGCGGCTGATCGCGCAAGTCGAAAAGCAGGGCAAGCTGGCGCAGTTTCTGCTCGACCAGGCCCTCGCGCTGGCCGAACGCCGCGCCGCCGGGCGCCGCTCGCTCGCCGACTGGCCGATCGAACGCCTCCTCGACCTGACTTTGCGGCCCAAGGTCAAGGCGCGGTTCGGCGGGCGGATCAAGGCGCTGGTCTCAGGCGGCGCGCCGCTCAACCCCGAAGTCGGCGCGTTCTTCGAATCGATGGGCCTGGTGATGCTACAAGGCTATGGGCAGACCGAATGCGCGCCGGTGGCGTGCTGCAATTATCCTTCCGCCGGGGTCAAGCTCGACACGGTCGGCCCGCCGCTGCGCGGGGTCGACATCAGGATCGCCGAGGACGGTGAAATCCTGATCAAGGGCGAACTGGTGATGCTAGGCTACTGGCAAAACGAAGCCGACACCGCGAAGACCGTGATCGACGGCTGGTTGCACACCGGCGACATCGGCCATTTCGACGACCGCGGCCGCATCCTCATCACCGACCGCAAGAAAGACATCATCGTCAACGATAAGGGTGACAACATCGCCCCGCAAAAACTCGAAGGGATGCTCACGCTGCAGCGCGAGATTGCCCAGGCGATGGTCAGCGGCGACAAGCGGCCCTACATGGTGGCGGTAATCGTGCCCGAAGCGGCCTGGGCGCACGACTGGGCCAAGGCCAATGGCGAGAAATTCGACCTCACCGCCTTGCAAGGGCTTCCCGCGTTCAGGAGCGCAATCAAGGCCGCGGTCGACCGCGTCAATATCGAGCTTTCGGTCCTCGAAAAGGTCCGCAAGTTCGCCTTCGCCGACGAATCCTTCACCATCGACAACGGCGAAATGACCCCCACCCTCAAGATTCGCCGCCACCAGATCCGCCAGCGTTATGCGACGCGGATTGATGGGCTGTATTAGCGGATCAGGCCGCTTCGGCTTCGACCTTCTCCGGATAGAAGCACGGTTCGCGTTCGGACCAGCCGGGCGCGGTGGCGGCGGCTTCGCTAAGCGATTGGAGCAGCATCTTGCGCCGCCCAGGGCGGATTTGCGGCAGCGCCGCGGCGCCGCAAAATGCAGCCGGCAGCCACGGCCGCCAACGCGCGCCGAGGAGGCGTTC
>JANOAH010000033.1:0-3940 GCA_031411075.1 Erythrobacteraceae bacterium
CTGCAGCGCCTTCATCTTGGGCTGGATCGCGCGCATCTGCGCCATCGAGGCGAACTGGCGCTGGGCGATCGGGAACATCAGCGCGCGCACGATCACCGTAAGCAGGATGATCGCCACGCCGAAGTTGCCGGTCAGGCGGAACAACTCGCTGAGCAGCCAGAAAATCGGCTTCTCGAACCAGCGGAACCAGCCCCAGTCGATGGCCAGGCCGAACTTGGCCACCCCGGCCTCCTCGTAGCGGTCAAGCACCGGGCTCTCCTTGGCCCCGGCGAACAGGCGCGTGGTGCGGGTCAGCGCCTGGCCCGGCCCGACGATCTGCGGCTGATAGATCACGTCGGCGCGGTAGATGTTCTTGCCCAGCGCGCGGTAGGTGCTGGTGGCCTGAGCGGCCTCGGGGATCAGGGTCGACATCCAGTAGATGTCGGTGAAGCCGATCCAGTTGGTCTTGCCCGCATTGTTGATCTCGCCGCCCTCGCTCACCTCATCGTAGTCGGGAGCGAAGCTGACCTTGCCGTCGAACGCGCCGAAGGGCCCGGAATGGATGTTCCAGCCATCGAGCGCGGCGGTCTTGTCGGTGCGGTTGAGCAGGGCGAACGGCTTCACGGCGACCGGCGCGGTGCCCCGGTTGGTCATCGTCGCGGTCGCGGTGATCATGTAGTCGGCATCGATCGCGTAGCGCACGGCGAAGGCCTGGCCGGTCGGGTTGGTCCAGGTCAGGGTCACCGAGGTCTGTGGGGTGAGCCTCGCTTCGGCCGGAGCGGTCCAGACCGTCGTCGCTGTAGGGAGGGCCGGCGGCGTACCGCCGTTGGCGGCCGCCACCCAGCCGAACTGGGCGAACTGCTGCGCCGGAGTGCCCGCCGGCGAAAAAATCCGCGCCGGGCCGCTCGCCTTGTCGACCGCGGCGGTGTGGCGGTTGATAGTGAGGTCGTCGAGCACGGCGCCGGTCAGGTTGATCGAGCCGGACAGGCCCGGGGCGGCGATTTTGACGCGGCCGGGCGCGGCCAACGCCGTCTTGAGGTCCTTCGCCTCCAGCGCCTGGTCCGCGGCACTTGTCAGGCCGCCTTCCCGCGTCGGAGTGCCTGGCGAGGGGGGAGCCTCGGCGGGCGGGCGGCTAGCCTGCGGTCCCTGCGCCGACTGCGGATAGAAGTAGCGCACCGCCGCGTCCCAGCCGAACAGGAGCAGCCCCGCCAGAACGATCGCCAGGATCATGTTGCGTTGATTCGTCACGAAAGAGTGGTCCTGTCAGTCGCCTGCCGGTGCGGAAATGACCCGCTCAGGGCACCGGATCGTGGCCGTGCCCGCCCCACGGGTGGCAGCGCAATAGACGCTTGAGCGCCAGCCAGCCACCCTTAATCGCACCGTGCCGGCCAAGCGCGACGATCGCATATTGCGAGCACGAGGGGCTATAGCGGCACATCGGCGGGAGCACCCTCGAGGGGCCGAGCTGCCAGGCGCGGGCGATCAGGATGAGGAGGCGGGCGATCACTGTGAAATCCTCCCCCACCGGGGGTGGGGGACCGCCCGCGAAGCGGGTGGTGGAGGGGGCGAGTTCGGACGTAACGTTGCGCTTTGCCGCGCCCCCTCCGTCAGCGCCACGCCTTCGGCGTGGTTTATCCCGAGCGAAGTCGAGAGGCGCCACCTTCCCCGGGCGGGGAGAATTTGAGGAACGCCCGTCACCGTTGGCCCTTCGGCCGCCGCGGCGGATCGCCCTTGCCGGCCGCGGCGCGGCTCAGCGCGGCCGTGAGTTCCTCGCGCAGCAAAGCAAAGTTGCGCTCGATCCCGCCTTCGCGGCCGATCAGGACGTGATCGTGGTCCGGCAAGCCCTGGCTGGGCAGCAGCTCGCGCACCAGCGCCCGGAAGCGCCGCTTCATCCGGTTGCGGACCACCGCATTGCCGATCTTCTTGGTCACGGTGATGCCAAAGCGCAGCCCGGCGCCTTCGTTCGGGCGGGCCAGAAGCACGAAACCGGGACGTGCGATTCGCAGGCCCCGGTTGGCGTTCAGGAAGTCGGCCCTGCGCGTGAGGACCGACAATTGCTTGGCAGGTGTCAGGCCGACAGCTTCTTGCGGCCGCGGGCGCGGCGTGCGCGCAGGATCTTGCGGCCGCCCGGGGTTGCCCCGCGGGCGCGGAAGCCGTGGCGGCGGGCGCGGACGAGGCGGCTGGGCTGGAAGGTGCGCTTCATGACAAACCTCGGGAATTCACTGTGCGGATCGGCAGTTGCCCGACCGGAATTTCGGAAAGCGCGCCGTTACGGGAGCAGCCCCGCCAAGTCAAGCAAGTGGCTCAGTTGATTGCCACCCACTGGCCCATATCGGCGGCCGTGAGCCAGCGCGCCTGGTCGAACGGCACCGAATTGGTCATCGCGTAGAATGCACTGGCCTGGGCCGGGCCCATTCCCATCTCGCGGTAGTAAGCAAGATAGGCTCGGTTCTCCGGCGCATCGGCCGGATAGTCGCGCGCCTCGCGGCCCTCCTCGTCGGCCCACGAATGGACCGCGAACTCGGCGCCGGGCGCGGCGGTGTGGCGCACCCCGGCAAGGAACAGCTCGACCCCGCCCGAGCGCACCGAGCCGCCGTCGGGCACATGCGTTGCAATGCCCCGGGCGCGAATCATCCGCCCGAGCTTGAGATTAGCGTGGTCGTCCTGGGTGCCCGGAACTTCGACCAGCTCGAGCGTGGCGATCTGCGGGAAAGCCTTGAGCAGTGCCGCGAACTGCGCCGGGCTGGCCTCGTCGGTCTCATCAACGAGCGCGGCGCGGGACGGATCGAGCACGCGGAAGGGTCCGAAGGCGGCGATCCCCTGCGGCGCTGGGGCCGGCGAGGACGCAACCAGGCGTTCGCCGCCGGCCGTGTCGATCTCGACCGTTTCGACCACGGTGTCGTAGACGACCTGCTGCGCGGCAGCCGGTACGGCGAAGAACAGGGCTGCGAGAATGGCAAGGAGGTGCATCGCACGACCTTCGGCCCGGCGCGCTTGCCGGAGTGCTGCCAGAGCAGGTTAACGCCGGCTTACCGCACCCCCAGTTGATCGGGGCGGTAGGTAGCCTCTATGCTCGCGACCTCGTGCTGTTTGATTACAGATTCTAGGGTGAGATAATGTTCGCCAACCCTCGCAAGACGGACACCGTTCGCCAACTTGGAACGGTGGATATCACCGCCTTGAAAGCCGCCGTCCTCGACTTGCCTGAAGCAGTGTGGGATGCCGAGAACGCCGCCAAGCCCAACCGCTTCGGCGCCCTCGACGCGACTCGCCACATCATCTTGCGGTTCGTTTCCAACTTCACGGACTGGCGCGACTCCTATGACGGCCCCCTGTGGAGCGAGTGGCGGTCGAGGGTGGAACCGGTCCTCGCGGCTGCCACTGCCGACTATGGCTATGCCCGCGCCGCCTTTCCGCGCGTGATGCTGGCGAGGATGGCGCCGGGCGGAGTAATCCACCCCCACAAGGACATGAACCCGGCCGCCAAATGGCCGCACAAGATCCACGTGCCGCTTGTCACCAACGATCGGGTCACCTTCTTTGTCCATGGCCAGCCCTATCATTTCGGGGAAGGCACGGCGGTCGAGGTCAACAATATGAGGACGCACGCGGTCACCAACGAAGGTACGACCGATCGCATCCACCTGATTTTCGAATGTTATGATCTCGATCAACCCGAGCCGGACTGGCTCGGCGCCATGACCGCGGGCGCACCCACCGCCTGAAACGCTAGAGGCGCAGCTCGCCCGTCACCGCACCCCCCGAACCGGCCCTCGACTCCGGCGAGGGCCTTTGCCATCAAGGCGCCTGGATTGGGCAGGGGGGACAGGCGTGGTCGCGCTGGTATCGACGGTCGCCTATCTCGGGCTCGAGGCCCGCGCGGTCGAGGTCCAGTGCCAGATCGCCGCGGGAATGCCGGCCTTTTCAGTGGTGGGCCTACCCGACAAGGCGGTCGGCGAAA